>NZ_JBEOYR010000004.1:0-56744 GCF_040297165.1 Streptomyces sp. NPDC001851 | reverse complement strand
CCGTGGGGGCGCCTCAGCTGGGCGGGGGGGGGGCTCGCGGGGGCCGGCGCGGTCGGGCCCCGGGGGGGGCTACGCCCGGGGCCGGGGGGACGCCCCGCGGCGCCGTGGTGGGGTGAAGGCGTACAGGCCGAGGATGTCCGGCTGGGGAGCGACGCCCGGGCCTCCCGCCCGCACCCAGGTCACGATGTCCTCGGTCGCGTCCGGATCGTTGACGAGTCCGAGCCAGACCGGCCGCGCGCCGGCGGCCCGGCCCGCGGTGGACGGCTGTACGACGATCACGTTGGCCTGGTCGCAGACGTCGAGGCAGTCGGAGATGCGCACCGGCACCTCCGCCCGCAGCCGTGCGGTCTGCGCGGCGTGATCGACCCCCGTGACCTTGGGACTGCCGCAGCAGCAGTCCCGGCACACGACGACCCGGCACGGCGTCGCGGCGCTTCCCGCCACAGTGCCACCGGACGCCTCTTCCGCCGGCTTCTCCGGCACGCCCATGTCACTCCCCTCCCGGGGAGATCCGCCCCGGTGTGCGTCGAGGGGGCGACCGCGTGAGTCTCTGGCTCCCGGGTCGCCCGCCCGGCCCTCCCGCCCCGGGCGGGGCGGGGGCCTGCCGGAGCTCGCTCACCGGTCACAGTGGCGGGACCGCGCCGGATTCACACCGGCTTCCTCGGACCGCCGTCGCCCTATGTCGCCGGTCATCATGCCATCACCGGCCGGAGCGCCGCGTGTACGGTCACCACCCGCGCCCTCCGGGAGGCGCCGGGGCGACGACCGGGCTACCGCTGCGCGCTGCCCGCGGGGCGCCGGCCGGGCCGGCGGGCCGCAGGGCGTATGTGCGGGATCAGGGCCGGGACTTGGGCGCGGTAGGCGTCGTAGGCGGCGCCGAACCGCCGGGCCATCAGGCCGTCCTCGACCCGGGCCCGGCGCAGCAGCCAGGGCACCGCGACCACCAGGAACGCCACCCAGACACCGAAGCCGCAAGCCAGCATGCCACCCACCACCAGGCCGAGCAGCCCGGTGTAGATGGGGTGGCGGACCAGCCGGTAGGGCCCCTCCGTCCGTAGCTCGTGGTGCTCCCGGACCGTCGGCACACTGGCCCACATCGTGCCCAGTACCCAGCGGGCCCACAGCAGCAGGGCGGTCGAGGCGACGGCGAGCAGGGCACCCAGGAGCGCCGGCGCGGGCTGCCAGTACCGCAGATGACGCCAGAAGCCTTCGGAGTGCCCGGCCAGGGTGAAGAACACCAGGACGCCCGCGGTCAGCAGCAGCCGGCGCGGCAGCGTGCGGCGCAGTCCGCGCACCCAGCCGCGCAGTCCGGACCGGCTCCGCACGCCGAAGTAGACAGCGCCCACGACCCAGGCCGCGACGAAGACGAGGACGCAGATGTCGATGGTCAGGACGACTGCCGAGTGAAGAGAACCCATGCCTCAAGACTGCTCCGCGTACCCGGCCGGTCACCACCACCCACGGGTCGATGGAGTGGCCCCCGCCCGTCTCCGCCATCCTCCACCCTTCTCCCTCCGCGGATGGAGAAACCGGAGCCAAGGCCCCTACGGGTCAGGGCAGTTCGGGCGTGTCCCGGGTGTGGCGCTGCTAGCCTGCGCGCAGGTGCTGGGGCGGGACAGGGGAGGAGCTGAACGCCGTGGTCCATGCGTTCGCCGTGTACCGGGACGCCATGCGCGAGGCGTGGGGAGACTGGTGGCTGGCCTGGCCCCTGCTGCAGAAGGTCACCGTGGGGGACGTCCTGCGGGACGCGCGGGGCTCCGTCCGCGCGGCCGGGACACTGGCCGACCACAGGATCGCCTTCGACGTGACGGCACCCGAGGCCCGCGGTGCCTTCCTGCACGACGCCGGCGGCGGGATCGACGTCCGCTTCAAGGCGTCCGGCGCCACTGATCCGCTCTTCACGGCCCTCGTCGACGCGGACGCCGGAGTGCTGCTGCGGTTCGCCCGGCAGCGGGCCGCGCTGGTGGCCTACCGGGGCCTTGCCGGGAGCGGCCTGACGGACACCCGGGCCCTGGCCCGGGCGCTCGTCCGCCGCCACTGGGAGGGCCGGTGGGAGGCCGGGCTGCTCGCCGTGACCGAGGTGGTCCGGGCCGATGCGGCTGCCGTGCTGGTGGCCGCCGAGGCGGGGGCCTCGGCCGAGCTGCGCCTGGCCACGTCCGCCGGCGCCGGGCCGTTGCAGCTGCTCGACCTGGCGGGCTCGGCGCGGCTCGCCGGCAGCAGGCACCTGGGCTTCCAGTGGATCGGCGAGGCCCTCACGCCGCTCTTCCGGGTCGTACGGCTGCGCCGCACCTGGCTCGGCGGGGTGCGCGAGGAGTACGGGCCCGTGCAGCCCGGACGCGGCCTCGACGCCGAGCCGGTACCGCCCCTGCTGCTGGAGCAGGCCGCCGACGACCCGGCGGCCGTGCTCGAAGCCCCGCCCCAGCTCGTCGAAGAGACCGAGCCCGGGACCGGGACCGAGCCGACCCGGGGCGCGCCCTGAGCGGCCCGGCCCCGCTCTCCGTCCGGCGCGCCGCCGCGCGGCTGCACGCCGTCGCCGGGCTGGAGGAGGAGCTGCGCCAGTGGCAGGGCGCGAGCCGCGCCGGCGGCCCGCTGGAGAAGCACCACAGCCAGCTGGAGGCGGTCCTCGCGCTGCTGGGGGTGGGCGTGGCCGACGTACGGGCCCGGCTCGCGGACGGACGCGCCGGCGAAGTGCCCGGCCGGGTACTGGACCTGCACCATGTGTGGGACTACTACCGCACCCGGTTCCTGCTGCGCCGCGTCCGTGACTACCGCCGGGTCCTGGACGTCGCCGACGAGGTGGCGTGGGAGTGCTACGGCCCGGTCCTCGGGCTCGCCGGTGCCCGCCCCAAGGAGCCGCCGCTGGTCGGCTTCAGCCGGGCGGCCGCGCCCCGCGCGCACCGCCGGGGCAGCGCCTACCAGGATCTGCTGCCCCGCGGCGGCATCCACACCCGTGAGGGCCGTGCGGCCGCCGCACGACTGCCGTTCCCGGTCATCGACGTGCCCTGGTCCTTCGGCTCCCATCTGCCCGCCCTGCTGACGGTGGCGCACGAGGCCGCGCACCACCTCGACGACGACTGCGGCCTCGGCGACGAGATCCGCCGGCGGGTCGCGACGGCCGGTCTGCCTCCCGAGCGTGCCGTCCCCTGGGTGCGGTGGTCCGGCGAGGCGTTCGCCGATGTGTGCGCCGCCGTGCTGTGCGGGCCCGCCTACGCCGCCGTACTCGCCGAACTGCTCGACGCCGGGGACGACGTGGACGAGCGGGACTTCGACGGCCCGCATCCACCGCCCGGGGCCCGGCTGCGGCTGGCCGGTGCCGCGGCCCGGCTGGCCGGGCACCCGGGCGCGCCGGACGACACCGACGTCGGCGGCACCGGTGACATCGACGGCATCGGCGACGAGGCCCGCGCCGTGGCCGGGGCACTGGTACGCGGCGGCTGGCCAGGGCTGGACGGTCTGTCAATCACCGATCTGCTCGCGGCCGGACGTCCGCCCGGCCGTGCGGACGTGCCCGAGGGCGCGCGGCGGCTGCTGGCGGGCGGCCCGTCCCGGTGCTCCTCGGCGTCCGGGGTGCTGGCCGCGGCCTCGCTCGCCTTCCAGCACGACCCGGCGGCGTACGACCGGCTGGGCGTCGGCGAGCTGGCCGTGGCCGAGGTGCTGCGTCTGCGGTCCGCCGGCACGAGGGCGGCACCGGCCGCGGACCCGTCGGCGGCCGACCGCCGCCGCGCGCACGCCGAGGCGGGCCGCGCGGTGCTGGCCGCGCTGGACGCCGGGCCGGGTCCGGGCCGAGCGGATTTCCGGTGAGCGCCTGCCGCGCCTGCCGGGAAGGGAACATCCCTGGCGCTTCCGGGAGTTACTCTGGCAACCGCGCACCGACCGGACGGGGGACGGTACATGGGCATGCAGTGGACGCCGGCGGTCCTCCACCGGCCGCGGCAGGGACGGGTGCAGTGCGTGCTGTGTCCCTTCCGCTGTTCGCTGAAGGACGGTGAGACGGGACTGTGCGGGGTGCGCCGCCGGTCCGGGGACCGGCTGGAGACCGCGACGTTCGCGTCGTCGGTGAGGCACTGGGACACCGTCGAGCGCAAACCGCTGTACCACTACCGGCCGGGCGCCCCCTGTCTGACCCTGGCCGCGCCCGGCTGCACCTTCGCGTGCGACTACTGCATCAACCACCGCATGTCCCAGTACGGCCGGGTGGACTCCGTCCGCTGGGACGCCGAGCCGGTGGACCCGGCGGGGGTGACCGGCGAGGCCGCACAGCGCTCGGGGTGCGTCGCGATCTCCTACACCGAGCCCTCGCTGGCCATCGAACTCACCGCCGCGCTCGCCGAGTCGGGCCGTCCGCTCGGTGTGGACGTGGTCTGGAAGAGCAACGGCTTCCTCACCGCGGAGGCCGTCGACCTCGCCGCCCGCCATGTCGCCGCCGTGAACGTCGACGTGAAGACCCTCGACGAACGCGACCACCGTGAACTGACCGGCGCCCGGCCCGGTCCCGTGCTCGACGCGCTCACCGGGCTGCGGGAACGCGGTGTGTGGGTGGAGGTGTCGACCCCGCTGATCCCCGGCCTCACCGCCGGTCCCGGCACGCTGCGCCCGATCGCCCGGGCGCTGGCCGCGCTGGACCCCGCGATCCCCTGGCATCTCGTCCGGGCCACCCCCGCCCACCGCCGCACCGGCCACGCGCCCACGCCGGTGGCCGACCTGGAGGCCGGGGTGCGGATCGGGCACGAGGCGGGGCTGCGGCACGTGTACGTGGAGCGGGCCCTGGGCGCCGACGGGCGGGCCACCCGGTGCCCGCGGTGCCGTACCACCGTGGTGGCACGGGACATCTGGGCCCTGGGCGAGAACGTTCTCGAAGACGGCAGGTGCCCCCGGTGCGGCACCGGAGTGGAAGGACGATGGTGACACCATGGCCGAATACCGGATGGTCGAGCACATCCCCGACCTGATCCAGCCCGAGGAGTACGAGCAGCATCCCGAGGGGCGCCTGGTGCGGATCAGCATCCGCGTCGACGGCGGGGGCGTCCAGGTGCTCGGCGACGCCTTCCGGCCCGAGGTACTGGAGCAGCTGCTGCAGACGCTCGGACCGGACGCGATCGAGCAGATGCTCTGCGGCTGAGCGCACGCAGAGGCCTGTCTCACTCGTCCGACAGCAGCGCCGTCAGGGCGGCCCGCAGTTCCTCCGGTGACGGCTCCGGCGGCAGTACCTGGCGGTGCCGGGCCGGCTCCCGCCAGGGGATGCGCGGGTAGTGCACGCGCAGTTCGCGCAGTCCCGGTCGCGGTGCGGGCCGCAGGTAGGGATGGGACAGCAGGACCATCCGGGGCGGCCCGGACATGTCGGCGGTGAGCCGGGCGGCCACCACCTCGGCCTCCCGGAACGCCATGGGCGCGTCACCCGCCGTCAGCGGGCCGGCGGCCCACACATGGACCAGGTCCTCCGGCCCCTGCAGGACCCGCGACCGCCACGGCTCGCCGAGCGGCACCAGGGCGCACGGCCGCCCCAGCCTGAGCACGGTGGCGGCCATCAGATGGGCCGCGAGCCGCAGCACGGATCCGACCTTGCCGTGGGTTGCGGGTGTGTCGTCCAGCACCAGGACCAGGCCGTGCGGATCGCGCGGCAGCCGGCCGCTGCTGGTGCGGTACAGCAGCTCGTCCCGGGCGTGGCGGGCCCTCAGCAGCTCGGTGGGCAGGGCGAGTTGGGTGGGCAGCAGCCGGTTGGCGGGGCCGTGCCGGGCCAGCCCGGAGCGGCCGGTGCCGCCCGCGCCGCCCATGGCGAGTCCGGTGTCACCGTCCAGCAGCCTCAGGCCCAGCAGGGCGCGCTGTGCGGGGCCGGGCGGGGTGAGGGAGAGCGGCAGCCGGCGCATCCGGGCCGGCAGGGTGGGGTCGGCGGCCACCGCGTCGGGGCCGAGGATGCGCAGCAGCGCGACCAGCCGGTCGTCCACGGTGCCCAGCGCCGCGGTCAGCTCGGTGAGCGTGGGGGCGGATCTGCGGGCGGGGATGGAGGAGCCGGTCAGCGCCCGGCCCAGGGCCTGGGCGAGATCGGCCGGGGTGACCTCGGGCGGGGCCAGGTACGCCGGGTCGGCGGGCAGGTCCGCGACCAGCAGCAGCGCCAGTCCCGCCAACGCGGGTCCCGGCCAGCCCAGTTCGCGCAGCGCGTGCAGACCGCGGTGGTCGGCCAGGGTGCGCAGCCGGGGCGGGGTGGTGCCGTGCAGCAGCGCCAGTACGTCCGCGAGCAGGTCCAGCGGCACCCCGAACCCGTGGACGGCCGCGAGCACGGCGAGCCGTACCAGTTCCTCCTGGCCGCTCGGCGGGACCGGGGCGGCGGCGGTGCGCGGGCCGCCGGTGAACAGCTCCCACAGCACGGCGGCACCGGAGTTGTAGGTGGCCGCGAGCTGGTCGCCGACCGGGGACCAGCGCAGCGTCCACAGATGCCCGCCGACCCCGTCCGGCGGAACGAGCACCCGGATCCGGCGCGCCTCCTGCGCGTCCCAGACCTCGGCCACGGAGTCCTGGTCGGCGGAGGCGAACGCCAGCAGCCGGGAGTCGGCGCACCAGGACAGCGCCGGGGCCCAGTCCCGGCCGCCGGCCTCGCCGAACGTCTGCCGCCGCTGCCAGGTGCCGGTGTCCCAGACCACGACCGGGCCGCCGGCGCTGCCCGGCGTGGCGGCCAGCCGGCTGCCGTCCGGTGACCAAGCCACATGGCACACCGTGGCCTGCGGGTCGGGCCAGTCCAGCACTCGCACCCGGCGGCACCGGCCGGTGGAGGCGGTGCTCCAGACGATCACCCGGCCGCGGGTGCCGGCCGCGAGCAGCCGGCCGTCCGGGGACCAGGCGGGCCGGCGCACCCCGTCCGCCACGGGCAGCCGCTGCGGGCCGCCGCCGTCCTGGGCCAGGTCGTGCACCAGCAACTGGCGGGGGGCGGCGCCGGGTTCGGGTGCCGCCCAGCGCAGCGGGCGCACCGGATCGGCGGTGACCGCCTGTCCTGCCGCGCGTTCGGCGAGCACTCCGCCGTCGCCCGGGTCCACCAGCCGGTTGACGCCCTGCTCGTAATGGGATGCCAGGACCAGCACCGGGCGGTCGCCGGCCAGGCAGGCGGCGTCGTACCAACCGTGCGGGAAGCTGCGCACCGGCGCCTCGCCGTGCGGGCGGGTCGCGTCGGCGGCGTACTCAAGGATGCGGCCCGGCCCGGACTCGCACCAGTGCCGGGCGCCGTCGGGCGACCACACGAGGGCGGGGGCGACACAGCCCAGCCCGGCCTCCGGCAGGCGCAGCGCGCGCAGCACGCCCGGTGGCCGTTCCCCGGTGCGGGTGTGCACCTTGCCGACGGTGACGCCCATCGCGTTGGCCCAGCGGCGCAGGGCGGCCGGGTCGCGGCGCCGGTGCGGGCGCGGCACCGCGCCGGACGGCTCCCACACCGCGATGGTGTCCGCGTCGAGCCGGGCGGCGAACAGTCCGCTCGCGGACAGGCTCAGGTCGCCGGGGCCGGTGACCCGGCCGGGCAGCTGTCCGAGGAGGTCGAGGCGCGGGCCGAGGACGCGCAGCCCGTCCAGTGCGGAACCGGCGATCAGCAGGGAGCCGTCGTGGCCGAACGTCAGCGCGTTCATGCGGTACGGCACGAACTCGCGGTGCAGTTCCCGGCCGGAGCCCGGGTCCAGGAGCCGTAGCCCCGCGTAGTCCTCGACGGCGATCGCCCGCCCCTCCGGGGAGCACGCCACGCGGCGCAGGCCCTCGAAGAGCCCGCCGAGCGTGCCCGTCATGGTGCCGCCGTGCGGTTCCCACAGCTGTGCGGACGTCGCCGTGGCGACGCACAGGGTGTCCTGCCGGCCCGGGATCCAGCTCACCTCCACCACCGGGTCGACTCCGCGCAGCCGGGTCACGGTCCCTTCGGCGCGGTACAGCAGCAGGACGTCGCCGGTGCGCAGGCCCGCCGCGAGCAGCCGGGCGTCGGGGGACAGGGCCAGGGCGGTGATCTCGCCCTCGGTGTGGAGCTGTGGGGGCAGTTCCACGGGCTCTCCGGTGTCGGCGTCGAGGAGGACCAGCCGGCCCGCGCCGAGCAGGAACAGGCGGTCGCCGTCGGGGGTCCACACCGCCGCGTCGGTGCCGGGCCGCGGGTCCGCGCCGGGCGGTGGACCGGGCCAGGGCAGCCGCCACACCACGCGGCCCTCGTCGTCGTAGCGCACCACCGTGTCGCCGTGCACCACGGCCAGTCCGGTGCCGTCCGGTGACAGGCACAGGGCGCGGGCGTCGGCCGCCGGCACGGTGAGGATGTGCTGGGCGCTCCAGGCGCCGGCCGGCGGTGTGCTCACAGGCCCTCGCCCAGCTCGGCCGCGGCCCGCTCGTACATCTGGGCGGCGCGCTGGAAGTGGCCCGCCCGCTCCAGCAGTTCGGCGGCCTCGCGGTACTCGCCGCGCAGGGAGTGTTCCATGGCGACCTGGTTCAGCCGCCGTCGTTCGGCCTCCGGGGTGTGCGTCGCGGCCGGTGCGGCGGCCTCCGGTTCGGGCATCACCGTGGCCAGCCGGTCCAGCAGCTCCCGCGCGGGCTCGGACAGTCCGGTGGCGAAGGCGGGCGGCGCGGGCATCCACAGCTGCCAGGCGGGTCGTACGTCGGCCAGGCGCAGCCGCCAGGCGCCGTCGCGGCACAGCACCGTGATGACGTCCGGGCTCAGGCCGAGGACCTCGTCGCGTGCGGTGTCCGGCAGCGGCGGGTTGAGGACGCAGCCGCTCTCCAGGTAGAGGGCGCCGGGACCGGCCTGGTGGACGGGTACGCCGAAGGGCAGGGCCTGGCACAGTCCGGGCGGCTCGGTCACCAGGTGGCGGCCGGGTCCGAAGGCGACGACGGCGGTCTCGTGCAGCGGCCGGGTGCGCAGGAAGCGGCGCAGCGCGTCGAGTTCGCCGTCCGCGACCAGCACGGCGTCGACGCGGTGCGGGGCCCGTGCGCTGGCCACCAGGCGGACCGGCAGCGGCGGCCCCAGGGCGGGCACGGGCACCGGGATGCGGACGGGGGCGGAGGCGGCGAGCGCCGGGCGTGCGTCGAGGAGTTCGCCCGCGGCGGCCTCGCCGAGCGGCCGCCACTGCCAGGGTGGTCCGGCCACGGCGCGTTCCACGACGAGGTGCCCCGCGGGCGGGACCTCCTCCAGCAGTGCGGCGTCGTCCAGCGGAAGGCGCAGCCGCACGTCGACCAGCAGCCGGCAGTCCGGGTCGGCCGCCCGGCAGGCCACGGTTCCCGGCAGCCTGCCGCAGGCCTCGACCAGTCCGGCGGGTACGGCGCCGTCCGCGGCGCTCAGCCGCAGCAGCAGCCAGCCCGCGTCCCGGCCGTCCGGGCCGAGCCGCTCGACGGGGGTGAAGGTGGTCGCCACGCCCGTGGCCAGGCAGCGGCGCAGCAGCCAGCGGCCCAGCGCGCCCGGTGCGAGGACGGCGACCTCCTTGAGGCCGGGCGGCGGGCCGGCCACCGGGCTGTGGGCGGCGAGTTCGGCGAGGGACACCGGCTCCCAGGCGGCGACGGCGGACAGCTCGCCGATGGCCCGCGGGACGTGTGCGGCCGGCCGGTCGGGCCACAGCAGGCCGTCGGTGTCGGCCTCGCAGACCACGCCGCCGTACCCGGCCGCCAGGGGCAGGCCCGGCTGCTGTCCGGGGGTGAGCAGCGCCCACACGGACGGGTCGTACGGCGATCTGCGCAGGCCCGGCGGGCCCAGTTCCGCCGTCGCCGCGACATGCCCGAGGGCGGCGCGGGGGGACGGGAAGCGGACCACGGCCGACCAGCCGGCCGGCTCGCCCCGCTCCCCCGGGTCGGGTGCCGGGGGTTCGCCGGGCGGCACGGGCGGTGTGTCCTGGCCGTGCGGGGGCTTGGGGATCACGGTGATGGACCGTGAGCGGTCGGCCGGCGCGGGCACGGGCGGCGTGGGCTGCTGGGCGGGAAACAAGGGGAACGGCCGCTTCTTGCGCCGCCAAAGAGTACTCATGGATCCCCCGATGTATGGATCTGCGGATGCTGGGCCGGAAGGGCCCTAGGGTCCTTCGGAAGGGCCCTGGTCCGTCCCCGGGTCCGGCGGCGCGGGTCCGGTGGGCACGCCGGTGGTGTCGCCGAGGGTGCGGGCGGCCCACTGCTGCCAGCGGTCGGCGCAGCCGCTGACGCCGGCCCGGTAGGAGGCGGCGAAGACCAGGGCGCCGAGGTCCGGGCGGCGGATGTGGTCCGCCGCGGTGACCGCCCACGCCTCGGCCTCGGCCCGCTCCCGGGCCGGGGTGAGCGTGCCGATGCGCTCCGGCACGGCCGCCAGGGTGCGCAGCAGGGCCTCGCGCTCGCCGTAGGCCAGGGCCGCGGCCAGCTGCCGGCCCAGCCGGCGCCGCAGCCGCTCGCCGGCCGTCCGCGGCTGCGCGGCGGCGAACAGGTGCTCGGCCGTGGCGTACGACCGGGTGCGGGTGACCAGGGTCCAGCCGGCGCTCAGCAGGTCGCCGCCCTGTTCGAAGCACTCGGCGGCCGCCTCGAACCGTCGCGCGGACAGCAGGCATGCGGCGGCCCGGCCCGGCCGGCGGGCGCGCCGCCAGAGGCCGGCGGCGCGCTCCGGGTCGCCGGCCTGCTCCCACAGCTCGGCCGCCTTCAGCGGATGGCCGGCCTCCTCGTGGCAGCGGGCGGCCTCGGCGTAGTCGCCCGCCTGCTCGTAGCAGCGGGCGGCGTACGCGAGGAGGTCGGGCGATCTGGTCATTCCCGGGCGCGCCTCGGTTCGCGGTGCTGTTCGCCGTCGGCCGGATCGGTCTGCGCGGGCAGGTGCAGGGGCTGCGGCTCACGTTCCTGGTCGCGTACCTCTTCCGGCACGGGGCTGCGGTCCAGCACCCGGCCGATCGCGTGGGCGATGTCCTCGTGGGTGGCGTCGTGGTCCTCGGTCCGGGTGGCACGGCCGATGTCGTCCACCTGGAACAGCTCGACCTCGCCGGTCTCGGCGTTGAACCGGAAGTCGACCCTGACCCGCATCGCTCAGGCCTCCATCTCGAACTGGATGTTGAGCGTGCCGCCCGTCTCGTCGACCTGGATGTCCTGCACGCCGTGCTCGCGCGCGTACGCCACGATGGCGTCGCGGTAGGCCACGGCCAGCACCTCGTGCACCGGGCGCAGAAAGCCGGTACGGGTGTCGCGCAGCCGGGCCTCGGCGTCCCGTTCGAGTTCCCCGCGGCGCCGCTCCGCCTCGGCGGCGGCCCGGCGTTCGGCCTCCGCACGGGCCTCGGCGTCGATCTCGTCGCGCTGCCCGGCCAGTCTGCGCTGCCCGGCGAGCCGCTCCCGTTCCTCCTGGCGGGCGGCCTGCTCCGCGGCCTCGCGGTCGGCGCGTTCCTGGGCCTGGGCGCGGGCGGTGCGCTCGGCCAGCGACTTGCTCAGGCCCGCCCAGCTGTCGTCGAAGTACCGTTCGGAGTGCTCGGCGGTGGCGCTCACGTCCACCGTGCCCTGCAGGGTGCGGGTCACCTCGGCCTCGGCGGTCACGATGTCGCTGAGCCGGGCGGTCATCTCGATCTCTCCGGTGTCGAGGTGGTAGACGACCGTGCCGCCGTCCATGTCGAGCCGGTAGGCGCCGTCCTGCCAGGTCCACCGGGTGTCGGCGCCGAGCGCGTCCTCGAACGCGCGGCGTGCCGGGGCGCCGAGCAGGGTGCCGAACTCCTCCCGCAGCGTGGCCTCGCCGGCCGCCTCGGCGCTGGCCCGGCCGGTACGGCGCAGTTCTTCCTGCCAGATGCGGGTGAGCCGGCTGGAGGCCCGGATGCGGACCCGTCGGGGATTGCACATGCTGGGTACCCCTTCGTGTGTTCCCGCCCTCACTCGAACTGGTCGAGCAAGGCGTTCACTTCGGCAATGATACGAGACAGCTCTGCCTCGGTCTGGGTGTTCACGGGCGGATGCTCCCTCAACTCCCGTGACAAGTCGGCGAGTTTGTGGAGGCCTTCGACGACGCTCCACTCGCTGGGCCGCCGTCCGGCGGTCAGCGGTGCGCCGATCTCCCGGGCGTCGAGCAGGATCTCGTGGTCGGGGCGGCGCCGGCCGGCCGGCTCCCCGCCGTGCTTCTCCACCACGGCCTGGACGGCCTCCTCCACCGTGGTGCGGTCGGCCGGGTCGGTCCAGATGTGGGCCAGCGGCCACAGGTCCACGGGTTCGGCCGTGCGCGACTCGCGCAGCAGCGCGGCCCCGGCGACGAGTTTCAGGCTCCGCACCAGCCGCCGGTCCGAGAGCCGCACCCCCTGGATCAGCAACTGCCGTACCAGTTCCCGGTGTTCGCCGAGGACCGGGTCCAGGTCGACGTCCCTCAGCCGCAGGGTGAGCCGGCCCAGGCGTTCGACGGTCACCGTGCCCGAGGTGCGGTGGCCGTCGAACGGCTGGGCGGTGGTGTCCGTACTCCGCGCCTGTTCGGCTGCCTGGACGGCGGCGGTGAACCGGCGGGTCTCGTGCTCCCAGCCCACCTGGAGCAGCCGTTCGAGGTCGGTGCCGCCCACCGGCTCCACCTCCAGCCGGATCAGGAACCGGTCCGAGAACGCGGTCAGGCCGGGGTCGTCGGGTATCTCGTTGGTGGCGCCCAGCAGGCTGATCAGCGGGGCGTTCTCGGCTCGGGCGCCGTTGTGGTAGCGGCGTTCGTTGAGCAGGGTGAGCAGGGTGTTGAGGATGGCGCTGCTGCCCTGGAACACCTCGTCCAGGAAGACGAGTTCGGCGGTCGGCAGCATGCCCTCGGTGCGCACCTGGTAGGCGCCCTGGCGGAACTGCTCGAAGTCCAGCGCGCCGAAGATCTCCGACGGTTCGGTGAACCGGGTGAGCAGATAGCTGAAGCGGCGGGCCTCGATGTGCCGGGCCAGGGCCGAGATCAGCTCGCTCTTGGCGGTGCCGGTGGGCCCGAGCAGCAGTGCGTGTTCCCGGCAGACCACGGCGAGCTGCAGCAGCCGCACCGCGCGGTCCCGGCCGACGAACTCGCCGTCGAGCCGCCGCCGTACGTACTCCAGGTCCCTGATGGTGTCGACGGTGTCCTGGCCCCAGCTCACCGTGCCTCCTTCCTCGTGTCCCTCGTGACCGCCACGGTGTCAGCGCCTGCCCGAGCGGCGCTGCTCGCGCCGCTTGCGCTGCAGCCGGCCCACGATCTGGCCCAGTTGTTCGGGGGTGGGCGGCACCGGCGGATCCTGGAAGTGGGCGGCGACGAAGGCGTCCCGGAAGACCGAGTGGATGTCGTCGCCGTTGCGTCCGCGCAGTGCCGAGGCGATCAGCTCGTCCACGCCGCCGCCGACGTCGATGCCGAACTTCGCCGCGTGCAGGTTGATCATCTTCAGCCGTGCCTCGTCGTTGGGCAGGTCGATGGCGATGGACTCGAAGCGGCTGGGCCGCAGCAGGGCCTCGTCGATCAGGTTGAGCCGGTTGGTGGTGCCGATCACCAGGGTGGGCACCTCCGGCCGGAAGCCGTCCATCTCGGTGAGGATCTGGGCGACCACGGCGTTGCCCGCGCGGGTGCCGCCGTCGGAGTGCTCCGAGCGGCGGGAGGCGATGGAGTCGAACTCGTCGAAGACCACGACCGAGGGGGCGTTGCGGCGCGCCTCGGCGAAGATCTCCCGGACGTTGCGCTCGCTCTCGCCGACGTAGGTGCCCATGACCTCGGGGCCGGACACCACGAGGATGGTGGCGTTCATCCGGTTGGCGATCGCCTTGGCGAACAGGGTCTTACCGGTGCCCGGCGGACCGTGGAAGATGAAGCCGCGCGGGATCAGCTTGGTGCGCAGGTGGTCGTGTTCGGGGGGCAGCCGGTGGTGGCCCATCACGATGTCGATGGCCCGCTGGATGTGGGCCTTGACCTCGTCGTAGCCGGCGATGTCGTCGAAACCGACGTCCGGTACCTCGAAGTTGCTGGACATCTGGGCCTTGAACGCCCGGATCGTGGCGTACAGGTCGCGGGCGACCGGCGCCGGGTGGTCCTTGTGGACGCTCATGGCGTAGCGCATGGCCTGGCGCAGCAGGACGGGGTTCATGCCGGCGACGTGCTTGTAGAACTCGACGGGGTCGTACCGGTCGAACCGCCCGGCCTCGCCGACCGTGACCAGGGCCCGGCCCAGCGGCTGCTCCTCCTGGTCGTCGCGGAACCAGACGGTGCGCGGGACGCCGGTGATCGTGACGCGGGTGCTGAACCGCTCGGCCAGCACCTCGGGCACGGACAGCGAGGGCGCGGCGAAGGCGAGCATCACCCGCTCGGGCGCCCCGTGCAGCAGCTCGGTCACCTCCCGTGCCTCCGGCGAGAGCTGTCCGTCGGAGCCGCCGGCGAGCAGGTCGAGGTGCTGGACGACGAGCACGGTGTCGTCGTTGAGCGCGCGCACCAGCTCGCGCAGCCGGGCCAGCAGGCGCTGGCGCGGGTTCTGCTGCACCGGGGGGATGAGCTGCTCGCCGGGCGGCTGCTGCTCCTGCGGGTCGCCGTCGTCGCCTTCGGGCGGCTCCTCCAGTACCTCGGCCCGCAGTCCGGCCCGGGAGGCCATCTCCCGCCACAGGTGCGGCACCACCGGTTTCTCGGCCACGACCAGCACGGACAGCCGTGCCCGCAGCAACGAGGCGACCTGGGCGATGTCGCGGCCGTAGGCGAGGACGGTGGCCTGGTCCTCGTGGAGTTCCCCGGGCTGGGGGTGCCGGTACACCGGTTCCTCGGGTGCGGCCTGTTCGCGGGGCGGTTCGGTGCTGCCGCCCGGGTCGGGCCGCTTGGTCAGGTCGGGCGGCGGCGCGGTCGGCGAGTACGCCGGCGCGTAGAGCGGGGTGCCGTGCGGCAGCTCCGACTGGAGCAGCAGTTCCGGTGAGACGGTCTCCCAGCTCAGCACGTCCCAGCCCGGCGGGAGCGGCAGGAGCAGCAGGTACGGTCCGGAGGCCAGGGCCTGTTCGACGGTGATGTGCGGCGGCTGCCGGCGCAGCGCCGCCAGGGACGCCTCGTCCGGGGCGACGACGGTAATGCGGCGCACGGTCGTGGTCATACGGAACTCCCCCCACTCGCTTCCAGCCGCTCCACCTGCCGGAACAGGCGTACGCCCGGCACACGCACGGAGCCGGCGCCGGACCGGACCCGCAACAGCCCCCGGCCCGAGCACACCGGCCCGCCAGGCCAAGCCCACCAAGAGGCCACCGGACAAGCCACCACGGAAACACCGCGCACGGTCGTGGTCACGCGGAACTCCCCCCACTCGCTTCCAGCCGCTCCACCTGCCGGAACAGGCGTACGCCCGGCAGATACGCGGTGCCGATGCCGGTGCGGGCCCGCAGCAGCCGCTGGTGTGAGCGCTCCAGGCGGGCGAGGGCGGCCCACCAGTGGGCGACGGGGCGGGCGGCTGCCAGGTCGGGCGGCGCGGTCAGGCCGACGCGGGCCCGGTGTATCAGCGACAGGTGTGCCTCCGCGTGGCGCAGCAGGGCCGCCTCGTACACGTCGATCACCAGCTCCCGCTCGCTCATCCGGAGCTGGTCGAGCAGCCTGCCCCGCCACAGGGCCTGGGCCGGGGAGGCGGGGGCCTCGCAGTAGACGGTGGTGATCAGGCGGCGTCCTTGAGGGTGTGTCAGCAGGACGTCCTCCAGGAGGAGTTCGGCCTGGGTCTGGCCGACCGGGTCGGGCCGGTCGAGCAGGGCGGTGAGGGGGGAGGCGGCCCGCAGCCGGCCGGCCAGGACGGGGTCGGCGATGTGCGGCAGCGCGGGCGCGACCACCGCGTGGTGGGCGAGCACGTCCCACAGCGAGCGAGCGGGCGGCACCGCGCGGACCGTCTCGGCCGCGAGCTGGCCTTGAGCCCGTGCGCCGACCGCGGCGGCCAGCAGCAGGGCCCCGGCGCCGACCGGCCGCCGCTCGCGGGCCGCGAGGGCGTCCAGCCGCAGCCGGGCCGCCGACTGCGCCGCCAGCCGGACGACGGCCGCGCTGACGTCGGGCGGCGGCGCGGCCAGCTCCTGCGGGAGCGCCAGCTCGCCCTCGGGCGGCGCCGGACGCGTGGCCGCGCCGGCGTCAGCGGCCGTCGACCACAACAGCACGCGCAAGGCGGTATCGACCGCGGTCATCTTTCACCCACTGTTCGCATTCGCGCATCGAGTCGCCGGAGCGTGCGTAGAAGCGCAGCAGCCGCTCCTCGCTGGTGAGGTTGATCAGTCCGGCGACCTGCCAGGGCTGGCGGAACGTGCCGAGGTGCAGATCGACGTCGATGCTCGACAGGCCCGACTCGCTCCCGGAGAAGAGGTGCGTGTGGTACCAGCCCATGAGCTGCCGGTCCTGCCCGGCGGCGGTGATGCGCTGGTTCACCTCGCGGAAGGAGTCGCCGGTGAAGGTGAAGTGCAGCGCCCCGGCGCCCGCGTGCTCGGCCGGTGTGACCTCGGTGATCTCCACGAGATAGCGGTCGGCCGGCGCCTCGGCGGCGTCGTCCGCTCCCTCCCCGCGCTCCGGGCCGAGGACGCGCAGCACCCTGCCGAGCAGGAAGCCGCCCTCCTCCAGCCGGCGGGAGAGTTTCATCTCCTGCAGATGGCCGTGGATGTCGCCGGACAGCAGGACCGTCACCTGGCCGAGCCCGGCCGCGTCGATGCCCAGGTCCGCCGGGTGCACCCCGGGCACCGGCGGCTCGGCCACCTTGCGCACGGTGAAACTGCGCCTGCTCTCACGGAGGTTGAGGTCCATGGTGCCCTCGACCTCGGGGGTCGAGCGGCCGAGTGCCAGACCGCTCAGGGAGGGATGGTCGATGCAGAAGCCCCACACCTGTTCGTCGGCGTCGAGCTGCTGCACCACGTGCTGCAGGACCGGGCCGAGCAGTTCGCGCACCGGGTACTCGCGGTCGATGACGGTCTCCCCGCCCTGGGAGACGATCACCCCGAGGCGGCCGATCTGGCTGCGCAGGTTGTGGATCGTGCGCGGGCCGTCCACCAGCCGGGGATCCGGCCTGCGCACATACCGCAGATGCATGATCAGCGGCTCGTCGGGGTCGCCGTCGGGCAGGTCCCGGCGCAGCCCTTCGACCATCAGCGAGGACAGGGTCATCTTGCCGACCAGGTCGAAGGAGGTGCCCTTGTAGAGCAGCACCATGGCCGTGGCGGCGCGGTTCTCCTCACTCATCCGCGCTCTCCTCCACGCGCTGGACCTCAAGGAACCGGGAGCGGTCGGCCCGCTCGGTCAGGCCCGCCCGGGCCAGCCAGGTGGTGCCGCCGATCTCCTTGATGCGCTCCTGGCCGTCCCAGGAGAACGCCCAGGCGGCGGCGCCCGCGTCGAGGTACCCGCCGCGTTCGATGATGTCCTGCACGAGGCTGTCGAAGTCCCTGGCCATCCGGTAGTCGTGGGGCAGGATCTCGTAGTTGCGGTAGCGGGCCATGTCGATGAGCATCTGGCACAGCGAGTACATGCTCAGGTCGGGTGTGTAGTCCGTCATCAGCGGGCCGAGGCACACCGCGCCCTTGCGGTCCTCGTCGCGGGCGATGTTCGGGTGGAACACGTCGGAACGCCAGCGCACCAGCGGGGCCTGGATGGGGAACTCGGAGGGCATCCAGATGTCCAGCTCGTGCTGGTCGATGCGGCGGGGTTCGAGTGGCCAGGTCTCCAGGTCGTCGGGCGGGGCGAAGCCGGGGACGTGCAGCTCCACCCGGTACTCCATCGGCACCCGCTCGTCGTCCATGGCGACCAGCGTGAACTCGTCGTGGTCGGCGGCGAAGTCGGCGATGTCGTCGCGGGCCCGGACCAGGGCCTCGTAGCGCAGCAGGCCGTCGACGCCGGCCGTCGACTCGGCGGACATCTGCAGCTGGCCGCCGTCGCGCACCCCCTGGTTGTAGAGCGGCTGCTCGGGGTCGAGGCGCCGGGCCTCGCCGCTCTCGTCGCGGAAGTCGACGACGGCGCGGAGCAGATGACCGTTGGCGTCCTGGGCGACCTCCGGCCGGTACTGCGCCCAGACGGCGGGGACGAGGTCGCTCGGCAGGGTCGTGTTGGGCACGTAAGGGATCTCGAACTGCTGGCCGTCGGGGCCCATGACCTCCAGGCGGGTGTACAGGGTCGGGCGGAAGTCGTACTCGCCGTAGAGCACCTCCACCTCGGGTGCGATGCGCGCGGCCCGCTCGCGCAGCCGGTCCAGCAGGTCCGGGAGCATCGCGGCGACCCGGTAGGCGGCCTGCCGGTGGCCGGCGTACAGCTGGACGGCGTCGGCGTCGATCAGCTCGCGCACCAGTCTGAGCAGTTCGGGGTAGGCGTCGCTGCCGACGAACTCCACCGTCCGGTACAGCGTGTCGGCGTTCCCGGTGGTGCCGCCCTGCTCGCGGTCCTCCTCCTCCAGGAAGGCTCGGATCTTCTGCAGGGCCTGGTTGCCCGGCCAGCGGGCGAGCACCGTCTCCACCAGCTGCTGGACACCTTCGCGCTGTACGGCGCCCAGCTCCAGCGCACGCACCACCTGCCGCCAGTAGGCGCCGACCTCCTGGCCCGCGTCCCAGCGCGGCCGGGCCTGCTGCGGGAAGTCCATGTCGTCCAGGACTTCCTCGGCCTCGGTCTGGGTGCGGTAGAGCTCGCCCAGCAGGTTGACCAGTTCGCGTTTGATCTCGGAGGGCAGCTTGCCCGCTTGGTAGGTCATCGGGGTGTTCCTTTCCCGTCGGCCCCGGCCAGTTCCAGGTAGCGGATTCCGCGGGTGCGGCCGGCGTGGAGGACCGGCAGGATCTCGCGCGGCGCCACGCCGAGTTCGGCGAGCCGGGCACGCGGGGGCGCGTCGGCGAGCCGGGTGGACTCGCGCGGGGGCGGGGAGCCGGGCAGCGGCGCCCAGGTCATCACGGTCTCCTCGGGGGCCAGATGGCCGGTCAGGTCGGCCGGGGTGGACAGCACCGTGTCCGGGACAGGAGCCACCAGGTCGGCGGGGATACGGCGGTGCAGGGGGCAGTCGGGGTCACGGGGCACGGTCACCGGGTTCGCCGTACCGCCGGCGGCGTCCACCCGGATCACGCCCGGGGCGGTGGCGGCACCGCACAGCAGCCGTACCGCCGTCACCGCCAGCCAGGAGCCGATCAGCGCGGACACGGGTGCCGAGGCGCCGGCCTCGGGTACGACGGCGTCGGCGCAGGCCCACGGGTCGTCCTGGGCGGCGCGGTCCCGGGGGGTGAGGCCGCAGCCGAAGCAGGGCCCGGACGGTTCGTACAGCCGTATCTCACCGCCCCAGGCGCTGGTGCCGCCGTCCAGCAGCGCGGCGCCCACCAGGTGGCAGCGGCCGGCGAGCTGGAGCCGGGCCGCCAGGCTGTCCAGGCAGCTGACGACCAGCGAGGCGTCCCGCAGTTCGGCCAGTCCCACCCCGCTGACCAGGGGGGCGGTGCGGGCCTCGGCCCGGGTCACCGGGGACAGTTCGGCGAGCCTGCGGGCCGCGACGGTCGCCTTGGGCCTGCCGATGTCGGCGGCGCGGAACAGCGGGGCGCGGCTGAGGTTTGACTCCGAGACCTCGTCGGGGTCGCACAGCACCAGGCGGCCGACGCCGGCCAGGGCGAGCGCCTGGGCGCACTGGCTGCCCAGGGCGCCCACTCCGCACACCACGACGGTGGCCTCGGCCAGCCGCTGCTGGTCCCAGCCGGCGATGAGGGTGTGGCGGTCGAAGCGTCCCATGTCAGTTCCGCCTCAGGTTGCGGAAGTTCATGGGGCACTGCTGGACGGTCAGTTCGCTGCGCCACTGCTCGAAGCAGCCGAGGCCGCGCGCCGGGTCCTGGTGGACGGCCTTGCGGCAGCCGGGATCCTCGGGCGAGCAGGGACAGACGACGACCGTCTCGAACAGCCGGAAGGTGTGGGTGCACACGAAGCAGGCGTTGCGCTGCCGCGCCTGCCCGAGCACCGGGTCGCCGGGCATCAGCCGTACGGTGTGCAGGGTGTCGGGCCGGGGGTCGGTGGTGTCGACGCCGCGGAAGAAGGCGGCCTGCGCCCCGGAGTCGGACGGGGCGGCGGGCGGGACCTCGCCGCTGCAGGGCAGGTTGCGCAGGTGGTGGGTGACGTCGGTCAGTCTGCCGTCCTCGGCGTGGCGCAGATAGACGGTGTCGTCCAGCCGGAAGGTGTGGCCGCACACCCGGCAGGGGGCGCGGCGCGCGGAGCCGGGCCGCCGCCAGGTGCCGAGCCAGCGCGAGTCCACGGTGGTGGCGGCCGGGCCGTCGGCGCCGGCGACCTCCGGGTTGTCGCCGCGCTGCAGCCCGCGGTCGAAGGCGCTGGCGACGTCGGCCGGGGCGGAGGTGGCGGGACGCGTGCCGGGCGTCGTCATGCCGCGCGGCTCCTTCGGGAGCGGTGGTGCAGCTCGTCCGGGTCGTGGCCGTTGAGCAGGAGGGCCGCGCGGGCGGCCGCGCAGGCCCGGTCCACGTCGGTGGAGTGGGCCAGGGATGCGTAGAAGCCCCCGGCGAAGGCGAGGGCGGCGGCGTCGGGGAGTTCGCCGCTGGTGCCCACGACGGTGGCGGCGCAGTCGAGCAGGCCGTCCGCGTACGGCGCCGACCAGCAGGAGTTGAGGACGACGCAGTCGAGCGGCGCGTACAGGGCGAGGGCCGCGGCGAGTGCCCGTACCGGGACCGGGGCGGAGGTGCCCGTCTCGTCCTCGAAGAGCAGCCGGCCGTCGTCCGTGCCGTGCCCGGCGAAGTGCACGATGTGCGGCCGGACCGCCTGGAGCTGGGGCAGGACGTCGGACACCCGGGCCGCCGGGTGGGCCTCCACCGTCAGCCGGCCGGCGGAGCGGGCCGCCGCCTCCCGGATGACGCGCTGTTCGGCGCCGATGCGCAGCCTGGCCTCGTCGAGCGGCGCGGACATCAGGCACAGGACCCGCAGTGCCGTCGCGCTGCTCCGGCCGGCCAGCGCGGCGAGGCCCTGGTGTCCGGGGTACCGGGCCGCCGCCGCGGTGACGAGGCCGCCGGGCGTGACGCCTTCGAAGCGGCCCTGGTCGACGGTCCGGCAGACCGTGCGCCACCAGGAGGCGGCGGGCAGCTGGGCGAACGGCGGCAGCAGGGCGGGGCTGATTCCGAGGTCTTCGAGAAAAGCGTGACTGCTGGGTGCGTCCGGAAATAATTCGCCCAGTGTTTCGAATGCGCCGGCATCGCGCAGCTGTGTCCATGTCGGACTGGCCATGTGTTCGTCCCCCGAGCCAACTACCGTCACGTATCGGGCCGTTGGTGAGAAGGGTACGCGCAGTGACGCCCGGTGGGTGTAGTTTCGGATTCCGCAGCACACTTATCGGGGGCGGGTTTGATCGAGCGTCTGGAAATGATCACCTGTGGTGGCCGCGACACCGGAAAATCGATCTTCGAGATCGATTTCGATCGCCAGGGAGAAATGTCCCGGGACGGGTTCCGGGAGCGCCACGGTCTGCTGGTGCACGGCGGCGGCGAGCGGGTCGTACAGCGCATCGCCCATACCGACGCGGCGCGCCGGGAGCTGGAACGGACCGTCAGGACGGCCGATGTGCTGGTGCGCCGGCTCGGCATCACCAGCTACCCGCCCGAACTCAGCCGCGTCATCGGCTACCGCCCGGACGGCCGGGCGCCCTACCTGGTCGCCACCCGGCGCGGGCGCCCCCTGTCCGAGACAGCCGACCGGTTACCGCTGGAGGCAGGCCAGTTGTGGGCCGTCGTGGACGGCGTCCTCGCGGTGCTCCGGCACCTGAACGACCTGCGTCTGGTGCACCGGGACATCCGGCCCGAGACCCTGTGGTGGGACGGGACCACGGTGCAGCTGGCCGACTTCGGTCTCACCGTGGACGAGGGCGAGCCCCGCGGTGCGGCGGCGGGCACCGACCCCTGGCGGTCTCCGGAACAGGCCAAGGGCCAGGGCCGGGCCGACTGCCGGGACGACGTCTACTCCGCCGGCGCCGTCTTCTTCCACCTCGCCACCGGCGAGGAGGCCACCACGGCGGCGGACATGCGCGACCGGGTGCGCTGGCTCGACGCCGGCCAGCGCACCCTGCTGGAGGGGGTCTTCACCGAGGAGGCGCGCCAGCGCGTCAGCGCCTACACGCTGCGGCTGCGGCGCGACACCCAGGCGGGCCGCAGCACCGGCCCTGGCCCGGGCCCGTCCGGCCCGCCCCGGCTCGCCGAGGTCGAACAGCAGGCCCGCCAGCACTTCCACGAGCTGCGCGCCCGGCAGCACGCCTTCAACCAGCGGCAGCACGGACAGCCGTACCCGCAGCCGCCCGCCGCTCCCCCGCGCCTGGGCACGGTCAGGTCCTTGCTGGCCAGGCGGGCCGTCGTCCTGTCCGTCGCCGCGGCCGTGCTGGTCCTCGGCGTGCTGATCGCCGTCCTGGCGCTGGCCTGAGGGGAGGAGTGACATGGCAGCAAAGGTGAGGTGCCCCATCTGCCTCAGCATGGTCGACTGGGCGAGGGCCGAGACCGTGACCCTCACCGCGGACGGCCGGCCCGAACCGCTCGCCCCGGTCGAGGGCGAGGACGACGTACTCGGGAACCACCGCCGTCTCGACGCCTACCGGCTGTGCACCGGCGGCGGTGAGCCGCACGTCCTGCCCGGCCGCTACGGCGACTTCGGCGAGCCCCTGGTCATCGGGGTGGTCGGCGAGTCCGCGGCCGGCAAGAGCCATCTGCTCGCGGCCATGCTCGGCATGCTCTCCGACGTCGACCGGATGGCCCGCCTCGGCCTGGTCGTCGGCGGGCTCGACCTGAAACTGCACCAGCGCTATCTGAAGGACGTCGTCCGGCCCTTCCTCGACCAGGGCCAGGGCCTGGCCGGAACCCCCGCCCAGCCGCCGGAGTTCACCGACGCCCTGTGGATCCACAACAGCAGGACCGACCGCAACTTCGCCGTCGCCTTCTTCGACGTCTCCGGCGAGTGGCTCGCCGACCACGACGCCGAGGTGCCGTTCCTGGGCGCGGTCAGCGCGCTGGTCTTCGTGGTCGACCCGACCCGTATCCGCGGGCTGACCGCCGCCACCGGCAGTGTCACCGGCGACCCGTCCTTCGGTGTCGTCCTCGACAAGATCGGACGGCTGCACGGGGTGGACGGCGCCCAGTTCCTGCCGCTGCCGGCCGCCGTCGTGGTCGGCAAGTGCGATCTGCTGCGCCACCACGAGCCCCTCGTCGACCGCTGGTTCCAGAACACCTCCCCCGACGAGGAGCTGCAGCTCGCCACCGTGGAGCAGGAGAGCGAGGACGCCTACGCCTTCCTCAGCTCCCGCGGCGCCGCCGGCTGGCTCGCCCCCTTCGTGCGCTGCGCCCGCTCCACGCTGCACTTCGCCACCGCGACCGGCCACAAGGCGGTCGAGGCGGACGGCGTCCAGCGCTCCCCGCACGGGAGTTTCGCGCCGCGCCGGACCCTCAAGCCCATGCTCGCCCTCTTCGCCATGTGCGGGGTCCTCGACCCCCACGCCCTCGGCCAGGGAGCTGTCCGATGACGACGGTCGACCAGATCCTCTTCGGCTGGGCCGAACGGGACCACGAAGGCAACGCCGGGGTCCGCCCGGTCGCGCACTCCGGGCTGCGCACCCTCGACCGCTGGGCCAAGCGGCTCCAGTACGTCTGGGCCACCCAGGACGGCCAGGGCGAGCTGCCGGAGGACTCGGCCAGCCTCGTCCACCTGGTCTTCGACGACGAGGCGGCCGTCCTGCGCAAGCTGCCCTCCCGCAATCCGCACGGCCGGGGCGGCGCCACGCTGACCCACGTCCTGGTCGGCGACCCGCGCGCCATCGACGCCGGGCTCGCCCTGGGACTCCACGACTGGCCGGGCTGGCGGGACCGCGAGCCGGACGGCACCGGCGCGGACCTCGCCGCGCTCGACCTCGACGACCTCAGGGAGGCGGCGCGGCCCGGGCTGGCCGCGCTGCGCGAGCGGGTCGCCGAGGTCCCGGCCGAGCAGCTCACCGCGCTCGTCGCCCGGGTGCTGGCCGAGCCCGCGGAGGACTTCAGCGTCCTCATCCGGCCGCAGCTCGCCCTGCCGACCATGACGGCCCTGTCCGACATCGCCGGACCGGTCCCCGGCCGGCCCTGGACCTTCGCGAGCCGGGAGTCCACCGACAAGGGCGGCCACCAGCCCCGGGTGGTGTTCCTCGCCGCCCGCCCGCCCCAGTCGATGTACATCAACCAGCGCCGGCGCGTCGATGTGACCGAGCCCCCGCCGGACACGGACACCACCCGGTTCGCCGCCCAGCTGGTGGAGCTGTACCGGGAGGACGGACACGCGGCGCTGGAGCGGATCCGCCCGCGGCACCCGCTGCACACCGCGCAGGACGTGGACGCCTGGCGACGGACGGTGCCGATCGTGGACGGCCGGATCGCCGACCCCCGGGTGCGGCTGGATGTCTTCCTCGACGACGCCCTGCTGGAGCGGGCCGCCGCGCGCGGGGCCCTGGCCCAGGAGCGCGTGCGCCTCGCGGGTGAGTTGCGCAAGCAGCCCGCGGAGTGGCTCAGCACGGCGCTGCACCGCTGGCACCGCCCGGAGCGGCGGGCGTCGCTCCACCCCGATCTGCGGCAGCTGCTGATGGCCGAGGCCGTCGAGGCCTGCCTCGCCGGGCAGGCGCCCGAGGTGCTGCTGCAGGCGACGCGGTCCGCGGAACCCGCGGCCGCGCTGGTGACCGGCGTCTTCTTCCGGCAGCTGCCGCACGAGGGCCTGGACCTGCGCCGGGCGGCGGACTGGCGGCTGCTGGTCGTGGCCCTGTACCTCGGCATGCCCGCAGCCTCGTTGGAGCGCTCCGGCCTGCTCGCTCCCAGCCCGGCGGAGGAACTGATGGACCTCGTCAGGCAGTACGCCGAGCGGTTCCCGGACGCGATGCGCGTGGTGCTGCGCCATCTCGCCGACGCCGGGCACAGCCCCCGCACCGCACGGCTGTGGTACGACCGCGATCTGCTGCTCGACGCGGTCGACCGCATCGCCGCCGGCGACCGCGCGAGCGAGGTCTACTGCTTCCGCCAGCTGCTGATCGCCGCGTACGGCCCCGGGCTGGGCCGCGCGGACGCCGACGTACTGGTCCAACGCGCCGGTGCCCAGGCGCCGCTGGGCCTGTACGCCGCCGCGCTGGAACTCGCCGCGGACGACGGGGCCGGGCAGCGGATCCGGTACGAGCTGTCGGAGCAGTTCCTCCGCGCCGAGGGCTACTCCGGCCCCGGCACGGGAGCCCGGTACGCGTCCCGGCCGGGCGGACCGGTGCTCGGCGGCAGGACGACCGCGCCGGCCGGGCCCGGTGCGCAGCCGGACTACGGCACCGCCGGCCCGGTCCCGTCCGCACCGGGCCGTCCCCGGCAGGATCCGTCCGCGGCGGGTGCGGGCCCGTACCCGTCCTCCCCCTCTCCCTCCCCCACCCGCGCGCACACCGAGTGGGCGCATCCGGCCGTCCCGGGCCCGCCCCGGCCGTCCGTGCCCGCCGCCGGCCCGCGGGACCACCACGCCCAGGGAGTCGTCCCCGACCCCGCGCAGTGGGACCACCCGGCCCCGCCGCAGGAGCCGCCCGCCCGCCGAAGGCGGGGGCTCGGGGGCCTCGGTCAACTCGACGGGGTGACCGTGATCTTCGTGTCGGTGCTGCTCCTCGTCCTGTTCGGCACGTTCGCCGCGATCCTGCTGACCTCCGTGCCCTGACATCGGACACATCCGCCGCCCCTCCCCCTCTCCCCACCCCGACCGCCGGACGACACGAATGACGCCGCATGACATCGACTGAAGAGGCAACACCGCCGAGCCCCGGGCCGGTCCCCGCGCAACGCACCGGTCCCGGTTCGGAACTCGACGGCATCGCCGGGCGGATCCGCGCCCTGGCGGACCGTGCCCGCACCGACGGCTCCGACACCCGGGTGCTCGACCGCGTCGCCGCCGACCTGGAACGCGGCGGCACCACCCTCGCCGGCACCGATCTGGTCACCGCCTACCCGCCCGAGGTGCTGCTCCCGGACGCGCCGTCGAAGGGCCGCGGCACGCTGGAGGGCTGGCTCGGCGTCGCCCGCGACGTGCTGGTGTTCGCGCCCATCGCGCTCACCTGGTGGCGGCTGCGCGGCGCCCTGGACGCCTACGACGCGACCCGCAGCCAGGACCCCTTCCTGCTCGGCTGGGCCCGCGGCTTCCCGCAGGGCCGGCCGCCCGAGCCGACCACCGTGACCCTGGGCACGTCCGCGCTGCACGTCACCCTGCTCATCCTGGCCGTGGTGCTGCTGACCCTGGTGCTGCACGCCCTGCAGCGCAGCCGGGAGCGGCGGCTGTCCCGTGAGGCGGAGCGCGGGCGGCTCGCGCACGAGCTGGCCCTGGCCACGTTCCTGCTCGCCACGCCCGCGCGGCCGGCCGGCAAGCCGCTGGACAGCCGGAGCGCGGAGAAGCTCGCCTCCCAGCTCAACGCCGGTACGGAAGCACTGCAACTGGCGTTGCACCGGACCTCCCAGGAGATCACGGCCGCACTGGAGACCGGGCCGGGCAGCAGGATCCAGAGCGCCCTGGACGGCTGGACGAAGACGGTCGACGAACTGACCCGGCTGATCCGGGGGCTCACCCCGCCCAGCCGGCTGGCCCAGGACCTGATCCGGATCCGGGAGCAGAACGCCGAGGACGAGGCGAAACTGCGCGCCGCCATCGAGACGCTCGTCGGCGACCTGCGGCGTGCGCAGGAGGCGACCGGGCAGGAGATCCACCGGCACGACCTCGCGGTCGCCGCGGTACGGGACCTGGCCCGCAGCCTCGGGGAGACGCTGCTGGTCTTCACCGAGCGGGCGGAGAACCTGGTGGACTCCACCCGGAGCATCTGGCAGCTCGTCGACCGCCTGGAACGCCGCTACGGGGGTATTCCGTCCGACGGCCGGGACAACGCCGACCCGCCGCCGTACCGGGGTGGGCCATGAGCCCCCGCCCGCCGCAGGGGGCCGCCGGCGGGCGCACCATGCTGCTCGCCGGGTGGCTCTTCGCCGATCTGCTCCT
Source organism: Streptomyces sp. NPDC001851 (assembly GCF_040297165.1). Taxonomy (NCBI): domain Bacteria; kingdom Bacillati; phylum Actinomycetota; class Actinomycetes; order Kitasatosporales; family Streptomycetaceae; genus Streptomyces; species Streptomyces sp. NPDC001851. The sequence goes on along the minus strand of NZ_JBEOYR010000004.1, from coordinate 29,935 downwards.
GCTGCTGCTCGTGATCGCGCTCGGTTCGCTGCCGCGTGAGCACCGCACGGGCGCGACGCCGAAGCCCGGCACACCGTCCAGCCCGCCGCCGAGCACCCAGCCGGCGGAGCGCGGGCTGGTGCTCAAGCCGTGCAGCTTCACCGTGCGGACGGGCAGCGCCGGGTCCGTCCGCAAGCAGTTCGGCGCGCAGCTGCGCGGGGCCGGTGTGGCGGACCGTACGGCGGGTTTCGTGCTCTCCTTCGGTACGGCGCCGGATCCGGGGCCGGGACAGGAGGCCGCCGACAGGGTCAACTCGATGATCACCGGCGGGTTTTCGCACTTCAAGCACGCGCCCAAGCGGGGCTACTGGAAGGGCGGCCCGTCCGGCAAGGTCAGGATCGACGTCTTCTTCCTCGCCACGCACGACGGCGACACCTCGTTCCCGAAGGGGTGTCACTCCTCGGACGACGACAGCTGACCGGCCCCGGTCAGGACGGTGGCGCCGGGGCCTGGACGCCCGGGCGGAACTTCGGGAGGCGGAGGGTGATCTTCGTGCCCGCGCCGACTCCCGTCTCGATGACGAGGCCGTGCTCGTCGCCGTAGACCTCGCGCAGCCGGCGGTCGACGTTGCTCAGACCGATGCCGGTGGCGGGTCCGGCCGTGCCGCGCAGGATCGCGCGCAGGCGTTCCGGCTCCATGCCGACGCCGTTGTCCTCGATGACGACCCGGGCCTCGGTGCCCTCGTCCTCGGCGGTGATCGTGACGCTGCTGCGCTCCACGGCCTCCTCCAGGCCGTGTTTGAGGGCGTTCTCGACGAGGGGTTGCAGACAGAGGAACGGCAGGGTCACCGGAAGCACCTCGGGGGCGATGCGCAGGGTGACCTTCAGGCGGCGGCCGAAGCGGGCGCGGGCCAGTTCCAGGTACTGCTCGATGGCGCGCAACTCCTCGGCGAGGGTGGTGAAGTCGCCGCCCCGGCGGAAGGAGTAGCGGGTGAAGTCGGCGAATTCCTGGAGGAGTTCACGCGCGCGTTCGGGGTCGGTGCGGACGAAGGAGGCGATGCTCGCGAGGGAGTTGTAGACGAAGTGCGGGGAGATCTGGGCGCGCAGGGCCCGGACCTCGGCCGCGTGGGCACCGGCGCGGGCCCGGTCGAGGCCGGCGAGTTCGAGTTCCAGCGAGAGCCGGTGCGCCGCCTCCTCGGCGGCCCGGAGCAGAGCGGTGGACTCGGCGTCGGCGAGCACGGCGAGGGCGCCGGGGACACCGCCGTCGGCCGTGAGCGGCACCAGGGCGCCCCAGCGGACGGGGCAGCCGGCGGCGTGGCAGGGCAGGGGGAAGGCCCGGACGCGCGCCGGGTGGGCGAGCTGTTCCGCGATCTGCGGGCGGTGGTGCTCGGCGGCGCCGTCCCAGGCGAGCACCGAGGCGCCGTCGGTGAGAGCGAGGGCGGGGGTGCCGAGCAGGGGGCGCAGCCTGCGGGCCGCCTTGCGGGCGGTGTCCGGGGTCAGTCCGGCGCGCAGGGGGGCCGCGGCGCGTGCGGCGGTGTGCAGCGCGTGGGCGAGGGCGCGCGTCCCGTCGTGGTCGGCCGAGTGCTCCTGCTGCCGGCGCGCCGCACCGTGCCCGAGGGCGACGCCGAGCACGAACAACGCGAGCCCGGCCAGAGCGAGGGCGGCGGTGCCGAGGACGGTCATGGGTGCCGCGGCGTCGGGGCGTCGGGACGGACGGGACCGCTTCGGTCCGGGTGACGGAAGCGCACGACATGGGTGAACACGACAGCTCCTCGGTCAGGTCCTGGCCGGTCAGGGGCGGGGGGTGGGCGGGGGTTCGGGGAGGTGCAGGCGGGCCATGGCGACCGCGGTGCCGGGTGGGACGCGGTCGCGGGTGGCCAGGGAGATCAGGACCATCGCCGTGAAGCCGACGGGGACGGACCACACCGCGGGCCAGGCGAGCAGGGTGTGCAGCCGGCCCGAGCGGGTGCCGCCGGCGATGGTGGCGGTCACCGCGGCGAGCGCCGAGCCGCCGCCGAGGAGCAGCCCGGCGATCGCGCCCGGCGGGGTCAGGCCGCGCCACCAGATGCCCAGGACGAGCAGCGGGCAGAAGGAGGAGGCCGAGACGGCGAAGGCGAGGCCGACCGCGTCGGCCACGGGCAGGTCGCTGACCGCGGCGGCCGCGGCGGTCGGCACCGCGATGGCGGGCAGGGTGGCGAGCCGGAAGCGCCGGACGCCGAGCGCGGGCAGGACGTCCTGGGCGAGGACGCCCGCGACGGACATGGCGAGTCCGGAGGCCGTGGACAGGAACGCCGCGCACGCGCCGCCCGCGACGAGCGCGCCCAGCAGCTCCCCCGCGACGCCGCCGACCAGCCGCTGCGGCAGGACCAGGACCGCGGCGTCGGTGTCGCCGGTGAGCAGTAGGTCGGGGGCGTACAGCCGGCCGAGCATGCCGTACAGGGGGATCAGGAGGTAGAACGCGCCGAGCAGCGCGAGCACGCTCACCGTCGTGCGGCGGGCGGCGTGGCCGTCGGGGTTGGTGTAGAAGCGGACCACGACGTGCGGCAGGCCCATGGTGCCGAGGAAGGTGGCGAGGATCAGTCCGTAGGTGGCGTACAGGCCGTGCTGCTCGCGGTCCGAGGACAGCGGCTTGGCCCAGCTGGAGGGTGCGGTGCGGCCGGGCAGGGGGACGCGGGCGCCGGCCGGGAAGCGCAGGGCGGTGTCCGCGCCGATCCGGTGGCGGCCCGCGTCGAGCCGCAGCGAACTCCCATGCACCGCACGGCCGTCGACGGTTCCGGAGGCGGTGACGCGGACCGGATCGGGCACGGTGAGGGTGAGCGGTCCCTCGGCGCGCACCTCGGTGGAGCGGTGGAAGACGGGCCGGTCGTCCCAGGCCGGGGCGGGAGTGTGGTCGGCGCGCCAGGCGAGCAGCAGGAACACCACCGGCACCAGCAGGGCGGTGAGTTTCAGCCAGTACTGGAAGGCCTGGACGAAGGTGATGCTGCGCATCCCGCCGGCGGCGACGGCCACGGTCACCACGGCGGCGACGACCAGCCCGCCGAGCCAGCCGGGGGCGCCGGTGAGCAGCCGGAGGGTGAGGCCGGCGCCGCGCAGCTGGGGCAGCAGATACAGCCAGCCGATGCCGACGACCAGCACTCCGGCGATCCGGCGCACCGCCCGGGACTGGAGCCGGGCCTCGGCGAAGTCGGGGAGGGTGTAGGCGCCGGAGCGGCGCAGCGGGGCGGCGACGAAGGCCAGCAGCACCAGGAAGCCGGCGGTGTAGCCGATGGGGAACCACAGCATGTCGACGCCCTGGGCGAGGACGAGTCCGGCGACGCCGAGGAAGGAGGCGGCGGACAGGTACTCACCGCTGACCGCGAAGGCGTTGAGGCTCGGGGCGACGGTGCGGGAGGCGACGTAGAAGTCGGAGGTGGTGCGGGACACGCGCAGGCCGAGCGCGCCGACGAGGACGGTGGCGAGGGTCACGGCCGTGACGCCCACGATGCCGTACGTCTGGTTCACCGGCCGGCCCCGGCGGATGGTCGGCGCATGATCAGGGGCGTTCCGCGGGGGCGGCGGCCGGGTCGGTCTCGTTGGCCTCGGCGCGGCGGACGTACCAGGCGCCGATGGCCAGCAGCGCGGGGTAGGGCGCCACGCCCAGCAGGAGCCAGACGGCGAGGGGGGCGCGGGGTGATGCGCCGGCGAGGGGCAGGACGCGCAGGAGTGCGGGGAGCAGGCCGAGCAGGACGGCGAGGAGGGCGGTGGCCGTCAGGGCCGCCCGCAGCTGACGGCGCATCAACTGGCATACCCGGGGCTCCGGCGGGAGCGGCGGCAGGGGCTCCGGGCGCGCCGCGGTCGTACCTGCCGAGGCGCGTGGCCGGCCGGTGACCACCTCTCTGCGAGGGACGGACTCCGCACCCATGCCGCACTCCCCGACGCCGCGGTGATCACCTTGTGCTGCGCCGAGTGTACGCAGCGGAATCCCCTGGAGACAGCCGGCGGACGGCGATCGCCACACGTCCGTCACCCGGGGACCGCGCCGGCTGCTCAACGGGCCCGGCCGGTCACGTGCCTGGCCAGCAGGTCCCGCAGCTCCCGGGCGTTGCGCCGGCTCACGGCGAGGACGCGGTCGCCGATCCGTACGGTCACGTTGCCGCCGTCCAGGCGGAGTTCCTCGATGCGGCCGAGTGCGACGAGCCGGCTGCGGTGGATGCGCACGAAGCCGCGGACGCGCCACTGTTCCTCCAGGGTGGACAGCGCGACGCGCACCAGGTGGCTGCCGTGCGGGGTGTGCAGCCGTGCGTAGTCGCCCTGGGCCTCGACATGGGTGATGTCGGCGATGGGCACGAACCGGGTCACCCCGCCCAGTTCCACGGGGACGTGGTCGCCGAAGGCGGGCCCCGGCTCCGGCACGGCCTCGGCGGGTGCGGCCGGCCGGGGGCCCTGGCCGGCCCGGACCAGTTCGGCGACCCGGCGTACGGCCTCGGCGAAGCGCTCCTCGCGGAGCGGCTTGAGGAGGTAGTCGACGGCCTTGAGGTCGAAGGCGCGGACCGCGAAGCCGTCGTGCGCGGTGACGAAGACGACCAGCGGCGGCGCGCTGAACCGGCCGAGCAGGCGGGCGAGTTCGAGGCCGTCGAGTCCCGGCATGTTGATGTCGAGGAAGACGACGTCGACGGCCTGGGCCCCGGCCGGCCCGTCCTCCGCGGCCCGGCCCAGCCGGCGCAGGGCCTCGGTGGGCCCTGCCGCGGGCACCACCGTGCCGACCCGCGGATCGCGCCCCAGGAGGTACAGCAGTTCCTCCAGCGCGGGCTCCTCGTCGTCCACGGCCAGCACGCTCAGGGCCACGTCGCTCGCGCTCATCTCCGTCGGCTCCCTCCCCCTCTGCTTGGGCCCTCTGCTTGGGCCCTCTGACGTGAGCCCGCTACTTGAGGCCGCTGAGCATGACACCACGGATGTAGTACTTCTGCAGCAGCAGGAACAGCACCAGGACCGGCAGGGTGCTCAGGACCAGGCCGGCCATGACGACGGGCATCGTGCGGGCCGGGTCGACGTGGTCCCGCAGCAGCTGGATGCCGACGGGCAGCGTCATCACGTCCGGGTTCGCGGTCGAGACGAGCAGCGCCCAGATGTACTCGTTCCAGGCGTCGACGAAGGTCAGCAGCCCGAGCGTGAGCAGGACCGGGGTGGTCTGCGGCACCACGATCCGCCACCATACGGTGAACTCCCCGGCCCCGTCGATGCGCGCGGCCTCCAGTACCTCGTCCGGGATCGAGAGCATGAACTGGCGGGTGAGGAAGATCCCGAAGCTGCTCACGAGGAACGGCATGGCGAGCGCCACGATGCTGACGGTCAGGCCCGCGCCGCCACGCCCGGACAGGTCGTTGCCGCCGGCCAGCGGCCAGTGCACCAGGATCAGGAAGTGCGGGATGAAGAACAGGAACGGGGGGAACATCATCGTCGACAGGACGAGACGGAAGACGAAGTCCCGGCCGGGGAAGCGGAGTTTGGCCAGCGCATAGCCGGCGAGTGACGAGGTGAGCAGGACCGATCCGGTGATCAGGGCGGTGGCGACGACGCTGTTGCGGAACAGCACCGGCAGGTCGAGCTGGTGGACGGCCGCCCGGTAGTTGGACAGGTCGAACGCCTCGGGCAGAAAGCGGTACGGCAGCCTGCCGGCCTCGCCGGGCCCCTTGAAGGACGTCATCACCATGTCGAGGAACGGCACCACCGTCAGCACGGCGCCGGTCACGACCACCAGGTACGACAGCCACGGGAAACGGCGGCGCCTCATCCGTCCTCCCCCTCTCGTCCGTCCTCTCCCCCTCATGCGTCCTCCCCCTTGCGCCGGAAGATCCACAACTGCGCCAGGGTGACCAGGAGGACCACCACGAACAGCACGAAGGCGGCGGCGCTCGCGGTGCCCCAGTCGCCGTAGCTGAAGGCCTGCCGGTACATCTCCAGCGCGGCCACATCGGTCGCGTCACCCGGCCCGCCCTGGGTCATCACGATGATCAGCGCGAAGGACTGCAGGCCGGTGAGGAACTGGGTGACGCACACGAACAGCAGGGACGGTCGCAGCAGCGGCAGGGTGATCCGCCAGAAGACGGTGCCGGGCCCGGCGCCGTCGAGCGCGGCGGCCTCGTAGTACGACTCGGGAACGGACTTCAGCCCGGCGGTCAGGACGAGGACCGCCGAGCCGACCGACGCCCAGGCCTGGACGACCACGACCGAGGGCAGCGCGGTGTCCGGGTCCTGCAGGAACGCCACCGAGCCGAGCCCGAGGGCGTTGAGGACACCGTTGACCAGACCGCCCGGCTCGTACATGTACTTCCACACGTTGCCGACGGCGACGACGGTCGTGACGATCGGCAGGAAGTACAGGGTGCGCCACAGCCCCTGGAACCGCAGCTTGTCGATGCAGGTGGCGACGAGCACCGAGCCGGCGAGCGCGAGGGCCACGGTGCCCAGGGCGAACAGCAGCGTGTTGGTGAGGACCGGCGCCAGGAACGTCGAGCCGTCCGCGAAGAGGCCGGTGAAGTTGTCCAGGCCGACCGGGTCGATGTCGCCGAGCTCGAACCCGGTCCAGCGGGACATCGACAGCAGCAGCGCGAAGCCGAGCGGCAGGATCAGGAAGACCGCGAAGAACAGCAGCGCCGGTGCCAGGAAGAGGTAGGCGACGGCGGCCTGCCGGTGCCGGCCACGGCCGGCCGGCGCCGGGGCGGCGGGCTGCGACGCGGCCGCCGTCCGGTCGGCCGTCTCCGGCGCCAGGGCGTTCACCATGAGCGCGACACCTCCTGGTCGACCTGGCGGCGGATGGTGCGCAGTGTCCCGTCGACCGACTGCTGACCGGTCCACAGCGCCTCGATGTTCTTGCGCAGCAGCGACTTGGCCTGCTGGGCGCCGGGCACGTTCGGCTCCGGCACCGCGTACGCCAGCGCGTCCAGGAACGGGCGCAGGTTCGGATCGCCGCCCCGGCCCAGGAGTGTCCGCATGTCGTCGGCGCGGCCGGTCAGGGAGCCGACCGACACCTGCAGGGCACTCATCCGGGTCGCCCTGCCGTGTGTGACGCGCACCTTGCCGGTGTTGAGCCAGCGCAGGAACTCCCAGGCCTCGCGGGGGTGTTCACTGGCCGTGTTGACGCCCAGCATGAAGCCGGTGGAGAGCGTGGCGCGCGGGTCGTCCGCCTCGGGGACGGGTACGGGCGCGACGCCGACATCGCGGTAGTCCCTGCCCATCAGGGGCTTCAGGCTCCCGGTCCACCAGCCCGCGCTGATCACCATGGCCACCCGGCCGGAGGGGAACGCCTGGTAGACGTTGACGCCGGGGTCGCTCGCCCCGCTGCCGACGAGACGGTGCTCCAGTTCGAACACGGTCCGTCCGGTCGGCCCGTCGAGGGCGGTGCGCCTGCCGTCCGCGGAGACGAATCTGCCGCCGGCGGCGTTGAGCAGGGCGAGGGTCTGGCCGACGGTGGTGGAGTCGTCGTAGGCCGACAGCCCGAACCCCTGGACCAGCGTGTTGCCGTACCGGTCCCGCCTGGCGGTGCGGTAGGCCGTCTCCTCCAGCTGGCGCCAGGTGTTTGGCGGGCCGGGGAAGCCGGCCTCGCGCAGCAGGCGCCTGTTGTAGTAGAGGGCGTACGTCTGCATCTCGGTGGGGTAGCCGTAGACCGTGCCCGCCACCGACGCGGCGGCGACCGCGGCCGCGCCGTAGCCGCGCCTGATCTCCTCGGCGTGCTCGGACGGGGCGGGCCGCAGGACGCCGGCCCGGACGAGCTGGCCGTTCCACAGGCAGTACGGGTGCAGGATGTCGGCGCCCTGGCCCGCGGCCTGCCGGACCATGAGCGTGGTCAGCAGGTCCGTGAACTCGACGGCCTCCGTCCGCACCTTGACCCGGTCGTGCGTGGCGTTCCACTCGTCGACCGGGCCCTGCAGGGCCTGCTTCTGCTCCCCGCTCGCGTAGTGGGAGAGCAGGGTGAGGACGACCGGGTCCCCGGGCCGCCCGGTGCCCCGGTGCGGCGCGGCGCACCCGGCGGCGAGCAGCGCGGAGGGGAGCGTGAGGGCGAAGTGACGGCGGCTCAGCCGGCCGGTGTGCCGGGGGCCGTGGGATGACGGCGTCACCGGGCGGCCTCCCGGCGCAGCACGCGGAACACCCGGGTCGTGGTGAAACCCGCGTTGCGGTACAGGTGGCCCGCGGGAGACCGCTCGCCGGTCCACAGGAACCACGCGCCGTGCGCACCGCGGGCCCGCATCCGCTCCAGGACCAGGTGGAGCAGGACCTTGCCGATTCCGGTGCCGCGCGCCTCCTCCCGTACGCCGAACGGGCCGAACCGTTCGTCCGCCGACGCGTAGGCGCCGTGCATCGCCCAGCCGACCAGGCGGTCCGAGGGGTCCCGGGCGATGACGATCCGGTCGGGCGGGGTGCCCGCCGCGAGGCACTCCCGGATCGCACGCGCCCAGTCCGGGTTGAAGTGGTTCCCGGCCAGCGCGACCAGCTCCACCAGGTCGTCGTCGAGGGGGGTGCCGAACCGGTGGCCGCACGCCGTCAGTTCGGCCAGGCGGGAGGCGACCTCGTCCGGGATCCGGTAGCCGACCAGGCCGCGGTCCATCGCCGCCGCCTCGTAGAGCGTGCGGAAGCCCAGGGATGCGAGGAGCCGCGCCGCTTCCGGGTAGGTGTCGGCGTCCAGGCCGGGGAGCACGTAGTTCGGGGTGTACGAGGAGAAGTCCACCCGGGTGCGGCCGTGGCCCTGCAGCCAGTCCAGGGCGTCGGTCAGCAGCCGGCGGCCGAGGCCGCGTCCACGGGCGGCCGGGTCGACGAAGAAGAACGGGATCCAGCCCTGCTCCGGCTCCAGGTCGGTGCCGGTCATGGGGGTCAGCCGGCGCACCGCGTAGGCGGCGCCGACGACCCGGTCGCCGTCGACGGCGACCCGCAGCCCCTCGGGGTCGAAGTTGGCGTCGAGCAGCACCAGGGAGCGGAAGCGGTCCGGGCTGATGGGGTCGGCCGGCGCGCTCCGCCGCCATGTCTCCACCAGCTTCGGCCCGTCGCCCGACCGAAAGCCACGCGTCGTGGCCCGGGACGTCGTGGTGGGGGTCGTGCGATCGGTCATCGACGGGATCGTCCTTCGCGGGCGCGTCGGTTCTCAGGCGTACAGCAGTGCGTCGGCGCCGGCCCAGTGGACGGGCGGGGCCGGCGGGTCGCACAGGGACAGCGGGTCGGCGCCCGCGTCGATGGTGCGCCGCAACCGGTCGGAACCCCACAGCAGGTCGATGAAGTGACGGTGGCCGGTCCGCTCCGCTCCGCCGTCCACGGGGTGCCAGGCGAAGTCGTCCGGGTACAGCCGCCGCAGTGTGGCGAGCATCGCGACGGCGGTGCGTACGGGAGCGAACGCCTCGCGGTCGGTGAGGTGGAGCTGGACCCCGCGCAGCGGCCGTCCGGCGTGTTTGTGGAAGGTCGGTACGTACCGCAGATCACGGAAGTGCACTCCCGGCAGGGCGAGTTCGGCGAGCGCGGGCGCGAACCGCGCGTCGATGTACGGGGCCCCGACGATCTCGAAGGGCTGTGTGGTGCCCCGGCCCTCGGAGAGGTTCGTGCCCTCGAACAGGCAGGTGCCGGGGTAGACGGCGGCGGTGGCGGGCGTCGGGATGTTCGGCGAGGGCGCGACCCACGGCAGGCCGGTGGCCCCCGCGTCCATGGCGCGCCGCCAGCCGGTCGCCTCGATCACCGTCAGGTCGGCGCCCCGGCCCGCGGCCCGGGGCACCACCGACGCGTTCAGATACCGGGCGAGTTCACCGCAGGTGAGGCCGTGCCGGACGGGTGTCGGGGCACGCCCGACGAAGCTGGCCCAGGCCTCCTCCGGCAGCGGACCCTCGCTGACGAGTCCGCCGAGCGGGTTCGGCCGGTCGGCGACCACGAACCGTACGCCCGTGCGGGCCGCCGAGACCATCAGGTCGAACATGGTCCCCAGGTAGGTGTAGAACCTGGCCCCGACATCCTGCAGGTCGTACACCAGGGCGTCGACGCCGCTGTCGAGCAGCAGGGCGTCCAGGCGTGCGCCGCCGCGGCGGTAGGTGTCGTGGACCGGCAGGCCGGTGACGTCGTCGGTCCGCGCGTCCTCGCTCCCGCCGGCCTGAGAGGTGCCGTGCAGCCCGTGCTCGGGGCCGAACAGGGCGACCAGCCGCGCGCCGGCCTCCAGCAGCGCGGGCGCGGCGGGGCGCAGGTCGGGCAGGACGCCGGCGTGATGGGTGACCAGCCCGAGCCGGCCGGGTCCGGCGAGCGCGGGCGACGCGTGCAGTCGTGCGATGCCGGTCGTCACCGCGACGCGGTCGTCCGTGCTCATCCTGGGCCCCGTCTGCCGGTGACGTCTCGAAGCGGTTGCCGGAAATTTACTGGCATGTCTGTGAATTTGGCAATGAACCACTCACAGGGAGTGCCGACGGCTTCACTCCGGTACGACCAGCTGCGCCGTCTCCCCCGGTCCGACCGGTACGACCCGGTCGCCCAGGCAGATGTCGATGAGTGAGCGGTCGGAGGCGGGGACGGCGATCTCCAGCAGGCCGCTGCGCAGGCGCAGATGGACGCCCCAGTGGCCGTGGTAGCGGACGGAGAAGCCGTAGGAGGAGAGTTCGGGCAGCGGGACCGGGTCGAGGTACAGGGCGCCGCTGCGGGTCTCCAGGCCGGTCAGTCCGCGCTGGACGAGGTCGAGGGTGCCGGCCATGGCGCCCAGGTGGATGCCCTCGCCGGTGGTGCCGCCCTGCAGGTCGGCGATGTCGCCGCGCAGCGCCTCCTGGACGAACTCCCAGGCGCCGGCGCGGCGGCAGCGGGCCAGCACCCAGCCGTGGACCAGGCCGCTGAGGGTGGAGCCGTGGCTGGTGCGGTGCAGGTAGTGGTCGACGGTCGCGGTCCAGGTCCGCTCGTCGAGGTGGTGGCCCAGCCGGCCGAGGAGCGAGCGGAGTTCGGCCGCCGAGAAGAGGTAGCCGAGCATCAGGACGTCGGCCTGTTTGGACGCCTTGTACCGGTTGACGGTGTCGCCCTCCGCCTCCAGGATCCGGTCCAGGCGCCGGATGTCGCCGTACCGGCTGCGGTAGCCGTGCCAGTCCAGCTCGGCGAGGTCGCCGTAGCCCTCGAACTGGCTGATCACGCCGTCGTGGAAGGGCACGTGCAGGGTGCGGGAGATCTCCTCCCAGCGGGCGGGCTCGTCCTGGTCGAGTCCGGCGTTCTCGGCGAGTTCGCGGCGGCGCGGCTCGGGCAGGAGGTCCAGCAGCTCCAGGGCGCGGGCGAGCACCCAGGCGGCGGTGACGTTGGTGTACGCGTTGTCGTCCAGGCCCGGTGCGGCGGCGCCGGGGTAGGCGTCGTGGTACTCGTCGGGGCCGACCACGCCCCGGATGCGGTGCCGGCCGAGGCGGTCGTCGTAGTCGGCCGAGTCCGCCCAGAAGCGGGCGATGTGCAGCAGCATCTCGGCGCCCTCGCCGTGCAGGAAGTCGATGTCGCCGGTCGCCTCGCAGTACTGCCAGATGTTGTAGGCCACCGCCGAGCCGACGTGGTGCTGCAGCCGGGAGTGGTCGGGCAGCCAGCGGCCGGAGCGGGGGTTGAGGTGGAGCTGCTGGGTCTCCTCGCGGCCGTCGCTGCCGCTCTGCCACGGGTAGAGCGCGCCGCGCCGGCCGAGGTCCCGGGCCGACTGGCAGGCCGCGTCCAGGCGGCGGTGGCGGTAGTGGAGCAGGGCGCGGGAGACCTCGGGCAGGTGCAGGTTGAGGTAGGGCAGGACGAAGAGTTCGTCCCAGAAGACATGGCCGCGGTAGGCCTCGCCGTGCAGTCCGCGCGCGGGGACGCCGACGTCGAGGTCGGCGGTGTGCGGCGAGAGGGTCTGCAGCACGTGGAACAGGTGCAGGCGCAGGATGCTGCCCGCCTCGCCGGGGACCTCCAGCGCGGTGCGCCGCCACAGCTGCTCCCACGCCGCGGCGTGCGCCTCCTGCAGCGCGTCGAAGACGGGGGCGGCGCCGACGCGGTCGACGGCCGCCTGCAGCGGGTCGCCGATGGCCGGGTCGTGGGAGGTGTGCAGCGCGACGGTCTTGTCGACGGTGACGGTGCGGCCGGGCGCCAGGCGCAGCCGCACGTGCTGGACGGCGCGCTCGGGTTCGGGTACCAGCAGCACCGGCGCGTCGGCGGTCAGCCGGGCGGCGAGGCCGAACTCGATGCGGGAGGTACGGGTGTGGCAGCGCAGCCATACGGTGTCGTGTGCGGCGATGCCCGTCCGCACGTGCATGAGGTGCCGGCCGTCCAGGTCCCGGTAGCGGGCCACGCCGGAGTTGGTGACCCGTCCGTCGAGCGCGGCCTCCACCTCCAGGTCGAGGCCGCCGCCCTCGACGGTGAACTCGGTGCGCAGCGCGCCGAGATGGGGGTCGGCGAGGTGGACGAGCCGCAGCTGGCGCACCTGGAGCGTGGCCCCGCCGTCCAGGCCGTAGCCGGTGCGGCGTTCCAGCAGGCCGGGGTCGAGGTGGAGCATCTGGTGGTGCTCGGTGACGGGGGCGGTGTCCGGGGTGAGCCAGGCGCCGCCCGCCGGACGGAAGCGCAGCGGCAGCCAGTTGGGGAGGTTGACCATGTCCTCGTTCTCGACCCGGCGTCCGGCGACCTCGGAGGTGAGCCGGTCGTAGCAGCCGGCCGCGTAGGTGCCCGGGTAGTGGATGTCGTCGGCGGTGCACTCGGGCAGTGCCCCTCGGGTCGCGAAGTAGCCGTTGCCCAGGGTGCACAGGGACTCCCGCAGGCGTTCCTCCTCGGGGCGGTAACCGTCGTACTCCCAGGTCGGTCCCGGCACCGTCACACCCCGGCGAGCAGGCCGGTGAGGATCCGGTCGGGGGTGAGGGGCAGCTGGCGGAAGCGGATGCCGGTGGCGTGGTGGACGGCGTTGCCGATGGCGGCGGCGGTGCCGACGATGCCGATCTCGCCGATGCCCTTGCTGCCCATGGGGTTGAGGTGCGGGTCGTCCTCGTCGATCCAGTCGGCCTCGATGCCGGGGACGTCGGCGTGCGCGGGCACGTGGTAGGAGGCGAGGTCGGCCTCGGTGAAGTCGCCGAACGCCGGGTCCGTCGTGCTGCCCTCGGTGAGGGCCATGCCCAGGCCCATGGTCATGCCCCCGGTGAACTGGGAGCGCGCGGTACGGGCGTTGAGGATCCGCCCGGCGGCGAAGATCCCGAGCAGCCGCCGTACCCGGGTCTCGCCGGTGACGGTGTCGACGGCGACCTCGGCGAAGTGGGCGCCGAAGGCGTGCCGGGCGTAGGGGCTGTCGGCGTCGGCCCGCCCGGCGGTGTCGGCACGGGTCTCGACGCCGTCGGCGGGCAGCGGCCCGGTGTGCGCGCCGAGCCGGGACCTGAGCTCCGCGCACGCCTCGTGCACGGCCCAGCCCCAGGAGGCGGTGCCCATGGAGCCGCCGGCGAGCCAGGCGGACGGCAGGTCGCTGTGCCCGATCTCGGTGCGGACCCGGTCGAGGGGCGCGCCGAGGGCGTCGGCGGCGATCTGGGCGAGGACGGTACGGGCCCCGGTGCCGATGTCGGTCGCGTTGATCCGGACGGCGAAGGTGCCGTCGGGCAGCGCCCGGGCGGTCGCGGTGGCCGGGACGGCGGCGGCCGGGTAGGTGGCCGCGGCCACGCCGGTGCCGATGAGCAGGGGGCCCTCGCGGCGGACACCCGGCCGTGGGTCGCGCCCGTCCCAGCCGAAGCGGCGGGCGCCCTCGCGCAGGCACTCCACGAGGTGCCGGCTGCTGAACGGCTTGCCGCTGCCGGGCTCGCGCTCGGGTTCATTGCGCACCCGCAGCTCCACCGGGTCCATGCCGAGCGCGTCGGCGAGTTCGTCCACGGCCGATTCCAGCGCGTACATGCCGGGTGCCTCGCCGGGTGCGCGCATCCAGGACGGGCTCGGCACGTCGAGCGGGACCACCCGGTGGGCGCTGAGCAGCGCCGGGGCGGCGTACATGACGCGGGCGGGCACCGCGGCCTGTTCCACGAACTCCCTCACGCGGGAGGTGTGGGTGGTCACCTCGTGCAGCACGGCGGTGAGCCGGCCGTCCGCGTGCGCGCCGAGGCGCAGCCGCTGCACGGTGGGGGCGCGGTGTCCGACCGTGGTGGGCAGGTACCGGCGGGGGTAGGCGAGGGTGACGGGCCGGCCGGTGTGACGGGCGGCCAGCGCGGCGAGGACGACGTCGGGGCGCGGGGTGCCCTTGGAGCCGAAGCCGCCGCCGACGTGCTCGCAGACCACGGTGACCCGGTCCTCGGGCAGCCCGAACAGCTGGGCGAGGACCTCCCGCACGGTGGTACCGCCCTGGCTGGAGGTGTACACGGTGAGCCGGTCCCCGTCCCAGTGGGCGGTGCTGGTGTGCGGTTCCATGGGGTGGTTGTGCAGCGGCGGCACCCGGTAGACGGTGTCGACGCGGACCTCGGCGGCGGCGAAGGCGGCCTTCGGGTCGCCGTGCTCGACACGGCCGGGGTAGCCGGCGTTGGCCTCCTCGGGCTCGTAGGCGTCCGGGTGAGCGGGGTCCAGGCCGACGTCGTGGGGTTCGGCCGCACAGGTGACGCGGACGGCCCGGGCGGCGTCGCGGGCCGCCTCCGGGGTCTCGGCGACGGCGAGGGCCACGCACCAGCCGCGGTGCGGCACGTGCGGGCCCTGCAGGACGGCGAGCGTGGCGTCCTCCGGGTCGGCGAGCCGGGGCGCGTCGAACGGGGTGAGGACGGCGAGGACGCCGGGCAGGGCGAGGGCGGCCGTGGTGTCGACGGCGGTGACCCGGCCGCGCGCGACCGGCGCGGGCACGGGCCAGGCGTGGGCGCGGCCGGGCAGCGGGTACTCGGCGGCGTAGCGGGCGGCGCCGGTGACCTTCTGCCGCCCTTCCCGGCGCTCGACGCCGGCGCCCAGGCTGGTTGCGGTCATGGGATCCTCCTGCTGTGGCCGCTCAGGCCGCCGCCGGTGCCGGGGCGAGACGGTTCAGGACGTCCAGGGCGAGGTTGTGGGCGAGGGACACCTTGTAGGCGTTGTCCCGCAGCGGCTCGGCGTGCGCGAGTTCCAGGTCCACGGCGCCTTCGAAGGCGGCGGGCGTGGCGGGTGCGCCGAGCAGGGCCAGCTCGGTGTGCCGGGCCCGCCAGGGCCGGTGGGCGAGCCCCCCGAAGGCGATGCCCACCCGGTCGACCACGCCGCCGGTAACCCGCAGCACGACGGCCACGGAGGCGAGCGCGAAGGCGTACGACGCCCGGTCGCGGGCCTTGCGGTAGGCGGACGGTACGCCGGCGGTCGCGGCCGGGAGCAGCACGCCGGTGATCAGTTCGCCGGGGCGGATCCAGGTGTCCCGCTCGGGGTGCTCGCCCGGCAGCCGGTGGAAGTCTGCCGCGGGGAGGCGCCGGGTGCCCTCGGTGCCGTACAGCTCCACCTGGGCGTCGAGGGCGGCGAGGGCGACGGCCATGTCGGACGGGTGGGTGGCGATGCAGTGCGGGGAGTGGCCGAGGACCGCGTGGTCGCGGTGGACGCCGTCGCGGGCGCCGCAGCCGCTGCCCGGCTCGCGTTTGTTGCAGGGTTTGTCCAGGTCCTGGAAGTAGGGGCAGCGGGTGCGCTGCAGCAGGTTGCCGCCCGTGGTGGCGGCGTTGCGCAGTTGCCCGGAGGCGCCCGCGAGGAGTGCCTGGGACAGCGCCGGCCAGCGGTCGCGGACGCGCGGGTCGGCGGCCAGGTCGCTGTTGCGGACGGTGGCGCCGACCCGCAGCGAACCGTCGGGCAGCTCCTCGATCGTGTCCAGCGGCAGCCGGCCGACGTCGATGAGGACGGCGGGGCGCTCCACGCCGAGTTTCATCAGGTCGACCAGGTTGGTGCCGCCGGCCAGATAGCGGGCGCCGGGGTGGGCGGCGTACGCCTCGACGGCCTCCTGGACGCCGCCGGGCCTGAGGTATCCGAAGCCGTTCACCGGATCACGTCCTCGACCGCCTCGACGATGCGCGGGTAGGCGCCGCACCGGCACAGGTTGCCGCTCAGCCGCTCGCGGATCTCGGACCGGTCCAGCGGGACGGGCCGGCCGGAGGGGGCCGCGGGGTCGGTGACGTGCGACGGGTGGCCGGCCGCGGCCTCGGCGATCATGCCCAGGGCGGAGCAGATCTGCCCCGGTGTGCAGTAGCCGCACTGGAAGGCGTCGCGGTCGAGGAAGGCCCGCTGCAGCGGGTGCGGCTCCTCGCCGTCCCCGCCGAGGCCCTCCACGGTGGTGACCTCGCTGCCGTCGAGGGCGACCGCGAGCAGCAGGCAGCTGTTGAGGCGGCGGCCGTCGACCAGCACGGTGCAGGCACCGCACTGGCCGTGGTCGCAGCCCTTCTTCGACCCGGTGAGGCCGAGATCCTCCCGGAGCAGGTCCAGCAGGGTGCGCCGGTGGTCGATGTGCAGGGTGTGGGGTTTGCCGTTGACCCGGAGGGTGATCTCCGAGTCCGGAGCCGGTTCGTGTGCGCTGGTCATGGCAGGGATGGCCTTCCGGACGGGCCCTGGTGCCGTGCAGACCGCGTATCCACGCGACGGCGCCTCACACGTCCGGAGGGGACCCGCTCAGACCGACGGCACCTCGGCGAACTGCGTCCGGTAGAGCTCCGCGTACCGCCCCTCGGCAGCCAGCAACTCCTCGTGCGTGCCCCGTTCCACGATCCGGCCGGACTCCACGACCAGGATCCGGTCGGCTGCCCGCACCGTGGACAGCCGGTGGGCGATGACCACGGCCGTACGCCCCTCCAGGGCCTCGGTGAGCGCCTCCTGGACGGCCGCCTCGGAGGTGTTGTCCAGATGGGCGGTGGCCTCGTCCAGGATGACCACGCGCTGCCGGGCCAGCAGCAGCCGGGCGATGGTCATCCGCTGGCGTTCGCCGCCGGAGAGCCGGTAGCCGCGCTCGCCGACCACCGTCTCCAGTCCGTCGGGCAGGGACCGTACGACCTCGGCGAGCCGCGCCCGGCCGAGCGCGTCCCACAGCTCGTCGTCCGTGGCATCCGGCCGGGCCAGCAGCAGATTGGCGCGGACGGTGTCGTGGAAGAGGTGGCCGTCCTGGGTGACCATGCCGAGCGTGCCGCGCAGGGAGGCCGCCGTCAGGTCGCGGACGTCCGTGCCGCCGATGCGGACGGCGCCCGCGTCCACGTCGTACAGGCGCGGCAGCAGCTGGGCGATGGTGGACTTGCCGGCGCCGGAGGAGCCGACGAGGGCGACGGTCTCGCCGGGTTCGGCGCGGAAGGAGATGCCGTGCAGGACCTCGGCGCCGCCGCGGGTGTCGAGGGCGGCGACCTCCTCCAGGGAGGCCAGGGAGACCTGGTCGGCGGACGGGTAGGCGAAGCGGACGTCGTCGAACTCGACGGCGACCGGGCCCTCGGGGACCTCGACGGCGTCCGGCTTCTCCTCGATGAGCGGCTTCAGGTCCAGGACCTCGAAGACCCGCTCGAAGCTGACGAGCGCGCTCATCACCTCGACCCGGGCTCCGGCCAGCGCGGTCAGCGGCGCGTACAGGCGGGTCAGCAGCAGGGCGAGGGAGACGACCGCGCCCGCCTGCAGGGTGCCGTGCAGCGCGAACCAGCCGCCGAGGCCGTAGACGAGGGCCAGCGCGAGGGCGGAGACCAGGGTGAGGGAGGTGATGAACACCGACTGGGCCGTGGCCGTGCGCACCCCGATGTCCCGCACCCGCGCGGCGCGGGCGGCGAACTCCGCGGACTCCTCCTCGGGGCGGCCGAACAGCTTGACCAGGGTGGCGCCGGGCGCGGAGAAGCGCTCGGTCATCCGGGTGCCCATGGCCGCGTTCAGCGCCGCGGCCTCCCGCTGCATACGGGCCATGCGGGTGCCCATGCGGCGGGCGGGCAGCACGAACACCGGCAGCAGCACCAGCGCGAGCAGGGTGATCTGCCAGGACAGGGTCAGCATCACCGCGAGGGTGAGCAGCAGGGTGACCAGGTTGCTCACGACGCCCGACAGGGTGTTGGCGAACGCCCGCTGGGCGCCGATCACGTCGTTGTTGAGACGGCTGACCAGCGCTCCCGTACGTGTCCGTGTGAAGAACGCGACGGGCATGCGCTGCACATGATCGAACACAGCCGTTCTGAGGTCGAGGATGAGCCCCTCCCCGAGCGTCGCCGACAGGCGGCGCCCGAGGATGCCGAGCCCCGCCTCCGCGAGCGCGACGAGCGCGATGAGCAGGGAGAGCCGGACCACCGTGCCGGAGTCGTGCCCCGCCACGATCGCGTCGACGACGCGGCCGGCGAGCACGGGGGTGGCCACGGCGAGCAGGGCCGTCACCACCCCGAGCAGCACGAAGCGGACGATGCCCGCGCGGTGCGGGCGGGCGAAGGCGGCGATGCGGCGCAGCGTGGCGCGGGCGAAGGGACGGCGTTCCGACTGCGCGTTCATCACGCTGTGCAGCTGCGTCCAGGCGGTGGTCTCCATGCTCATGGAAGAGAACGTAGAACCTCGACCTTCGTTGAGGTCAATGTTCCTGTCTTTTCACCCTCTGTTGGGATGGCGCGGAGAACCTCTGCGGATGTGACCGCCGTCCCGCTTCCCCCACTGCCGCGGGGGCGCCTCCCCCGTCGCGTCCCCGTCCGCCGGGTGCTGTGCCTGGTGCCGCTCGCGCTCGTCGCCGTGGTCGCCGCGCGGAACCGCGCCCTGCTCGCCGAGGGCCTCGGCCAGCTGCGCACCGCCTCCTGGCCGTGGCTGCTCGCGGCGGCCGGTGCAACCTGTCTGACCTGGGTGGCCGCCGCGGTCACCCGCCAGGGTGCGGTGCTGCAGCCGCTGCCGAAGGGCCGGCTGCTGGCGACCCAGTTCGCGGCGGCCTCGGCCAACCACCTGCTGCCCACCGGGCTGGGCGCGGGCGCGGTGAACCTGCGCTTCATGACCGTGTGCGGGGTGCCGCTCGCCCGGTCCTCGGCCGCGCTCGCCCTGTACCTGCTGGCCGAGTCCGTGGGCCGGCTCGGTCTGCTGTCCGCGCTGCTGCTCGCCTTCCCCGGCGCGCTGCGGCTCGGCCCGCTGCTGCCGGACGGTTCGGCCCTGCCGCTGCTGGTGGGCGCGACCGGCCTGCTGGCGGTGGCGGTGGCCGTGGTCGCCCTGGTACGGCCGCTGCGCACGCGCGTGTGCGCCTTCGTGCGGGCCGCACTCGGCGAGGCGCGGTCGGTGCACACCCGGCCGGCCCGCGCGCTGGCCCTGTGGGGCGGCTCGCTGGCCTTCCCCGCCCTGCAGGCGGCCGGCCTCGCCGCGGTCGGGCAGGCGCTGCGGCTGCCGGTGCCGCCCGCCCACATGGCGCTGGCCTATCTCGCGGCGACCGTCGCGGTGGCGCTGGTGCCCACTCCGGGCGGCCTGGGGTCGGTCGAGGCGGCGCTGGTGGTGGCGCTGGTCGCGGTGGGCGGCCCGGCCGCGGTGGCCACGGCGGTGGTCCTGGCCTACCGCATCATCACCGTGTGGCTGCCGCTGCTGCCGGGGGCGTTGACGCTGGGGGCGCTGGTCCGGCTGAAGGTGATCTGAGCGAGCGGCCCGGGGACCTCGGCAGCAGCAGCCGGTGCCGCCCGCACGACCGTGGTGGCCACGACGGGCGGTTTCCCCTTCACCCGTGCTCCTGGCGCGGGCCGGATGGCACAGTGACCCCACCAGCCAAGGTGATCCGCCCGGGGGGACACGTGCCTCTTCGGACAGAAGGGGAGGCCCTCATGCCGGTCCGCGTGGAACGTGACGGACACGTCACCACCGTCGTCCTGTCCCGCCCCGGGGCCCGCAACGCGGTGGACGGCCCCACGGCCGCCGGACTCGCCGCCGCCTTCCGGGAGTTCGAGGACGATGACGACGCCCGGGTCGCGGTGCTGTGGGGTGAGGGCGGCACGTTCTGCGCGGGCGCGGACCTGAAGGCGATCGGCACCGGGCGCGCCAACCGGGTGGCGGAGGACGGGGACGGTCCGATGGGGCCGACCCGGATGCGGCTGTCGAAGCCGGTGATCGCGGCCGTCGCCGGACACGCGGTCGCGGGCGGCCTCGAACTGGCCCTGTGGTGCGATCTGCGGGTCGCCGAGGAGGACGCCGTGTTCGGGGTGTACTGCCGGCGCTGGGGAGTGCCGCTGATCGACGGCGGCACGGTACGGCTGCCCCGGCTGATCGGAGCCGGCCGGGCCATGGACATGATCCTCACCGGACGGCCGGTACCGGCCCCCGAGGCGTATGGGATGGGGCTGGCCGACCGCGTGGTGCCGACGGGACGCGCCCGCGCCGAGGCGGAGGCGCTGGCCGCGCACATCGCCCGTTTCCCCCAGGCCTGCCTGCGCAGCGACCGCGCGTCGGTCCTGGACCAGCAGGGGCTGGACGAGGAGACGGCGATGCGCGGTGAACTCCGCCACGGCCTCGGCGTCTTGGCGCAGAGCGCGGAGGGCGCCGCCCGCTTCGCCTCGGGCGCGGGCCGGCACGGGTCGTTCACGGACATGTGACCGCGGGCGGCGTCCCGCGGACCGGCGCGGGGTGCCCACGCGTGCCACCGGCCGGGGGCGGGCCCGCGTACGGGCGCGGCCGATGTCTCCGGCTCGTACGCGCGTGCCGCCCGACGCTCACCCGTCGGCGCCCGCCCCGGGCGCCGGCCGCGCCCACTGACCGCCCGGTGCGCCACGGCGGGCGCTGCCGGACGGTCAGCCGGTGCTCACCCGCACCTCGCCGCCCTCCGGGTCGACCCGGTCGTGCCAGCGTGCGGTGAGGGTCAGGGTGCGGTTCGGCAGCGCGGGGCCGGGTCCGGGCCGCTCGTGGTGCAGGAGACGGCCGTCCTGGTGGATCCGCAGGACCGGGCGGGTCAGCGGGGCGCCGGTGCGCAGGACGTAACGGGCGGGCGGCGCGTCCTCGTTGACGCGGTTCGGGGCGATCCAGCGCAGCGGTGCGTCGACGACGAGCGGTGTTCCGGGACCGGGCCAGGGGGCGCCCGAGAGGAAGTCCAGCACGGCACCGGCGGCCCTGGCGCCCTCAGCGGCCGCCGTACCGGCGCGTTCGACGGCGTGCAGGAGGTTCCCGGCGGCGAAGACCCCCGTCCGCGAGGTGCGCAGGGCGCCGTCGACGGCGGGGCCGCGGGTGCCGGGGTCCAGGGCGAGGGCGCCGCGGCGGGCGAGTTCGTGGTCGGGGACGAAGTCGCCGGTGAACACGACGGTGTCGCAGGCCAGTACGGCCGTACGGCCGTCGCGGTGCCGGACGCGGACGCCGGACAGGCGGCCGTGGCCGAGGAGTTCGGCGACCGTGGTCCGCGTCAGCAGCGGGATGCCGTGCCGCAGCCGGGCCGTCCCGGCGCGGGCCCGGCCGGTCTGGGCCCGCTCGTGTTCCGTGACCAGGGCGACGACCTCGGCCCCGGCGGCGCGTACGGTGGCGGCCGCCGCGTACGAGACGTCCTCGGCGCCGACGACGACCGCGCGGGTGCCGATGTGCTGTCCGAACAGATGGACCGCCTGCTGGAGTTCACCGGTGGTGTAGACGCCGGCGGGGCGGGTGCCGGGCACCAGCCGGGCACTGCGCGGGCGTTCCCTGGCCCCGGTGGCCAGGACGACGGCCCGCGCCTCGATCGTCTCCGGGCCGCCGGGGCCCACGGCGTGGAGCACCGGGCCGCCACCGGGGCCGGCGGGAGCCGCACCGGCCGGCACCGGCCGGGCGGTTTCCCCGGGCGCCATGGGGGACGGCGCGGACGCCCCCCGGCCGGGCACGCCCGGCCCCGGCCCGGCCGCCGACGCACCGGTCTCCCTCCAGTCCAGGACCGTCACCCCGGTCCGGATCACCGCGCCCGCGCGGCCGGCGGCCTCTGTCAGCCGGCCGGCGTACCGGGGACCGGTCAGCGGGCGCGTCCACGTGCCGAAGCCGCCGTGGGCGCAGTGCCGTGGGATTCCGCCGGCCTGCTGCTCGCGCTCCAGCACCTCGACGCGTCCGGCACCGGCGGCGGCCAGCCGGGCGGCGGCCACGAGTCCGGCGGGGCCGGCTCCGACGACGAGGACGTCGACCTGGCGAGGGCTCGTCATGGGCGGCTCCCTGGACCCCGTTCGAGCAGGTCCCGTACCGCCGCCCCGCAGAAGAAGCCCTGGCAGCGGCCCGCGCCGGCGCGGGTGCGGCGGCGCAGGCCCGCCAGGGTGCGGGGCGGGATCGTGGCGGCGAGGGCGTCGCGGATCTCGGCCCGGGAGACGCGCTCGCAGTGGCAGACGAGGATGCCGTACTCGGGGTCGGCGGCGATGAGGCCGGGCCGTTGGCAAGGGCGCGGAAGGGCCTCGCCGAGGTGGGGCATGGTCACCGGTGCCGGCTCGCGCACCGGGCCGAGGTCGAGCCCGGTGCCGGCCAGCAGGCCGGTGACGTGGGCGGCGATGGCCATCGACGCGGTCAGGCCGGTGGAGCGGATGCCGCCGACGGTGACGTACCCCTGCTCGGGGTGGGCGGCGATCCGGTAGTCCTCCTGCCCGGTGGCCGCGCGCAGCCCGGCGTAGACCGCGGTGACCTCCTCGTCGAGCAGGGCGGGCAGGATACGGCGGCCCTTGTCCCTGAGGCCGGCCAGTCCCTCGGCGGTGGAGCCGGTGGCCCGCTTGTCGTCGAGGTCCTCGGCGGTGGGGCCGAGCAGCACGTTGCCGTGGACGGTGGGCGCGACCAGGACGCCCTTGCCGAGCGCGGTCGGGACGGGCAGCAGGATGTGCCGGACGAGCGGGCGGGCGAGCTTGTCGTACACCAGGAGCTGGCCGCGGCGCGGGGTGACGGTGAAGTCCTCGTGGCCGAGCAGCCGGTCGACGGTGTCGGCGTGCAGCCCGGCCGCGTTGACGAGCCGGCGGGCGCGCAGGGGTCCGCGGGACGTGGTCAGACGGTGACCGTCCTCCCACGCGGCCTGCCGGACCGCGGTGTTCAGGTGCAGGTCCACTCCGGCGCGGACCGCCTGGGTGGCGTACGCCAGGGTCGTCGTCCAGGGGCAGACGATGCTCTCGCCGGGTACGTGCAGGGCGCCGAGCGCTCCGGGGCCGAGGCGGGGTTCGCGGGCGTACAGGTCACCGGGGCCCAGCACGGCCGTCTCGCGGTAGCCGTTGCGCCCGGCCTTCTCGGCCAGCCGGGGCAGGGCGGCCAGCTGTTCCTCGTCCCAGGCGACCAGCAGGGCGCCGACGCGTTCGACGGGGATGCCGGTCTCCGCGGCGTACGCGCCCAGCCGGTGGTAGCCCTCGCGGACCAGCCGGGCCTCCAGGGTCCCGGGCGCCGCGTCGAACCCGGTGTGCAGGATCGCCGTGTTCGCCTTGGACGTGCCCTGCCCCACATCGTCCTGGGCGTCCACCAGGGCGACGCTCAGCCGGGGCCGGCGGGCGAGTTCGCGGGCGAGGGCGCAGCCGACGACTCCGGCGCCGACGATCACGACGTCGTACGTCCGGTCCGGCAGCGGGCCTTCCCGGCTGACGGTCATGAGCCGAGCAGGGCGGCCACGGCGCTGCGGAAGCGGGCCCGGTGCTCGGCGGCCTCATCGGCGGTGATGCGGGGTTCGTACACGGCGGCGGGCTTCCAGTCGGGCAGTACCTGTCCGACGGACCGGGTACGGTCCGCCCCGAGGCGGGCGAGGGCGGCCGCGCCGAGGGCCGTCGCGTCGGGCAGCGCGGACACCTCGACGGGGCGTTGCAGCAGGTCGGCCTGGGTCTGCATGAGCAGGGCCGAGCGGGTCAGACCGCCGTCGACGCGGAGCGTGTCCAGCGGGGTGCCGAGGTCGGCGGCGGCCGCGTCGGCGAGTTCGGCGACCTGGGCGGCGATGCCTTCGCACAGGGCGCGCACCAGCTGGCCGGGGCCGGTGTCGAGGCCGAGTCCGGTGAGCGAGCCGCGCAGGTCGCCGCGCCACCAGGGGGCGGCGAGTCCGGCGAGGGCGGGGACGAAGGTGACACCACCGCTGTCGGGGACGGCGCCGCCGACGGGGTCGAGGTCGGCGGCGGAGGAGATGACGCCGAGGTCGCACAGCCAGCGGACGGCGGAGGCCGCGGTGTAGACCTGGCCGTCCAGGCAGTAGCCGGTAGCGCCGGCGAGCCGCCAGGCCACGCAGCTGACCAGCCCGGAGCCGCCGCGCCGGGGGCGGTCGCCGGTGTGCGCGAGCAGGAACGCGCCGGTGCCGTAGGTGCACTTGGCGGCACCGGGCGCGGTGACGCGCTGGGCGAGCAGGGCGGCCTGCTGGTCGACGGCCAGACCGGTGAGCGGGATCTCGTAGCCGAACGCCGTGGTCGTGCCGATGTACTGGGCGTTGTCGGTCACCCGCGGCAGCCGTTCGTCCGCCAGGCCGTACACCTCCAGCGCCCGCGGTGACCACTGCGCGGTGTCCAGGTCGAGGAGCTGGGTGCGGCCGGCGGTCGCGGCGTCGGTGACACAGGCGCCGGTGAGGCGGTGGACCAGCCAGGCGTCGGAGGTGGTGACCACGCCCTCGCGGGTGAGCCGGCGGCGGATCCAGGCCATCTTGGGCGCGGCGAAGTACGGGTCGAGGGGCAGGCCGGTCAGCTGCCGCAACTCCTCGGCGTACGGCGAGAGTTCGGCGCACACGGTCTCGGCGCGCCGGTCCTGCCACACCAGGGCGTCGGTGAGCGGCCGGCCGTCGGCCGGGTCCCAGGCGAGGACGGTCTCGCCCTGGTTGGCGAGGCCCAGGGCCGCGACGTCCTCGCCGGCTTCGTCGAGCGCCCGCCGCCCGGCGTCGACCACGGAGTCGTACAGCTCGGCCGGGTCCACCTCGACCCGGCCGCCGGGCAGATACCGGGGGCGGACCTCGGCGAAGGCGGAGCCCAGGACGCCGCGCTCCGGGCAGACCACGAGGGCCTTCGTGCCGGACGTGCCCTGGTCGACGGCGAGCACCGGCTCCGTCATCACGCCTTCTCCCGCTCGGCCCCGAAGATCACATTGCGTCAGCCTGCCGTTGCGCCGCGCCCACGTCAAGCAGCTCCGGACGGTCAACTGGCCCGGAAAGTTGGTTGAGTTGACAACAATGGCATGGCGTAACCCGCGCCTCTATAGTGACCGCCGACCAGCGAACCACCTCTCCATCCCCGGCCACAGGAGGGCTGTTGCCGCGCCACCCCGGGACGGACGGCTGATGGCCGGAGAAGGCCCCCGCCCCTCCTACGACCCCGCCGGCCCCGACCACGCCCTGCGCGCCGCGCTCCAGGACCTGCGCACCGGCCGCTGGATGGCCATGCGCGCGCTGCTCGCGGACACCGCGCACGGCCCGCAGTGGACGCGGCGCACCCAGGTCCTCGCGACGGCCGCCGCCGGCACCGACGTGGTGCGCGCCTGGCGCGCGGAGGAGCCGGACAGCGTGCACGCCGCGGTGATGCACGCGCGGGTCGGCGTGGAGCGGGCACTGCGGGCCCAGCGGGAGGGGCACCGCCGTACCCACGAGCTGTGGATCGAGGCCTGGGACGCGGCCCAGTCCGCCACCCGGATCGCCCCGCGGGACCCGGTGCCCTGGGTGTGCCTGCTGGCGCTGGCCCAGCTGGACCCGGAGCAGCGGTGGCCGGAGCACCGGGTGCCCGCGCCCGAACCGGTGCTGCCACCGGGTCCCTGGGGGCTGCTGGCCGAGGCGGACAGCCGTGACCCGTACAACCGCGAGGCCCACCACCGGATGCTGCAGTTCCTGTACGCGCGGGGCGGCTCGGGACGGCTCGCGGAGGCCGCGGGCTACGCGCAGTGGGCCGCCGCGCAGGCCCCGACCGGTTCCGCACTGCACGTGCTGCCGCTGTACGTCCGTGTCGAGCGCTACCGGCGCGACAGCGGTCACGACGCGGCGCTCGACCTGCACTGGGTGGCGGAGGACGCGGCCCGTGAGGCGGGGCGCGCCCTGCGGTCCTGGTTCGAGCACACGGACCCGGCCGAGCGCTCCCTGCCGGACCTCAACCACCTGGCCCACGCGCTGTGGGGCTCGCTGCGGTTCCCCGACGCGGCGAGGGTGTTCGACGCCATCGGCCCCTACTTCACACCCCAGCCGTGGATGTACCGCACGCCCGACCGCTCCCGTGCCGCGGAGGTCTTCACCCGGGCCCGGGAGCGCTGCCGCGCGGCCGCGGACGGCTCCCGCCCCTGACGGCCCCCCCCCGATCCGGCGAAAGGTCCTGAACGCTCCCTGTCCGCAAGCCCGTCGACCCCGGAGGTCCCCCCATGTCCCCCACCCCCGATCCCGTGCCCTCCCCGGGCCTGCCGCAGCAGGACGAGGAGCAGCGGCTGCGTGAGCTCGGCTACCGGCCGGTGCTCGCCCGCCGCATGGGCGGCTTCGGCAACTTCGCGATCAGCTTCTCGGTGATCTCGGTCCTGTCCGGCTGCATGACCCTGTACGGCTTCGGCCTGAACACCGGCGGCCCCGCCGTGATGCTGTGGGGCTGGGCCGGCGTCGGCCTGTTCGTGCTGTGCGTCGGCCTCGCGCTCGCCGAGGTCACCAGCGCCTATCCGACCTCGGGCGCCCTGTACTACATGGCGGACCGGCTCGGCGGCCGGCGCTGGGGCTGGTACACCGGCTGGCTGAACCTGCTCGGCCTGCTCGGCGCGATCGCCGGTATCGACTACGGCGCCGCGCTGTTCACCGGCGCGTTCGCGAACCTGCAGTGGGGCTTCACGCCGACGCCCGGCAGGACCATGCTGATCTTCTGCGCCATCCTGCTGCTGCACGCGGTGCTGAACCTGTTCGGCGTCCGCCTGGTGAGCCTGCTCAACTCGGTCAGCGTGTGGTGGCACCTGGCGGGTGTCGCGCTCATCGTCGGCGCGCTCGCGATCGTCCCCGGCCACCACCGGTCGGCGTCCTTCGTGTTCACGAAGTTCGCCAACGAGACCGGCTGGCACAACCCGCTGTACGTGGCGGCGATCGGCCTGCTGCTCGCGCAGTACACCTTCTCCGGCTACGACGCCTCCGCGCACCTTTCCGAGGAGACCTCACAGGCCTCGGTGTCCGCGGCGCGCGGCATCGTACGGTCCATCTGGGCGTCGTGGATCGCCGGGTTCGTCCTGCTGGCCGGACTGACCTTCGCCATCCAGGACTACGACGCCACGCGCACCACCGCGACGGGGGTGCCGCCCGCGCAGATCCTGCTCGACGGCCTCGGCACCGGCGGCGCGAGCGCACTGCTGCTGGTCGTCATCATCGCCCAGCTGTTCTGCGGCAACGCCGAGGTCGCGGCGGCCAGCCGGATGGTGTTCGCGTTCAGCCGGGACGGCGCGCTGCCCGGCTCGCACCTGTGGCGGACGGTCAGCGCCCGCACCCAGACACCGGTCGCCGCCGTGTGGCTGTCGGTGATCGTCGCCGGTGTCCTCGCCCTGCCCTCGCTGTACTCGGCGACGGCGTACAACGCGGTGACCGCCATCAACGTCATCGGCATCACGCCCGCCTACGCCATCCCCGTGCTGCTGCGGCTGCGCGCGGGCGACCGGTTCCGGCCGGGGCCGTGGCGGCTGGGGCGCTGGAGCAGGCCGGTCGGCTGGATCGCGGTGCTCTGGGTGGCGTGTGTGACCGTGTTGTTCTGCCTGCCGCAGGCCTCACCGGTCACCGTCGACACGATGAACTACGCCTCGGTGGCGCTCGCCGTCGTCCTGGTCCTCGCGACCGTCTGGTGGTACGTCGCCCGCCGCTCCTACGGCACCCCCACCACAGCCGCGTACGGCAGCGACCGCGAGCAGGCCGAACTCGCGGAGGGCATCGTCTGAGCCACCCTGCCCGAAGAGCGCCGGTCCCGGTACGAACCGGTGCGCGGGATACGGCAGGATGAACGATCGCGCCGGTCACCGGAGTTCCCGGGCCGGCGCGTTCGCACTTCCCGCACATCGAGCAGGTGACAACGTGACGAGACTTCCCCACGCCGCAGCACGCCCCGGAGGTGGCCGGTGAACCGCGCGCTGACCCTGGACGACCTCGTCCTCGCCGGAATCGCGGTGGCGGCGGGCCTGTTGCTCGCCTTCCTGTCCCGCACCCTGCTGCGCTGGCTCGCGAAGCACGCCAAGCGGACCCGCTGGAGCGGCGACGACGTCATCGTGGACGCGCTGCGCTCCGTCGTGCCCTGGGCGGCGATCGCGGGCGGAGCGGCGGCGGCCGCGGTGGTACTGCCGCTGACCCGGGCCGTCCATCAGCACGTCAACCAGATCCTGGAGGTGTGGCTGATCTTCGTGGTGACCCTGTCGGCGGCCCGGGTGATCGCCGGTCTGGTCCGCACGGTCACCCAGTCCCGCTCGGGCGTGGCGGGTTCGGCGACCATCTTCGTCAACATCACCCGGGTGCTGGTCCTGGCGATCGGCTTCCTGGTGGTGCTGCAGACGCTGGGCATCTCCATAGCACCCCTGCTGACCGCCCTGGGCGTCGGCGGTCTGGCCGTGGCCCTCGCGCTGCAGGACACCCTCGCCAACCTCTTCGCGGGCATCCACATCCTGGCCTCCAAGACCGTCCAGCCCGGCGACTACATCCGCCTCGGCAGCGGCGAGGAGGGGTACGTCGTGGACATCAACTGGCGCCAGACGACGGTCCGCCAGCTGTCCAACAACCTGGTGGTCATCCCCAACGGCCAGCTCGCCAAGGCCAACATGACCAACTACACGCATCCCGAGCAGCGGTTGACGGTGCTGGTGCAGGTCGGCGTGGGCTACGACTCCGACCTGGAGCACGTGGAGCGGGTCACGGCGGAGGTCGTCGCCGAGACCATGCGCGAGGTGGAGGGCGCCGTACCGGAACACGAGCCCGCCATCCGCTTCCACACCTTCGGCGACTCCCGCATCGGCTTCACGGTGGTCCTCGGCGTCGGCGAGTTCAGCGACCAGTACCGGATCAAACACGAGTTCATCAAGCGCCTCCACCGCCGCTACCGCGCGGAGGGCATCACCATCCCGGCCCCCGCCCGCACCGTGGCACTGCAGCAGGGCGCGGTGGTGATCCCGCAGCAGCGCAGCGGGGAGGGCCTGGTCACCGGCGACCGTCCCGTCGCCGACTAGCCGGGCAGGTACCGCGAGAGCATTCCGCGATCTTGGGCATGCGTAGACAGAAGATCTTCGTCGTCGCCGTCCAGGAGGTAGTGGGGATGACCATACCCGTGCGCCGGGTCCGGGCCGCGGAGCGCGGCCGGCGCTTCGATCTGCGCACCACCGCGATGTTCTTCCTGCTGCTGGCGGTCGTCCTGTGCGTGTGCGCGTTCCTGGCACGCACGGCGGCGGGGGTCGTCGAACGCCGTCCGCTGTGGGCGGGGGTGCTGGCGGTGCTCGGTCTGGCGGTCGCGCTGAGGTTCCCGTCGCGGTGGCGGCGCCTGTCCGCCGCGAGGTGCGCCCGCCGGGCCGGACGGGCCCTGGAGGAAGCGGCCGAGAAGGCGTCGGCCTGCCTGGACGCCGGTACCACCGCGACGCAGGCGGCGGTCGCCCCCACCCCACCGATCGGCGCGCCGGCCGAGCCGACCGGCGACGCCGCTCCGGCGGACCCCGCGCGGGGTGCGGCCCCTCTCCCGCCGGCCGCCGCTCCGGCGAGGACGCCGCCGCAGCAGCCGGACGACGCGCAGCCCACCGCTGCTGCCGGCAGCGCCGCGGGCTACGCCGGGCTCGACCCGGACGGTTTCGAGCAGGCCGTGGCGGACCTGTGTGTCCGCGACGGCTGCGGCGAGGTGGAAGTGGTGGGAGGAGCCGGTGACCTGGGGGCGGACATCGTCGCGGTCGCCCCGGACGGGCGGCGGGTGGTCATCCAGTGCAAGCAGTACGGGTACGCCAACAAGGTCGGCTCCCAGGACATGCAGCGCTTCGGGGGCACCTGCTTCGCCATCCACGAGGCCGACGTCGCGGCGGTCGTCACGACGAGCGACTTCACGGCACCCGCGCTGGAGTACGCCCGTCAGTGCGGGATCGTCTGCATGAACGGCGACGATCTGGATGCCTGGCACGCCGGCACGGCGCCGGGTCCCTGGCACCGGACACCCCCCGGACCCTGAGCGGAGTACGACGTCGTACTCCCCCCAAGGTGCCCGGGGCCGGCCGGGGCACCCCCAACCCCCGCGACCCAAACGGAAAGAGGGGGGGTTGGG
>NZ_JBEOYR010000003.1:0-378623 GCF_040297165.1 Streptomyces sp. NPDC001851 | reverse complement strand
GTTGATTTTTGGCACGCTGTTGAGTTCTCAAGGAACGGTCGCTTCCTTTGTACTCACCCTCTCGGGCTTTCCTCCGGGCTTCCCTTCGGTGTTTCCGACTCTATCAGATCTTTTCTCGATCCGATTTCCTCGGTGCTTTCCAGGTTCCCGCTTTCGCGTTTCCCTTTCCGGCGGTTCCGACTTTATCAGAAGTTCTGAGTCGGTTTTCCCACCCGCTCCGGGGCACCTGTGTCCAGCGCGTGAAGTGCTGGGGTTCCCGGTTGGGCGGAGCCGTAAACGTACTGGAGCGGGGCGCCCCGATGCAAATCGAGGCGCCCCGCTCCGGGCTCGCGTCGGCCGGCGGCAGACGGTGCGTCAGACCTCCACGACCACGGGGAGGATCATCGGCCTGCGGCGATAGGTGTCCGACACCCACTTGCCGAGGGTGCGGCGGACGAGCTGCTGGAGCTGGTGGGGCTCCACGACGCCGTCCTGGGCGGACCGCTCCAGCGCTTCCGTGATCTTCGGGACGACGTCGGCGAAGACCGCGTCCTCGATGCCGGAGCCGCGCGCCTGGACGTGCGGGCCACCGGTGATCTTTCCGGTGGACGAGTCCACCACCACGAAGACCGAGATGATGCCCTCGTCACCGAGGATCTTGCGGTCCTTGAGGGCCGGCTCGCCGACATCGCCGACCGAGAGGCCGTCGACGTAGACGTAACCGGCCTGGACCTTGCCGGAGATCTTGGCCTTGCCCTCGACCAGGTCGACCGCCACGCCGTCCTCGGCGATGACGATCCGGTCGTGCGGGACGCCGGTGAGCGCTCCCAGCTCGGCGTTGGCGCGCAGATGGCGCCACTCCCCGTGCACCGGCATCAGGTTCTTCGGGCGGCAGATGTTGTAGAAGTACAGCAGCTCGCCCGCGGACGCGTGGCCGGAAACGTGCACCTTGGCGTTGCCCTTGTGGACCACGTTGGCGCCCCAGCGGGTCAGGCCGTTGATCACCCGGTAGACCGCGTTCTCGTTTCCGGGGATGAGCGAGGACGCGAGGATGACCGTGTCGCCCTCGACGATACGGATCTGGTGGTCGCGGTTGGCCATGCGGGACAGGGCTGCCATCGGCTCGCCCTGGGAGCCCGTGCAGACCAGGACCACCTCGTGGTCGGGCAGGTCGTCCAGCGTCCTGACGTCGACGACCAGGCCCGGCGGGACCTTGAGGTAGCCGAGGTCGCGGGCGATGCCCATGTTGCGGACCATGGAACGGCCGACGAAGGCGACCCGGCGGCCGTACTCGTGGGCCGCGTCCAGGATCTGCTGGATGCGGTGGACGTGGCTGGCGAAGCTCGCCACGATGATCCGCTTGCGGGCGCCGGCGAAGACCTGCCGCAGGACGTTGGAGATGTCGCGCTCGTGCGGCGTGAAGCCGGGGACCTCGGCGTTCGTGGAGTCCGTGAGGAGGAGGTCGATGCCCTCCTCGCTCAGCCGGGCGAAGGCGTGCAGGTCGGTGAGGCGGTTGTCCAGCGGGAGCTGGTCCATCTTGAAGTCGCCGGTGTGCACCGCCATGCCCGCGGGGGTGCGGATGGCGACGGCCAGGGCGTCCGGGATGGAGTGGTTGACGGCGATGAACTCGCAGTCGAAGGGGCCGATGCGTTCGCGGTTCCCCTCCGCCACCTCAAGGGTGTAGGGGCGGATGCGGTGCTCCTGGAGCTTGGCCTCGATCAGGGCGAGGGTCAGCTTGGAGCCGATCAGGGGGATGTCCGGCTTCTCGCGGAGCAGGTACGGGACACCGCCGATGTGGTCCTCGTGGCCGTGCGTGAGGACGATGCCCTCGATGTCGTCGAGACGGTCCCGGATGGACGAGAAGTCCGGCAGGATCAGGTCGATTCCGGGCTGCTCCTCCTCCGGGAAGAGCACTCCGCAGTCGACGATCAGCAGACGGCCGCCGTACTCGAAGACCGTCATGTTCCGGCCGATCTCGCCCAGGCCGCCGAGCGGGGTGACCCGCAGGCCGCCCTCGGGGAGCGGCGGGGGCGGGCCGAGTTCGGGATGCGGATGACTCAAAAGACCCTCCTCAGCACGCGCGCCACGTACCGGTCGGGCACGTGGCGCGCGTGACGTTCGTGCAGAAGCAGTTGTCGTTGTGGTGTGCGGGCACCGGTGGCCCGCCTCTTCTGTTGTTCTTCAGTTGTGAAGCCCGTGTGGTGCCAAGTCTGTTGTCAGAGCTGTACCCCGCCGGCAGCAAGATCGATCTTGAGCTGGGCGATCTCCTCGGGCGAGCACTCGACCATGGGCGAGCGCAGGGGTCCCGCGGGCAGTCCCTGGAGGGCGAGCGCGGCCTTGGTGGTCATGACGCCCTGGGTGCGGAACATGCCGGTGTAGACCGGGAGCAGCTTCTGGTGGATCTCGGTGGCCTTGACGACGTCGCCGGAGATGTACGCGTCGACCAGGGCGCGCAGGTCGGGGGTGACGACGTGGCCGACGACCGAGACGAAGCCGACCGCGCCCACGGAGAGCAGCGGGAGGTTCAGCATGTCGTCGCCGGAGTACCAGGCGAGGCCGGACCGGGCGATGGCCCAGCTGGCGCGGCCGAGGTCGCCCTTGGCGTCCTTGTTGGCGACGATCCGGGGGTGCTCGGCGAGCCGGACGAGGGTCTCGGTGCTGATCGGGACGCCGCTGCGGCCGGGGATGTCGTAGAGCATGACCGGCAGGCCGGTGGCGTCGGCGACGGCCGTGAAGTGGCGGTACAGGCCCTCCTGCGGGGGCTTGTTGTAGTACGGGGTGACGACCAGCAGGCCGTGTGCGCCGGCGCGTTCCGCGTCGCGGGCCAGTTCGATGCTGTGGTGGGTGTCGTTGGTTCCGACTCCGGCCACGACGTGGGCGCGGTCGCCGACCGCCTCCAGGACGGCTCGTACCAGATCCGATTTCTCCGCGTCGGTCGTGGTGGGGGACTCGCCGGTGGTGCCGTTGATGATCAGGCCGTCGTTGCCTGCGTCCACCAGGTGGGCGGCGAGCCGCTGCGCGCCGTCGAGGTCGAGTGCGCCGTCCGCCGTGAAGGGCGTGACCATGGCGGTGAGGACCCGCCCGAAGGGGGTCTGCGGAGTCGAGGTCGGAGCCATGGGTAACACGCTACTCGGTGCTGAATGCGTGGTCTGCCCGTGGGGTATCGGGAAAGTCTGCACAAATGCGGAGCCCGGCACTGCCTGCTCGGGGGTTCAAGCAGTGCCGGGTCCGTTTGATCAGGCTAGATGAACTTCTCCAAATGCCGCAATACGGACACTTCACGAGGCTGATCCGGACATCCGTTCCTGGCGGGGAACAGAGATCCGCCGGTCTTTCCTACGGGGCCACGCGCCCGTTCGCGTTGAAGGCGGCGTACGTGAGCGGCATGAGCTTCGCCCACTCCGCCTCCATCTGCTCGCCGACCATCTCGATCTCCCGCTGCGGGAAGGACGGCACCTTGGCCAGCTCGTGCTGGGTGCGCAGACCGAGGAAGTGCATCAGGGAGCGGGCGTTGCAGGTGGCGTACATCGAGGAGTACAGGCCGACGGGAAGGGCGGCGCGGGCGACCTCACGGGCGACGCCCTCGGCGAGCATCTTCTGGTAGGCCGCGTAGGCCTGCTCGTACGACTCGCGCAGGGTGCTGCTGACGGCCTCGTGCTGGGCCGGGGTGCCCTCGACGAAGACGTACTTGCCGGGGCGGCCCTGCTGCACGAGCTTGCGGTCGGCGCCGGGGACGTAGAAGACCGGCTGCAGCTCCCGGTAGCGCCCGGACTCCTCGTTGTACGACCAGCCGACGCGGTGCCGCATGAACTCGCGGAAGACGAAGATCGGGGCGCTGATGAAGAACGTCATCGAATTGTGCTCGAAGGGGCTGCCGTGCCGGTCGCGCATCAGGAAGTTGATCAGCCCCTTGGAGCGCTCGGGGTCCTTCCTCAGCTCGTCCAGGGACTGCTCGCCCGCGGTGGAGACCCGCGCGGCGAAGAGGACGTCGGCGTCCGAAGCGCTGGACTTCACCAGCTCGACGGTGACGTCACTGCGGAACGTGAGCGACTCGGGGGTGGTCACGGGGGTTGGGGTCCTTCCCATCACAGCTGTGGTTCGCGCCCACCTTACGGGGCACCCGCCCGGGCCATGGCAGCACCTCACCTCAAAAATCCCACCACGGATTTTTTCCGACATGGGCACCCTTTGTGTCACTCAAACGTCTGAACCGGTGAGACCTGCTCGTTCGACCCCCGAAAGGAGACGCAGCCACCATGTTCCGTCGCCGCGAACCCGTACCCTTCGCCTTCCTGGCCGAGGCGGACCGGTTCCGCAGCAATGTCGCTCCCCCGCCCCGTCAGCGGGCGTCCATCGGCGAGATGGCCGGGCGGTGGCTGCTGGGTCTCACGATCGTCGCCGGGCTGGTGGGAGCCCTCGTCATCGCCCTGCCCGCGATGTCCATACCGTCCAGTGCGCCGACGCAGCAGTCGCAGGCCTCCCAGGGGCACTGACCCTTCCGGCCGCCCACGGGTGGTGAGCGGGAACACCGGCGGATAGCCTCACCGGGCACAGCTCACGCAAGGATTGTGAGGACCAGCCGTGCCCCTGTCCTTCCTGACGGCCGACCGGACCTTCGAGGCCGCCGCCGAGAGCGCGCTGCCCTACGACGACCGGGAGCGCTGGCGACGCCCCTACCGTCCCGGTCCCTGGCGTGTGGCCGCGGCTGCGCTGGTGCTGTTGTTCGCCTCCTTCGTGCTGTTCGCCGCGGTCGCCCTCGCCCTGACCGACTCGGTGTCCTCCGGCGGAGCGGTCTTCGCCGCCGCGCTGGTGGTGATCGCCGGCGCGCTGCGGCTGCTGCGCATGGGCGTGTGGGTGAACGGCCGCGGTCTGCGCCAGGTCGGCTTCCTGGTGACACGTACGGCGCCGTGGGCACGGGTGGTCTCCGTGCGGACGGTGCAGCAGCCGGTGCGCTGGCTGGGGCTGCCGCGGACGGTGCAGGGGCAGGCGCTGGTGCTCGTCCGCAAGGAGCGGGGGGCCGGGGAGCCGGCGCCGCTGCTGACCACGCACACGCTGGACTTCCTGGGCCGCCCGGCCGCGTTCGACCGGGCGGCGGATGTGGTGGAGGCGTGGGCGGCGGAGTGCGGGCGCGGCTGAGCGCCCCGCGCCCCGGTCAGGCCTCCGCCGGCTTTCCGTCGTGCAGGGCGATGGCGCGCTGCATGGCTTTGCGGGCCCGTGGCGTGTCGCGGGCGTCGTGGTAGGCGACGGCGAGGCGGAACCAGCAGCGCCAGTCGTCGGGGGCCGCCTCGGTCTCGGCCTTGCGCTTGGCGAACACCTCGTCGGCCGAGTCACGGTCGATCCGGCCGCTGGGCAGGCGCTTCAGCTCGTCGACCGGCAGGCCGCCCTCGGCGTCGAGCTCGGCGGCGAGGGCGTTGGCCTTGCGGACGAACTGGGTGTTCTTCCACAGGAACCACAGGCCGATGACCGGCAGGACCAGCACCGCGACCCCGAAGGTGACGGTGATGATCGTGCCGGACTCGATGAGCATGACGCCGCGGCTGCCGACCAGGACGAAGTAGAAGACCAGGACGGCGGCCGTGACGAGGTAGGTGATCTTCGCGCGCATGGCAGGGTCTGTCTCAGCTCAGGTCCAGGAAGTGCTCCAGGCCGAAGGTCAGGCCCGGAGTGGTCACCACGCGGCGGGCGCCGAGCAGGATGCCCGGCATGAAGCTGCTGTGGTGCAGGGAGTCGTGGCGGATGGTGAGGGTCTCGCCCTCGCCGCCGAGCAGCACCTCCTGGTGGGCCAGCAGGCCGCGCAGGCGTACGGCGTGGACCGGGACCCCGTCGACGCTCGCGCCGCGGGCGCCGTCCAGGGCGGTGGCGGTGGCGTCGGGTGCCGGGGCCGTACCGGCGGCCCGGCGGGCCTCGGCGATGAGCTGGGCGGTGCGCGTGGCCGTACCGCTCGGCGCGTCCACCTTGTTCGGGTGGTGCAGTTCGACCACCTCGACCGACTCGAAGTACGGCGCGGCGATCTGCGCGAACTTCATGGTCAGCACGGCGCCGATGGAGAAGTTCGGCGCGATGAGCACGCCGGTCTGCGGAGACTCGGCCAGCCAGCCCTTCAGCTGCGCGAGGCGCTCCTCGGTCCAGCCCGTCGTACCGACGACCGCGTGGATGCCGTGGCGCACGCAGAAGCCGAGGTTGTCCATGACGGAGTCCGGGGTGGTCAGCTCCACGGCGACCTGGGCGCCGGCCGCCGTCAGCGCGTCCAGCGTGTCACCCCGGCCGAGGGCGGCGACCAGCTCCATGTCCTCGGCGGCCTCGACCGCCCTGACCGCCGCGGACCCGATCCGGCCCTTGGCACCGAGGACCGCCACGCGCAGCTTGCTCATGTTCCTGCTTCCTGATCGGTGGTGTTTCAGGCGACGGCGTCGTGCAGCCGCGCGGCCTGCTTGTCCTTCAGCGGGCCGATGACCGACAGCGACGGGCGCTGTCCCAGGATGTCGCGGGCGACCGCACGGACCTCGTCCGGGGTGACCGCCGCCATCCGGTCCAGCATGTCGTCGACGGACATCTGCTCGCCCCAGCACAGCTCGCTCTTGCCGATGCGGTTCATCAGCGCACCGGTGTCCTCCAGGCCGAGGACGGTGGAGCCCTGGAGCTGGCCGACGGCGCGGGCGATCTCGTCGTCGGTGAGGCCGTTGGCGGCGACGTGGTCGAGTTCGTCGCGGCAGATCCTCAGCACGTCGTGCACCTGGCTCGGCCGGCAGCCGGCGTACACGCCGAACAGTCCGCAGTCGGCGAAGCCGGAGGTGTACGAGTACACGCTGTAGGCGAGGCCCCGCTTCTCCCGGACCTCCTGGAAGAGGCGGGAGGACATGCCGCCGCCGAGGGCGGTGTTGAGCACGCCCATGGCCCAGCGCCGGTCGTCGGTGCGGGCGAGGCCCGGCATGCCGAGGACGACGTGCGCCTGCTCGGTCTTGCGGCCGAGCAGCTCCACCTTGCCGGAGGCGCGGATCGTACGGCTGCCGTCGCGCGGGGCGATGGGCCGCGCGTCCAGGTTGCCCAGGGCGCCCGCCTTCTCGAAGGCCGCGCGGACCTGTCGTACGACCTTGGCGTGGTCGACGTTGCCGGCGCACGCGACCACGAGGTGGGTCGGGTCGTAGTGCTTCTTGTAGAAGCGGCGGATGCGGTCGGCGGTGAGGGCGTTGACGGTGTCGACCGTGCCGAGGACGGGGCGGCCGAGCGCGTTGTCGCCGAACATGGTGTGCGCGAACAGGTCGTGCACGCAGTCGCCCGGGTCGTCCTCGGTCATGGCGATCTCTTCGAGGATCGCGCCGCGCTCGACGTCGACGTCCTCTTCGAGGATGAGGGAGCCGGTCAGCATGTCGCAGACGACGTCGATGGCGAGCGGCAGGTCGGTGTCGAGCACGCGCGCGTAGTAGCACGTGTACTCCTTCGCCGTGAACGCGTTCATCTCGCCGCCTACGGCGTCGATGGCGGAGGAGATGTCCAGCGCGCTGCGCTTCCGGGTGCCCTTGAAGAGCAGGTGCTCCAGGTAGTGCGTGGCGCCGTTCAGGGCCCGGGTCTCGTCGCGGGAGCCGACGTGTGCCCAGATGCCGAAGGTCGCGGAGCGGACCGAGGGCAGGGTCTCGGTGACGATGCGCAGGCCGCCAGGGAGGGTGGTCTTGCGGACCGTGCCGATGCCGCCTGTGCCCTTGATGAGGGTTTGGGTACGGGCGACGGCCCGCGCCTCCGAAGAGGGGCGGGCCGTCACCTTGGAGCTACGGGACGTCACTGCTCGGCGTCGTCCTTCGCCTCGTCAGAGCCTTCCTCGCCCTCGATCACGGGAACGAGGGAGAGCTTGCCGCGGGAGTCGATCTCGGCGATCTCGACCTGGACCTTCTGGCCCACGCCGAGGACGTCCTCGACGTTCTCCACGCGCTTGCCGCCGGCCAGCTTGCGGATCTGCGAGATGTGCAGCAGACCGTCCTTGCCGGGCAGCAGGGAGACGAACGCACCGAAGGTGGTCGTCTTCACGACCGTACCGAGGTAGCGCTCGCCGACCTCGGGCATCGTCGGGTTGGCGATGCCGTTGATCGTGGCGCGGGCGGCCTCCGCCGAGGGACCGTCGGCGGCACCGATGTAGATCGTGCCGTCGTCCTCGATGGTGATCTCGGCGCCCGTGTCCTCCTGGATCTGGTTGATCATCTTGCCCTTGGGGCCGATGACCTCGCCGATCTTGTCGACCGGGATCTTGACGGTGATGATCCGCGGGGCGTGCGGGCTCATCTCGTCGGGCCGGTCGATGGCCTCCATCATCACGTCGAGGATGTGCAGGCGGGCGTCGCGGGCCTGCTTGAGGGCCGCGGCCAGGACGGAGGCCGGGATGCCGTCCAGCTTGGTGTCGAGCTGGAGGGCGGTCACGAACTCCTTGGTGCCGGCGACCTTGAAGTCCATGTCACCGAAGGCGTCCTCGGCACCGAGGATGTCGGTGAGGGTGACGTAGTGCGTCTCGCCCTCGATCTCCTGGGAGATCAGGCCCATGGCGATACCGGCGACCGGGGCCTTCAGCGGCACACCGGCGTTCAGCAGCGACATGGTGGAGGCGCAGACCGAGCCCATGGACGTCGAGCCGTTGGAGCCGAGGGCCTCGGACACCTGGCGGATCGCGTAGGGGAACTCCTCGCGCGTGGGCAGCACCGGCACGAGCGCGCGCTCGGCGAGGGCGCCGTGGCCGATCTCGCGGCGCTTCGGGGAGCCGACGCGGCCGGTCTCACCGGTGGAGTACGGCGGGAAGTTGTAGTTGTGCATGTAGCGCTTGCGGGTCACCGGGGAGAGGGTGTCCAGCTGCTGCTCCATGCGGAGCATGTTGAGGGTGGTGACGCCCAGGATCTGGGTCTCGCCACGCTCGAACAGCGCGGAACCGTGCACCCGCGGGATGGCCTCGACCTCGGCGGCCAGCGTGCGGATGTCCGTCACGCCACGGCCGTCGATGCGCTTCTTCTCCTTGATGACGCGCTCACGGACCAGGGTCTTGATCAGCGAGCGGTACGCGGCGGAGATCTCCTTCTCGCGGCCCTCGAACTCCGGCAGGAGCTTCTCGGCGGCGAGCCCCTTGACGCGGTCCAGCTCGGCCTCGCGCTCCTGCTTGCCGGCGATGGTGAGCGCCTGGGCGAGCTCGGGCTTGACCGCGGCGGTCAGGGCCTCAAGAACGTCGTCCTGGTAGTCCAGGAAGATCGGGAACTCGGCGGTCGGCTTGGCGGCCTTGGCGGCGAGGTCGGCCTGGGCGCGGCACAGGACCTTGATGAAGGGCTTCGCGGCGTCCAGACCGGCGGCGACGACCTCCTCGGTCGGCGCCTCGGCACCGCCCTCGACCAGCTTGATGGTCTTCTCGGTGGCCTCGGCCTCGACCATCATGATCGCGACGTCGCCGTCCTCCAGGACGCGGCCGGCGACCACCATGTCGAAGACGGCGTCCTCAAGCTCGGTGTGCGTCGGGAAGGCGACCCACTGGCCGTTGATCAGCGCGACGCGGACGCCGCCGATCGGGCCGGAGAAGGGCAGGCCGGCCAGCTGCGTGGACGCGGACGCGGCGTTGATCGCCACGACGTCGTACAGGTGGTCGGGGTTGAGGGCCATGACCGTGGCGACGACCTGGATCTCGTTGCGCAGGCCCTTCTTGAAGGACGGGCGCAGCGGGCGGTCGATCAGCCGGCAGGTGAGGATGGCGTCCTCGGAGGGACGGCCCTCACGGCGGAAGAAGCTGCCGGGGATCTTGCCGGCGGCGTACATCCGCTCCTCGACGTCCACCGTCAGCGGGAAGAAGTCGAGCTGGTCCTTGGGGTTCTTGGAGGCGGTGGTGGCCGACAGCACCATGGTGTCGTCGTCCAGGTACGCCACGGCGGAGCCGGCGGCCTGCTTGGCCAGGCGGCCGGTCTCGAAGCGGATGGTGCGGGTGCCGAAGGGACCGTTGTCGATGACGGCCTCGGCGTAGTGGGTCTCGTTCTCCACTAGCGTTTTCTCCGTTACATATCGTCTTTCGTCCCTTGGCTGCCCGTGTGGCAGGGGGACGGTGGTGGAGAAGCGCGCCGTCTGGTGCGGGCCGGTCTTCGATCGAAGCACCCGGGGCTCGCATCCCCCGGGGGCCACTACCGAGGACCGGCGGCGGCGAGGAGCGCTTCTCCTCGTTCTGCGTCGTACGTCTCGTGCTGTGTCGTACGCCGTTCTGTGTCGTGCGTACTGCGTTGTGCTACCACACTACAAAGCGTGAGTGACACTCCGCACGTTTCCGCATGTACGACGAAGGGAGCGGTCCCCGGGTGCTACCGGGAACCGCTCCCTTCACGGCGTCTTACTTGGCGCCCGCCGCACCACGGCGGATGCCGAGGCGGTCGACCAGCGTACGGAAGCGCTGGATGTCCTTCTTCGCCAGGTACTGCAGGAGGCGGCGGCGCTGACCCACCAGGATCAGCAGGCCACGACGGGAGTGGTGGTCGTGCTTGTGGGTCTTGAGGTGCTCCGTCAGGTCGGAGATCCGACGGGAGAGCAGAGCGACCTGGACCTCGGGGGAGCCGGTGTCACCCTCCTGGGTACCGAACTCGGCGATGATCTGCTTCTTCGTAGCGGCGTCGAGCGACACGCGTACTCCTCATAGTCTGTTGAGTGCCACCGAGTGCCCCCGGTCTACATCTCGGGGGGCTTCCGTTACTCGGGAGGCGGGGATCCGCTGGGCGCGGCCACCAGAGCCGACGGCTCCGGGGGTGCGTACACAAACGGCCGTGAACCAGGGTACCAGCAGGTGGCCGGCGCCTTTCCCCCGGTCCGGAAACCGCCCGGGCCGGACGCCTCGGACCACTAGGGTGAGCGCCGGGACCGTACGCACGCCGGAAAGGGATCGCGCCACGATGACGGAGACGGAAGCGGAGATGAAGGCCCGCAAGGAGCGGGAGCGGGACGAGCTGTACGCGCTCGACATCTCGGGCGTGGAGTGGCACTGCGCACCCGGCACGGAGGAGCACGAGGAGCGCGTCGAGATCGCGTACCTGCCCGACGGGGCCGTGGCCATGCGCTCGTCCCTCGACCACGACACCGTGCTGCGCTACACCGAGGCGGAGTGGCGGGCGTTCGTGCTGGGGGCGCGGGACGGGGAGTTCGATCTGGAGCCCAGCGAGCGCAATGGCGGTCTCGCGGCTCAGTGAGCGGAACGTGAGAAAGGGCGGCACGCGTGCGTGCCGCCCTTTGTCCTTCAGTGTTCCAGCCCCGCGGTGCCCACTCCGATCACCGAGAGCACCGGGTTCTTCGGATGGACGTCGTCGCGTGCCAGCAAGCGGCGGGCGAAGAAGACCTGTCCCTGTTCGTACAGGATGTCCGACTGCTCCGGGTCGCCGAGTTCGTGCTCATCCTCCGGGAGGCGGAACAGGAGGTACGGGGTCTCCTTGTCGGTCCGCGGATTCCAGTCCACCACGGCGGCCGGCTGCACGTCGTCCATGGTGCTACGAAAAACGATCAGGTCGTCACCGTTCATCCGGACGGGAACCACCTGCTGGAAGAGCCGGCCCACGAACTTTCCGACGGCGGTTCCCTTCCTGAGGTCGAAGGCCGTGATCTGGTTCTCGGGCTTCCTGGTGAGGTCGTCGGTGTCCTTGCTCATGACGAAGACCCGGTCGCGGCCGACCACCATGCCGTAGCACGTGTCGACGGCGTCGAAGAAGGCTCCCACGTCGCTGCCGCACTTGGGGTCGTAGCCGTTCATCGAGATGGTGGCCAGCCGCTCACCGCTCTTCGGATCCAGCGTGAGCAGGTCCGTGACCCGGTAGTCCCCCGCCTCGACCGCGATCACGGGCGGGTCGGCGGACGGCAGGTAGATGCTCCTCAGGCCGTTGCTGACCGAGTAGCGCCACAGGGCCCTGCCGGTGCGCGGCTCGAGCTTCTCCACCCGGTAGGTGGGGTCGCCGGGGTCGCCGCACTTGACGAGGGCCAGCAGGGCCTGGCCGCCGGCATAGGCCGAGTCGTGGCACTGGGACGTGGCGCTCGTCTTCCACAGCAGCCTGCTGCTGTGCATGTCGTACGCCACCGATCCCTCGTCCCAGGCGATGGCCACGACGCCCCGGGTCAGGGAGATGTTGGTGCCGAGAATGGAGGCGTCTTCGCCCGCCGGTGTCTTCCGCTGCCAGAGCTTCTTGCCGGTGTCGAGGTCGACCATGACCACCTCGTCACAGGCACCCGCCTGGGGGGAGTCGGTGTGCCCCGGCTCGACGACGACGGCGGTCCGGCCGTCGGCGGTGACGTCGCGGCTGACGGCGCAGACGTGACCGCCGAGTCGGAGCGTCCATGCCTTCGCGTCCGAGTCGGGGTGGGGCTCGGTCTTGTAGGCCTCGATGCGGTCGGCGAGGGCCCGCGCGACGATCTTGCCCGTGGCCCAGGTGGCGGGCGCGAACCGCTGCTGCTTGCCGGTGAGACCGCCTTCGTTGTGCTTGACGACGACCTCGCCCTCCGGTGAGACGGGGGCCTTCTCCAGGGTCTCGCGTACGGCGTCCGGAGCCTGCTGGACCGCCTTGGCGCCGGTCCGCCCATGGGTTTGGCCGGCCGAGTGGTACCAGATCAGACCCGCGCCGAGGCACACGACGGCGGCCACCACCGCGGCGACCGCGCCGAGGACGCGCCTGCGGCGTCTGTCCCGCGACGGGTCGACCGCCGGCGCGGACTGGGTGGGCTGGGTGTGCATGGACGGTGGCGGGCCGAAGCTCACGCTGCTGAATCCCCTTCCTTCGCTGCCACCGGTGGGACCAGGAGGCCGACGCGGTCGGCCCAGTTCACTTGCTGGTCATCGCGCGGGCCGTCGCGTACACGTCGAACACGGCAAGAGCAAGGGGCACCAGTGTCAGGAGCACGAAGCCTTCGACGATCTCCAGGAAGCGGCCCCAGAAGGGGCTGAGGCCCCGGCGCGGGAGGACAAGACCCAGGGCTGCCACGAGGGCCACACAGGCTGCGATGGCCGCGGTGAGCCAGATCGCACGGATGTCGAGGCTGGAGCGGTCTCCGGTGAGTGCCTCGCGCCACACGGCGTGCGGCGGGTTGAGCGCCAGGCCGAGACCGAGGAGGACGAGTGAGCCGAGACCTGCCAACAGGAGCGGGGCGACCTGCCCGGTGTAGCGGAAGAGCTGGGCGCGCATGAGCAGCGCCACCGCCGTCGCACCGGCGAGCAGGTGGGCCCAGACGTCGTCGGAGAACCCGAGCACCGCGCAGGAGGCGAGCGCGGTGAGCGCACAGCCGCCGACGAGCCCGACAAGGATCTCGTGGCCACGGCGGGCCTGAGCCTCGATCCGCGTCATGTCGACAGGTTCCTGCTCGGCGGTCTCCGTGCCGTAGGCGCTGCTCGGGGCGGAGTCCGGCGGGTCGAAGCCGATGGGCAGCCGGGCGAAGCGCATGGACAGCCCCGGCAGGAAGGCCAGGCCGACCACCGCGACCGGCGCGCACAGGGCGGCGATCTCCTTCGGTGTCCAGTGCACGAGGATCGCCGTGAAGACGGTGATCAGGCCGATCGCGGACGCGACGACGAAGGCGACGAACGGGGCGTCCCCGCCCGGTGTGCACAGCATCAGGACGACCGAGATGACCAGAACCGCCGCGCAGGCGAGCAGGAACTGGAGTTTGCCGATGCCCTGGCCGTGGGCGAGAGAGAGGAGGCCCGATCCGGCCACGCCCACATTGGGAAGAGCACCGAGACCCAGGGCTGTCGCCGAGCCCCGGTCGTCGTAGACCCGGCCCCGTACAGCGGCGAACACGGCGAAGAGCACTCCGGCGACGCCCGCGAGTATCCCGGGCAGGCTGTGCATGTCGTGCCGGGGATCGGCGTTCCAGGCGACGAAGGCGAGCAGGGCCGACAGGACGCCCGCGCCCGCGAGTCCCGCGGCGCGGGTGAGGTCGTCGCTCCACAGGGTCCGGTGCCGGGTCACCGCCGACGCGACCGCCTCGGAGACGTCGTCGTAGACGGCGGGCGGCAGCGACTGGGAGAAGGGGCGCAGCGTGAGCAGTTCACCGTCGAGAATCCGTTGCGCCGCAAAGGAGCGCGCGCTGTCGAGAACGGTGCCGTCCCTGCGTACGAGGTGGTAGCCGACCGGCTCACCCTCGGCGGGGCTCTGCCGGGAGAGCCGGAGGATCTCCGGGTAGATGTCGGCGACCGGGATGTCGTCGGGCAGCGCCACGTCTATACGGCTGTCAGGGGCGACGATCGTGACCCGGCAGAAACCGAGCCCCGATCCCGATCCCGCCCCGG
Source organism: Streptomyces sp. NPDC001851 (assembly GCF_040297165.1). NCBI lineage: Bacteria > Bacillati > Actinomycetota > Actinomycetes > Kitasatosporales > Streptomycetaceae > Streptomyces > Streptomyces sp. NPDC001851. Next base: position 364,387 of record NZ_JBEOYR010000003.1, on the reverse strand, counting down.
ACACCGCTGCCCCCGTGGCCGTCGTGCTCACCTTGTGCCTCCCCCTCAGTGATGGCTCTGCGTCCGTGATGTGAAAATCCTGCGTCTTTCCCCGGCCGGAACCGCCGGTGGGTGACGCGGACGGCGCCGTCCGGTTCCGCCCCGGGTGGCATGCGGTGACGCCTCGCACGGAGTACCCCGGTTCGCGGCGTGTGTTCGCGTGTGCTCAAGCGAACCACCGGCACCCTACCCCGCACCGGTCACTCGTGGAGTCAGTAGGATCACGCGGCGGCCTGCGTCCGTCCATCAACGGGGGGCGGACCTCATCCTGAGGCCCGGCAAAGGAATTGGGGAGCAGTGAGTCACATCGTCGTGAAGCGCCCGCCTCGGGCGCTGCCGTCCGAAGTGCCCACGGAAGAGGTCGTTCTCCAGCCTCCCCCGGAATTGCCCCGGGGGCAGCACGAGAGCGTCCTCATGCAGTTGCTGCCGACGCTCGGCATGGGTGGCTCGGTCGTCTTCTTCTTCACGAACGGACAGCCGTTCATGAAGATCATGGGCATGGTGATGATCGCGTCCACGGTCGCCATGTCCATCGCGATGGTGGTCCGCTTCCGGCGCGGCTCCCAGGGCCAACTCGCCGACGTACGACGCGACTACATGCGGTACCTGTCACAGGTCCGGCATGCGGCGGTGATGACCGCGAAGGTGCAGCGCGATGCCCAGTACTACCTGCACCCCTCACCCGAACAGTTGTGGGCTCTGGTCGCCGAGGGCAGCCGGGTGTGGGAACGCCGTCCAGGCGACGAGGACTTCGCCCAGGTGCGCATCGGACTGGGCGCCCAGGAACTGGCCACGCCGCTCGTCGCCCCCGAGACCGGCCCGGCCGGCCGGCTGGAACCGCTCACGGCGGGAGCCGTGCAGCGTTTCCTCGACGTCCACGGCAATCTGAACGACCTGCCGATGGCCGTGTCACTGCGCGCCTTCTACCACGTCACCGTCAGCGGTGACGCCGAATCTGTCCGCTCTTGCGTCCGTGCCCTGACCGGCTCGCTGGCCGCGCTGCACTCTCCGGGGGACCTGATCCTCGCCGTGGCGGCCGCACAGGACACGCTTCCGCAGTGGGAGTGGGCCAAGTGGCTGCCGCACGCCCAGGCGGACGGTGCCATGGACGGGGCGGGCGCCCGCCGGCTGATCGGCCCGGACGCCCGCGATCTGGAAAGCCTGCTGGCCGACCGCCTCTCCGGCCGCCCGCGGTTCCACCCGGGCGCCGCGCCGCTCCTTGAGGAGCCCCACATCGTCATCGTCCTCGATGGTGTCTCCCTGCCGCCGGACTCCGCCCTGGCCAACCTCGAAGGGCTCCAGGGCGTCACGGTCATCGAGGTCGTGCCCGGCGAACTCGCCGCCCTCCGCGGTGACCTGGCGGTCGTGGTGCGGCCCACGACCCTGCGCCTGGAGTCGTCGAGCGGTGAGGTCTACGAGGGCACGCCGGACGCCCTGTCCTACGAGTCCGCCGAAGCCCTCGCCCGGCAACTGGCCCCGCTGCGCCTCGCCTCCGGCGGCGACGACGACGAACCACTGCTCGCCAACCTGGAGTTCACCGACCTGCTGAACCTCGGGGACGCGGCGTCCGTCGACCCGCGGCGCACCTGGCGGCCGCGCGGACTCGCCGAGCGACTGCGCGTACCGATCGGTGTCGGCGTGGACGGCCGCCCCGTGATGCTCGACCTCAAGGAGGCCGCGCAGGAGGGCATGGGCCCGCACGGCCTGTGCGTGGGAGCCACCGGCTCCGGCAAGTCGGAACTGCTGCGCACGCTGGTGCTCGGGCTGGCGGTGACCCATTCCTCGGAGACGCTGAACTTCGTCCTCGCCGACTTCAAGGGCGGTGCGACCTTCGCCGGCATGGCGCAGATGCCGCACGTGGCGGCGGTCATCACCAACCTGGCCGACGACCTCACCCTGGTCGACCGCATGGGCGACTCGATCCGCGGCGAGCTGAACCGCCGCCAGGAGATGCTGCGCGACGCGGGCAACTACGCCAACATCCATGACTACGAGAAGGCTCGCGCCGCCGGCGCTCCGCTCCAGCCGATCCCGTCCCTCGTCCTGGTGATCGACGAGTTCAGCGAGCTGCTGACCGCGAAGCCGGACTTCATCGAGATGTTCGTGCAGATCGGCCGTATCGGCCGTTCGCTGGGCGTGCACCTGCTGCTGGCCTCGCAACGTCTGGAGGAGGGCCGCCTGCGCGGCCTGGAGACGTACCTCTCGTACCGGATCGGTCTGCGTACCTTCTCCGCGGCCGAGTCCCGCGCGGCCCTCGGCGTCCCCGACGCCTATGAACTCCCCAACGTCCCGGGGTCCGGATTCCTGAAGTTCGGCACGGACGAGATGGTGCGGTTCAAGGCGGCGTACGTCTCCGGCGTGTACCGCTCCGGGAACAGGCAGACCGCATCGGCCGGGGGGCCGCTGCCCGTCGACCGACGGCCGGTGCTGTTCACCGCCGCGGAGGTGCCCCTGCAGTACGCATCGGTGCCGCAGCAGCGCAAGGAGCCGACGTCACCGGTCGACGACGCCCTCGCGGACACGGTGCTCGACGTGATCGTGCGCCGGCTGGAGGCACAGGGGCCCGCCGCCCACCAGGTGTGGCTGCCGCCGCTGGACAACCCGCCCTCGCTGGACGGGCTGCTGCCCAAGCTCACGGCCGTACCGGAACGGGGGCTCACGCAGCCCGGCTACGAGGGCGCCGGACGCCTCGTCATCCCTGCGGGCCTGGTCGACAAGCCGTACGAACAGCGCCGTGAGCCGCTGTGGCTCGACTTCTCGGGTGCCGCGGGCCATCTGCAGATCCTCGGTGGTCCGCAGTCCGGCAAGTCCACGCTGCTGAGGTCCCTGATCTGCTCCTTCGCGCTGACGCACACGCCGCACGAGGTGCAGTTCTACGGCCTGGACTTCGGTGGCGGCGGCATGGCGGCGGTGAGCGGCCTGCCGCACGTCGGCGGGGTCGCCTCCCGGCTGGACCCGGAGCGGGTGCGGCGCACGGTGTCGGAGGTGTACGGCGTCCTCGTGCGCCGCGAGGAGTACTTCCGGTCGTCGGGCATCGCCTCGATCGCGGACTACCGCGCCCGGCGGGCCCGCGGTGACATCTCGGTCACCGACCAGCCGTGGGGCGACGTGTTCCTGGTGATCGACGGCTGGGGCAACTTCCGTGCGGACTACGACAGCCTGGAACCGGCCATCCTCGACATGGCGTCACGCGGCCTCGGCTACGGCATCCACCTGATCCTTACGGCATCACGTTCGATGGAGGTCCGGGCCAACCTCAAGGACCATCTGATGAACCGCCTCGAACTGCGGCTCGGTGACACCATGGACTCCGAGATCGACCGCAAGGTGGCGGCGAATGTTCCGGCAGGGGTGCCGGGTCGCGGTGTGTCACCGCAGAAACTGCACTTCATGGCGGCGGTGCCGAGGATAGACGGCCTGACGTCCGACACGGACTTGGCCGACGCGACGGCGGCCCTGGCGGCCGAGGTCTCCCGGCACTGGCAGGCGCCGGGGGCGCCGCAGGTCCGGCTGCTCCCGCGGGAGCTCCCCGCCGGGCAACTGCCGCCGGGGGACCGCTTCCCGCAGCACGGCGTCGCCTTCGGCCTCGACGAGGACAATCTCGAACCCGTCTTCGTCGACTTCGAGCAGGACCCGTTCTTCCTGGTCTTCGGCGAGAGCGAGTCGGGCAAGTCGAACCTGCTGAGGCTGCTCATCACACAGCTGACGCAACGCTATTCGGGCGACGAGGCGAAGTTCTTCGTGGTCGACAACCGGCGGTCCCTGCTGGACGTCACACCGGCCACGCATCTGGCCGAGTACATCCCGATGTCCAACGCCATGGACCACCACATGGTGGCCCTCGCCGACCTGATGAAGCGACGCACGCCCACCGCCGACGTCACGGCGCAGCAACTGCGGGAGCGGAGCTGGTGGCGGGGTCCGACGGTGTACGTGGTCGTCGACGACTACGACCTGGTGTCGACGTCCAGCGGAAACCCGTTGGGCGGTCTCACCGAGCTGCTGCCGTTCGCCCGTGATGTCGGCGTGCGGTTCATCATCGCGCGGTCGACGGCGGGGGCGGGGCGGGCCTCGTTCGAGGCGTTCATGCAGCGGATGACGGAGCTGGGCGCGCAAGGCGTGGTCCTGGCCGGTGACCCGAGCGAAGGGGACCTCCTCGGCGGGGTACGGCCACGGCCGATGCCCGCGGGCCGGGGTGTCTTCGTCTCGCGGAGGCGGGGGAAGATGCTGGTGCAGACGGGGTTGGTCAGCGTCGACTGCTGAGTGAGCCGCGGACGCTCGGCGGTCACGGCGGTCGAGGGGTGGGGGGCGGACGAACGGGTCCGCCCCCCACCTTGCCCCCTCGACGGTGGGGACCGCGGCGGACGGCAGTGACGACGATGGCCGTGGCTCCTGCGAACGCGGTGAACAAGCCGCGGCCGTGACTCCGTGCGTCCAGGCTCACCGGCGTCCGGTCACAGCTTGAACACTCCGCGCCAGGTCCATCCGGCTTCGAGGACCGTTTTCCGAAGGGGGTCCCGCATGGTCCGCGAGTCGAACTGGATGACCTTGTGCCGACGGCCGTCCGGGCCACGCTCGTACGTCCACTGCCGCTGGACGTACGGTCCGCGACTCCACTGGCGCGACAGACCCCGCCGCGGGGGGTTGCCGACCAAGGCCACCTCCCGTACCTCGTCGAGGGCATGTACCTCACGCGTGGCGTGAACGAAGCGCATCCGGGTCTTCATGGTCCGCTCCACCTCGTTGGCGGAGAACGCGTCGCCGTAGTAGGGCAGCACCATCTGCCACTCCGCGACCAGGTCCGCCTTCTCCGCTCCCGAAGCGTTGCGCACGCGGAACGGCACCTCCGCCTCGTTGAGAGCGAGCAACGCGGCGCGAAGTTCCTGGGCGGGCCGCGGTACGACTCCGCTCTCGGGATACTTGGTGCCGGTTCGCCGATCCCGGTAGCGGGCCCAACTGTTCCGGAGGCGGCCCATCATCACGCCTCGGCCGTGGTGTCCGCGCGAACGGTGCGGACGAACTCCTGGAAGTCCGGCAGCACCGCGTCGTGCTGCGCCGCGGTGGCCGTCAGAGCCAGCCTGATCAGCGCGCGGCGGTGGGGGTCCTCGACGTCCACCAGGGAAAGGTACACCTGGGACTGGACGAGGTCGCGGCGCGCTTGCCCGACGAGGGCCGAGAAGGCCAGCCTCTGGGTCAGGGCGGGCGCGTCGGCGGAGCCGACCTCGCGGCGGTCGGTCACCGTGACCGACTCGGCGGCCTCGTCCAGGCGCCTGGCCGACGCGTCGGCGAGATCGGCCAGTGTCACCCCGTCCAGGGGCAGCCCGCCGTCGACGGTGATGTTGGCAGCGAACCCTGCGTCCGGGTGGGGATGCACTGCGGCAAAGGCCACTCCGGGGTCGGCGGTCCCCTCGGGACGGGCGGGGAGCCAGCCCTCGGGCAACCGGAACTCGATCGGCACCGGCAGTGTCGTGGGCACTCAGGCCCTCCTTCCATGGTGGAACAGATCAGAGCAGCCCGCCGAGGGTGTCCTTGACGGAGCCGGCGAGATCACCGACCGCGTCAGCCGCGCTGTCGACGGCCTTGCCCAACTTGTGCGTATCGACGGTGATCTCGACTCCTCCACCCCCGCCCACGGCCGCTGCGGCGAACCCTCTGCCGCCGAACTTCCAGACACCGTTCTTGTGCTTCCAGCCGATCCAGGCATCGGTACCTTCACCGACCCCGGCTTCGGCCGACCCCCCGATACCGATCCCTGCGACCTCCACGCCGCCGGCAACGCTCTGCTTCGCCCCGTAGAAGGCTTTGACGCCGACGGTCGCCTCGTCCTTGGTCGCCTTGGCGGTGACGCCGACCTCGGCACCCGCGAATCCGTCCGTACGCCCGTAGACACCGCCCAGATCGCCGTAGTCCAACCGGACCTCCTCCAGGTCCCGTATTCCTATGGATGCCTCAGCCTTACCGCTGACGCCCTTGTCGCTGAATCCATAGTTCGCGGTGGCCCTGGCGCCGCCGTAGACGTCGCCTATCCCCGAAAGCTTCCAGGCACCGTCGGTGTGCGACCCCTTCCAGGTCAAGTGGAAGAGGTCCGCGTACACCTTGGCCGAACCCTCCTTGCCGTACTTGGGGTCGCCACTGACGCTGTAACCCACACCTGGCCCGGTCAGCTTGAATCCGCCGTTCCCGTCAGGCTTCGTGCCCACGTCCTTCTGTGGCGGGTACGCGGCGATGTTCCCCTTGGCCTGCCCGTTGAAGCCCCCCACGACACCGTCACCGGTGTCGCTGTCGACCACCACGGCCGTCAGGGCACGCTGGACGTCCGCGTCGGCGTCGCCGACGTCCTTCACCCTCTGGTCGATGAGCTGCTGCCAGGAGCTGACGGACTTGCGGACGCTGTCCTGATAGTCGGGGTCGTGCACCCAGGCGGTGCGCTCGGCCTTGCTCAGCTTCTCGGTGTCGAAGGACACCACACCCTGGTCGGACACCTTCATGCCCGCCTTCACGGCGTCCTTGCGGGCCGATTCGAGTTTGCCCCGCAGGCTCGTGAACTGCGTGTGCGCTTCGCGGAGAAGGGAGGCGACGGCCTTGGCCTCGGTCTGGGCCCTCTGGAACTCTTTCAGAGTGACCTGGAACCGGGCGCTGGCGGCCGCCACGCTGAGGCCCACCTGCGTCAGGGTGATGCCGTGCACGTCACGCTTGTAGGCGAGTTCCTGTGCATGGAACTTCTTCGCCATGCCGTCCCAGCTGTCGGCGGCCGTGGTGAGCGCGGACAGGTCCGTATTCATGATCTCGTGGTAGGTCGGCATGCTTTCCCCGTTGTGTGTGCCTGTTGCCGTCAGAGCCGGTCCAACGCGGAGATCCCGCGAAGGCCGGAGCCCACGCCGATGTCTGTGCCGTGTTGCAGCGTGGCGTTGCCCCGCAGCGCGGACTTCTCGTACGACAACCGGTTCATCAGGTTGCCCACCTGGTGGCCCCACGTCTCGTGGGCGCTCTTGAGGGCTGCCGACGTGAGCCAGCCGTCTCCGTCCTTGGGCTGGAAGGCCTTGACCGCTGTGTTGGTGTCGTGGTCCGCCGCGGCCCCGGCGTCCTTGGTCTGAGGTTCGATGTCCGTCTCGATCTTCTGGGCCGCGGCTCGGTTCTGGGCCGGAGAGGACACGAGGTCCAACTGCCCTCCGGCCAGCCCGGAAGGTCCTGCGGCCCCTGTCTGATCGGCCGGAAACTGGTTCAGCCGCATGCCGACAGGGTGTGCGCTGCCGGCCGCGTGCGCTTGTGATGACTCCGTCACGGACAATCGCCCCCGTATGTGCTCAGTTGACCTGTCGCGCCAAAGTGAGAAACGGGGGTGGGCACCTCCCGCGCGTGCCCACCCCCGCTGTCATGACTGCGCGTGCCTCACTCGAAGTAGCTGGCGCCCTTGAGGTCGCCGCCGCGGTAGTCACCGCCGGCGGCGTGGACGCGCTGGGTGATCGAGAGCAGCGCCTGGTGGATGCCGTTGGCGTGCTGGTCCCACTTCTTCGACTTGCGGTGGAAGGCTTCGTACGCCTCGCCGCCCCAGCCTTCGGCCACGTCGAGAACGCCCTTCTTCAGAGCAGTCAGGTCGTCCTCGAGCTGCTTGGCCACGTTGCCGAGCTCCGTTGCCAGCGCGTCCAGGGTGCCGTACTTGACGGACAGGTCCTGGTAGTGCGGTGTGCCGGTCATGTCTTCCTCTTCCTTTGGGTCCGTCAGTAGAGATTCAGTGCCGAGGTGTTCCCGCCGGCGTCAACCTCGATCTTGGTGATCGTCGAGTGGAGCTCGTCCTCAAGCTTGTGCTTGTCGCTCTTGTTGAGGCTGATGCCGTCGAGGAAGTCCTCGAGCATGTGCCCGATGGCTGCCATGTGCTGGTTGATCTCGTGCTGCTTCCCCTTGAACGCGTTGGCTCCGTGCCCCGTCCAGTTGGCCTCGATCATGTCGATCGTGCCCTGGAGCCTGCCGAGCTGCTTCTTGACGGACTCGTACCGGTCGATGACGTTCGTCTGGAGCTTTTGTGCGTGATCGTCATGAAACTTGCGGCCATCAGCCATTTCGGCACTCCCCTTCGTGAGAGCTGTACTTCGTCTTTTCTGAGCGTCACCGGGTGGTGACGCCCTTCCTGTGAGTCGTCAGGCGCGTCGTCGTGACCGGATGACGGCGAAGGCCGCGCCACCGATCACCAGGAGCGCGGTGACCGCGCCTATGGCCACCCAGGGCATGGATCCGTCGGAGGACTTCGACGCTGCTGCGGTCGCCGAAGACCCGTCGCCCGAGGAGGGCTTGGCGGGCGACGACGAGGATGCGGAGCCAGAAGGTGAAGCCCCTGCGCTGCCGGAGGAGTTCTCCTTGGCCAGCGGGTCGACGTTCGCCGGGCCCGGGTTGTAGTGGGGGTTCTCCAGAACCTTGCGCGGTCGGAGGAGGCCGTAGCCGAGGTAGTTGCTGGGCGTGTCCTTGGGCCAGTCGCGACTGGCGGTGTCGATCAGCGAGCGGAGCACCTGGTCGGCGGTCCAGTTGGGGTGGGCGGACCAGATGAGGGCGGCGGAGGCGGAGGCTACGGCGGTGGCCATGCTGGTTCCGTTGCCGTGATGGCAGTACGACCGGAAGGTCGCGTCACACCATTCGGGTACGTCGACACCAGGGGCGGCGAGATCGACGTAGCGCCCGTGGGTAGAGAACTTACCCACCGTCCCAGTCTTGTCGGAGGCAGAGACGCCGACGACATAGGGATACGACGCCGGGTACAGGTTGTTGTTCGTGGACTGGGCGTCGTTGCCAGACCCCGCGAACATCAACTTCCCCTTGGACGCGGCATACTTCACTGCCGCCTTTTCGTCGTCATCGCTGATGTCTCCACCGAACGACATGTTGATGATCTTGGCGTCGCTGTCTGCGGCGGCTCGGATCACCGCTGCGAGTTTCGGGGCTTTCTTTATCTCTGCCTTGCTCTTCAGCTGCTTGAGCGCGATCCGGTAAGGCACGATCTTCGCACCGGGAGCGAGGCCCTTCAGGCCACCGCCGTCACCCGTTCCCGCGATGATTTCGGCCATCGTCGTGCCATGGCCGCCGTAGTCCTCGGTGGCCCCGTAGGCGACCGATTTCGGCACCTCGTCGACCAGTACCTGGCCCTTCAGGGAGGAGGTAGCCGGACTGACACCTGAGTCGATGACGGCGACCTTGACGCCCTTGCCGGTGCTCACCTTCCACATCTGGTCGGCCTTCATGGCCGACAGGTACCACTGCTGCGACTGGACGTCGGCGGCCGCCGCACCGGGGGCCAGGCCCACCGGCAGAGCCATCAGTGCGCCGAGTGCTGCGCACACGGCGGTCACTCGTCTTGTGCTCGCTGACAACATGCCTCTCGTACGTCCTCGCTTCATCGGGTTCTACTCGGTCTCCGGCGCCTGCTGCCGACGCGACGGCTTCCTGCCGCCGTCCCGAGCGGAGCCTCGCTTGACCGTGGAAGTGCGGCTCATGGCGTTCTCATCGGAGGCGCGACCGCCCTTCTTGGCCACCGACGCGTTGCCGTTGGAAGTTCCGACCACGCCACCTGTGGGCGACACAGACCTGCGCGATGCGTCTGCTTCGCCGACTTCCTGCTCGGGCACCCTGATCACCCCGCGCTGCCCGGGCCGCTCCGCGGCTCGCGGGTTACGGGAAGCGGTCTCACCGCCGACGACCGTGCCACGTGGCACCCTGGTGCCGTTCACGGCTTGCGCGGGTGGCTGGGTCGGCCTCCCGCCGATGACACCGCTGGTCCGCGCTGCGCCGGCCGGGCCCGTACCACCCACGCGCTCGGTGGGCACGCCTACGGTCCTGGGCGTTCCGCCGACGACACTACGACCGACCGGGGCCTCGCCCACAGGCGCCCTGCCCACAGGCGCCCTGCCCACAGGCGCCCTGCCCACGGGAGCCTCTCCCACGGGCGCCTTGCCCACGGGGCCCCTGCTCACCGGAGCCTCACCCAACGGCGCCTTGCCGACGGGGGCCCTGCCGACCGGCGACGGCCCACGCGTCCCCACCTGGCCGGGCACGGCAGGCCGTGCCACGGGACCGATACGTCCACGTCCTGTGCCACCACCGACTCGCGCCGATCCATCGACAGGAGGAGCCATGCGCGGCGGCATCGAGATGGGACCCCCAGGACCGCCCACTCGGCCGGCCCCGACGGGCAATCCCACGCTCGGAGGCATGGGGCCCGTGGGGATGGGCGGAATCGGTCCTCCACCGCCGCCACCCGGGGCAGGTGCAGCCGGCGGTGTGGCAGGGACCGGCTTGATGGTGTCCGGCGGCAGTGTGTTGACGCTGTCGATGTCCGTACCCACGTGCCGAGACGGGTCCGCGCCACCGTCCGGTGCCGTGTGGACATCGTGCAGCTTCTTGACGGGTTCCAGCGTCTCTCCCGCACCAGGAGCGGCCGGGGGAGCGACGGAGTGATGTCCGGCTGTTCCCCCGCGCGAGGCCTCGGGCGTCCGGGCCAGAGAAGTGGTCTTCTGGCCTTTGTCGTCGGAAATCCATCCGCCCGTGGGCGTCGCCGGCCGCGGCACCCCCATCTCCGGCATCTTCCCGAACCCGGGCTCCTGATCGGCCCCGGCCTGCAACGACTTTGTGCTCACCGCGTAGTAGGACGCCAACCGGTTCATCTGGTTGATCGCTTCCTGGCGGTGCTTCTCGACCTGCAGGGCCTCCTGGTAGTCCTTGTTGCCGGCGACCCGGGTGACCACGGGGAAGTCGTCGAGGCTCTTGGGGAGCAACCGGGTGTCGCGGGGCGGCATGGAATTGCGTACGGAGGTGAGTCCGGTGCTGACCGCGGTGATCTGCGAACCCACGTTCTCCACGTGGTCCGCGAAGGTGTAAACGCTGGAGACGAAGCCGGAGGCCCACGTGTGGAAAGCGGTGGCTGCCTCACCGTGCCAGTCGACCCGGCCTATGTGTGCGAACAGTTCGTCGGCGGCGGCAAGGATCGCGTCCCGGGCGTCCCAGAGGGCTTTGCCCACGTCCTCCAGATGCTCTGGATGCGCGAGGTCCACCATGTCCTTCATTTCGTTCAGCTGGTGCTTCTCGAAACTGGTACGCCCTTGGTGGATGCCCTCCGCGTCCGCGTCATGGATCGCGGCCTTGGCCAGCTCCCGTTCCAATTCGTAGCGATCCGGCTGGCTTTGGTGGCTTCCCATCAGTACCCCGTGTTGGCCTGGTTTTGATCGTTGCGCTTCTGCTGGTCGCTCTTCTGCGCCTCGGCCTGCTCGTCGATCTGCTCGTTGATCTCGGTCCGGATCTCGTGGAAACGACGCCGGAGGTCGTCCTCCAGCTTGTCGTACCCGATGTCCGCGCCGTGCACGGCGATCTGCATCGCCTCGATCTGCAGCAGCAGGGTCTGGGAGAGTGACCTGATGCGCTCGTGCACGGTGTGGTACTGGCTGTGGAGGTCTGTGGCCTCGGCGAACTCGCCCTTGCCGCAGAACGCGGCAGGGGTGAGCTTGTGCATCGCCACCTTCTTCGGGCTGCCCGGCGAACGCTCGAACGTGTCGAGAAGGTGGTCCACCCGTGATTTGAAGGTCTTCAGTGCATCCAGACCGCGCCTCAGGTCGCTCCCGCCCCCGTCAGGCAACACCTTGCGTCTCCCCCGTTCCTCTCCCCTGCCCGGTACAAGCGCACTCCCCGAGCATTCGTTTTCGCAATGCAGCCACTCTAGTCAACGGAACTGACACCCCCAACTGACTTGTGTGACAACTCTGCTACTGCCGTTCGACCCTTCACGCATCCTTCACGGCTGCGGCCTCGCCCGCGCCGGCCATCGCCTTCCTGCGCGCATCGCGGACCGCCACCGCCGCCCCACCGAGGGCGGCCACCAGTACGACCACGCCCACGGAGACATACGTCGCCAGGCGGGCGTTGCGTTCGTCCGCCGTCTCGCCGAGTTCCAGCCGGGCCGGGGTCGGAGCCTCGGCCCGGCTGAGGCCCTCGTGCGGCACGGGTGTCTCGATCGGGTGGTCGTCCTCCGTGAGAGCCCTGACCGGGTCCACCACGCCCCAGCCGACCAGGCGGTCGTGGCCGTCGATGGAGCGTTCTGCCGTCTGCTCGATCTGGGCCACGACCTCCCGGGCCGTCCAGTCGGGGTGCTTGGCCTTGATGAGGGCGGCCACGCCCGCCACGTACGGCGCGGAGAAGCTCGTACCGTTGTCGGAGCAGTGGCCGCCCTTGGGTACCGTCGAGATCATGTCGACACCTGGGGCGGCGACGCCGACCCAGCTGCCGGACTGGGAGAAGGCCGCACGTTCGTTGTTGCGGTCGGAGGCGGCGACGGCGAGGACTCCTTCGTAGGAGGCGGGGTACGTCGGCTTGACGTTGCCGTCGAGGCCGTCGTTGCCCGCCGAGGCGACCACGACGATCTTGTGGTTCAGGGCCTCGTTGATCGCGTTGTGCAGGTCGTCGCCCGGCGGCAAGGCGTTCGCCGTGTCCTGGGAGATGTTGATGACCTGGGCCTTGACCGCGATCGCGTGCCTGATCGCCTTGGCGAGGCTGGCGGCCGTGCCATGGCCTTCGGCATCGTTCTGCTTGATCGGGACGATCGTGGCCTCGGGGGCCAGGCCGACGAAACCGGTGCCCTTCATGGGGCGGGCGGCGATGATGCCCGCCACGCGCGTGCCGTGGCCGACCGTGTCGGTCGTGCCGTCCTGCTTGCCCACGTCGATCTTCTGGCCCTTGTTGTCCTTGGTGGGCAGGTAGTTCGCGCCCGCGGACGCGTCCACGGCATGGGTCAGCTGGGGGTTGGCCGTGTCGACGCCCGTGTCGATCACGGCCACCCGCACGTCCTTGCCCTTGGACTGGCTCCACAGTTCGTCGAGGTTGACGCGCTGCAGGGCCCACGGTGTGCCGGTGTACTTGTGGTTCTCCTTGGAGAACGTGCACTGGTCGGACGCGGAGTCCGCGGTGGCCACCGGGGCCGCCAGCAGGGAGGCGGTGATGGCCAGTGCCGCCGCCAGGGGCGTACGGGTGCGCAGTGTGGACCGCATCGGCGTACCCCTCACGAACCCTGCGGCTGGCGGGCGTCCGCCGTCGACAGGCGCGGGCCCGTCGGCAGGAACTCCGACCAGGCGGCGGGGATGGGCGCCGGATTCACGTCGGCGTAGCCGAGGTGGGTCTGCGCCAGCTTGGCCTCGGTCTGCAGTTGCTTGCGCTGCGTGGGGGTGATGCCGATGCCCTTGTCGTCGGTGGCGCTGTCGTCGTTGGACTGCAGGGCGTAGCGCAGGCCGGTGTCGGTGACCAGGAAGACCGGGCCGTCCTTGGTCGCGGTGCCCTGGAACTGGCGGTAGAGCTGGCCGGAGCCGGCGGTGACGTACGCGCTGGAGGAGCCGGTGGGCAGGACCGCCGGGAAGTCCTTGCCCGCCCAGGTGGTCAGGGTGGTGGCTCCGTGGTCGGGGTCGACGTGGTTGAGGACGTTGCACACCGTGTTGCGGCTGCCGTCGGCCGTGGAGGCGTCGTTGACCGCGGTGGTTTCCTCGGTCGGCCAGTTGTACTGGGAGGCGAACGGCTTGCCCCGGCTGATGGCGCCCGCGCTGACCTCCTTGGGGTGCCCGGCCTGCCCGAGCTTCACGAGGTCCTTCTCGACCAGGAGCAACTGGGCGACGAAACGGGAGACGGGGGCGACCCGGCCGGGCAGCACCACGAAGTACTGCTCCTGTCGGTTGACCACTGCCCTGAGGACCATGCCGACGCGGTTGGCGTCGCCCAACTGGCCGGGGGCGTTCGCCTGGGCGCCCGGGACGCCCTCGATCGACGGGAACGTGATCGGGTCGCCCTGGTGCAGGGTGTCGATCCACGACCTGGTCACCTGCTGGGGCTTGCGGTCCGCGCCGACGAGGGTCTCCAGCAGGAGCCTGTTGGACGCGTCCACCGGATACGCCGTCCCCCGCGCGTCGACCACGTACTGCTTGCCGCTGCGGGTGGCGACGTAGAGGAGTTCGCCGCCGTGCAGCTTCTGCCCGGCGCCCTCGGTCTTGTCCTGGTCGCGCTCGGCCAGCACGAACGCGGCCTTCTGGACGGAGCTGCCGCTGCCGCTCGGCCGTTCGCACACGGCCCAGGTCTTGCCGGCGCCGGCCTCCTTCGCGGAGGGCAGCCGGTCGGGGGCGTAGGGGATGCCGATGGTGACGCCGTGCGGGATCTTGCCGTTGTCGAGGATCGACTCGTCGACGGTGACGACGTCGACGTCGCTCTGGCTGCTGAGGACGAGCTTGGCGGAGGCCATGTTGAGGACCGGGTGGAGCTGGACCCTGCCCTTCGTCTTCAGTACGACGTACCGAGTGGTGGACTTGCTGGCGATGATCACCTTTTGCCCGGGTGTGTCCCAGCCCTGCGGAGCCGTCGGCTTGAACATGCCCCAGGCTCCGAAGGCGGCGAGGACGACGGCGCCCACGACGGCGCCGGGCAGGATGGCACGCAGCGGTCGCGGCGCCCCCTCGTCGGAAGCGTCCGGCGAGGACTGCACGAACGAGGCCAGCATGCGGCGCTTCGCGAAGGTGTAGGCGTTGAGTTGGTCCCGCCGAGATGCCATCTGTGCCTGTTTCTCCCCGTGTCTCAGGCGGAGCGCGCCCGGGACAACGCTCCCCCGCCGTCCGTTGTCGGACCCGGCCCCTACTATGCCTGGTACGGAGCGGGTCTCATGGAGCGGGTAGGGTACCTGGGCCCTCAAGGGCCTTGTTCAGTGGCCTGGTTCCAGTGAGTTGTGAGCAAATCGGGGGGATGTCGTGATGGCTTCCGGAACGCGGACGCGAGCGCGCGGCCGATCGGCGGCACGAGGCCGCGCCGCCGGGTCCGCGGCGCAGCCACGCGGGTCGTCCGCCCAGCGCGGAGCGGCCCCGCAGCCGGTCACGCTCAGCCTCAGGCCCCGGCCGGGCCAGGCCGGTTCGTTCCGTTTGCAACGGCTGGTGCTGGTGGAGCTGGCGGCCGCCGCGCTGATCGTCGGCCTGGCCATCGGAATGATGGCCCTGGTGCCGGCCGCGGTGGTGGCCCTGACGCTGGTCCTGCTCGCCTTCGTACGGCGGCGGGGCCGTTCGCTGCCCGAGTGGCTCGCCACCGCGCGGGCGCTGCGGGCCCGGCAGAAGCACGCGGCGAGCACCCCGATACCGCCGGGTACGGAGCCTGGACTGGTCCCCGCCGTGGAGTGCGAGCCCGCCCTGCGGACGTACTCCTACGGGCCGCGTGACCGGCGGCCGGTAGGCATCGTCGGTGACGGCACCTTTCTCACGGCGGTGCTCCAGGTCGAGGCCGACGCGACCGCGCTGCGGGCCGAGCGCAGCCGGCAGCCACTGCCGGTCTCCCTCGTGCGGGACGCCCTCGAAGTGGATGGAATACGGCTGGAGTCGGCGCAGATCGTGCTGCACACCCAGCCGGCCCCCGCGCTGCATCTGCCCCAGCAGTCGGTCGCCGTCGCCAACTACCTGCCGCTGCAGGAGCAGACAGGGGCCCCGGCCGTGCGCATCACCTGGATCGCGCTGAAGCTCGATCCCGAGCTGTGCGCGGAGGCGGTCACCGCGCGCGGCGGCGGTCTCCTGGGCGCGCAGAGGTGCGTGGCGCGGACCGCGGCCCATCTGGCGAGCCGCCTGACCGGCGCCGGGTTCCGGGCTCGGGTGCTCGACGAGGAGGAGCTGATCGCCGCGCTGGCCACCTCGGCGTGCGCCAATCCGCTGGTCACCGCCGACGCGGGACGCAGCGAGAGCCGGGAGCGGCGCACGGAGGAGTCCGGGCGCAGCTGGCGCTGCGACAACCGGCGGCACACCACGTACTGGGTCAGGCGCTGGCCCCAACTCGGCGGCGCCGGCGGCGAGTCGCTGCCGCAGTTCGTGGCCCGGGTCACGGCGATACCGGCCCTTGCGACCACATTCAGTCTCACCCTCGCGCAGGGCGAGCGGCAGGAGGTTTCCCTGTCCGCGCATCTGCGGGTGACCGGACGCAGTGACGACGAACTCGTGACGGCGCGTCACGCGATGGAGAACGCCGCTCGGCAGTCGGGCGCCGGCCTGGCCCGCCTCGACCGTGAGCAACTGCCCGGCATGCTGGCCACGCTGCCCCTCGGAGGTGCGCGATGACGACGATTCCGACGACGTCCGCGGCGCCGGGCACGGACGCACCGGCGGGGTCCGGTCGGCGCGGGGCGGGCGACTTGCTGCGGCACGGTCTGGGCCTGCTCGGTCCCCGGCACGGCCGGCACGGACTGCCCGTGCAGCAACTGGAGGCGCTCGCCCTGCCCATCGGGGACGACGGCGTGGTGGCCGGAGTCGACGCCGAGGGCCAGCCGGCGGTGCTGGGCATCAACCGGCCGACAGCTTACGACGTCGTGCTGATCGGCGGCCTGTGGACGGCACAGGTGCTGGCGCTGCGCTCGGCGGCCACGGGCGCCCGCGTCGCGGTGGAGACCGGCCGGCCGCAGGCCTGGATGCAGATGGTGCACGCCATGGGCGGCGGGCAGAACGGCCTGGCCGTGTACGACGTCGGCCGCGTGCCGCCGCAGGGTGCCTCGGCCGGTACACCCGTGCTGGTGGTGCGGGACTGCGGCATGCGTCCGCCCCGCGGACGTGTGGTCTCCGGGCCCTGGCAGTCGGTGCTGACCCTGTTGCCGTATCTCAGCCCGGTGGCGCCCCGGCTGCTTCGGCAGGCACGGCTCGCCGGCATCCAGCGGGTCTCGCCGGACGAGGCGGCGGAGCTGGGGCGGACCATGGGACTGACCCGTACCGAGGTGGAGTCGCTGCCGGCGCTGCCCGACGGCGTCACCCTGTGGTGCACGGACCGTGACCGGCAGTACGTGATGACCCAACCCACCGATGCCGAGATCGGATTGCTGGGCACGCCGCGCCGGATGGACTGATTTACCCTCACCGTCCCTTATGTTGCGCCCTTTGCATTCCCCCTTCGTCCCGTGGCGGTCGATTGTTCCCTTATGCCTCCGGCAAGGCACGAGACGCGGGAGGCAGTTCGGGACGTGTCGTGACCCGGCGTACACGTGCTCAGAGGTGGGCGGCCCTGCCGAGGTACGGCTCGTGGTGATTAGGCTGGGAGCGGGCGCGATGGCACGACCCGTGGACTGGTCGTCGGTGTCCCAGGGGGAGGACCGCCGGATCGGACTGCCCCGAACGACCACGGGCGACTCGGAACGACACACAACATGGTCGCCCCGCACGGCATGAGGGTGCTCGACCACACCAGGAGGAACTGTGAGCAGCGATCGGGACGGGATGCGCGGGGGCTGGGCCACACCCGGCGATGACCAGCCCGACGCGGAGGCCGTCGAGACCACCGGTGAGTTCACCATCGACTACGCTCCCCCAGCCTGGTACACGCAGAACGCGTCCGGTA
Organism: Streptomyces sp. NPDC001851; assembly: GCF_040297165.1. Taxonomy (NCBI): domain Bacteria; kingdom Bacillati; phylum Actinomycetota; class Actinomycetes; order Kitasatosporales; family Streptomycetaceae; genus Streptomyces; species Streptomyces sp. NPDC001851. Next base: position 346,996 of record NZ_JBEOYR010000003.1, on the reverse strand, counting down.
CGTCCGGCTCCGCCGGTTCGGCAGAAGGCTCGGATGGCGTGAGGGCTTTCGGGGCGAACGGATCCGCCGACGCGGGCGGTCCCGGCGCTCCCGCGGTTCCGCCGTTCTCGTCGGACGCGCCGGCGCCCGGACCGACTCCGCCGCCGACCGCCCAGCCCGCCGGCACCCCGCCGCAGGGAACTCCGCACCCGCCTGAGCAGGGCACTCCCTCCGCACCGGCGCAGGGTGCTTCTTTCGCGCCCCCGCAGGGCACTTCGTACGCTCCCCCGCTCCCGCCTCCCCACTCCACGCCCTACGCCGCGCCCATGCCGCCCGTCGGGAATCCCGTGCCGATGCAGAAGTTGCCGGACGAATTCGAGCTGCAGCAGGCGCAGCCCGTCCAGCAGGCGCAGCCCGTCCAGCAGGTGCAGCCGGAGGCCGTGGCGCCGCCCGTGCCGGTCGAGCCGGAGACGGCCAACGGGGACCTGGAGAGCGGGGCCACCATGCGGTTCTCCGCCGTGGCCCTGAAGCGGGAGATGGCCGAGATCGCCGAGCGCGCGGCGGCAGCCGCTAAGGAGGCCGGGTCCGGCGACGAGGGCTCCGCCGAGGTCGCCGGTACGGCTGCGGGCGACGGGGCGGCCACGCCGTCCGCCGGTGCCGAGGGCACCGTGCCCGAGGAGTCCGCGCCGGATGCCGCCGCAGCACCGCAGGGCTCCGCGGAGCCGGCGGGCGAGGAGTCCGGAGACGGGGCCGCCGCGGAGGACCGTCCCGGGGTAGTTGCCGCTGTCTCCGACGGCTCCGGGGACGCCGGGCAGGCTGAGACCTCCGACGCCGACGGGGCCGAGGAGCGGGGCGACGGCGAGGCCGAGAGCACGGTCCGGGCCGAGGGCGAGACCAGTGCCGAGGCCGGGGGCACCACCGGTGCCGGGGCTGGTTCCGCCCATGCCGTCACGGCCGATGACACCGAGTCGGATGAGGCCGGGTCCGCCGGCGCCTCCGAACCGGAGGACGCCATACCGACGGACGCCACCGGCCCGAACGGCACGGCCCAGGACGCCACCCCCCAGGACGGCACGTCTCAGCCGGGCACGCCGGAGACCGGCGCCCAGCCGCAGGGCGGCTTGCCCCACGGCACCCCGCAGCCCGGCGCTCCCCAGGCCGTACCGCCCGCTCCCCAGGACGCCGCGCCCGCCTGGACGCCTCCGCCCGCGCCGCAGAACGGGGTGCCCCCGCTGCCGCCCTCCTACCAGCCCGCGGCGCCTGCTCCGGCGGCCCAGTGGCCCGTGCAGCAGCCCGCGCCGCAGCAGCCCGGTCCGATGCCGGGGCAGCCGCAGCCGGCGCCCGCGCAGGGGCCCGGCGGTATGCCCGGACAGCAGCCGCCGTTCCAGCCCCAGGCCCCGCAGCCCGCCCCCGCCGCCTGGAACCAGCCGGGTCAGCCGGGTCAGCCGGGTCAGGGCAACCAGGTCGGAGCGCCCGCGGCGGCGCCGCAGCCGGGTCAGCCGGCGGCGGGACCGGGACAGCAGCCGGCCCCGGCGGGGCCCCCCGCGCCGAGCGGCTACGGCTTCCCGCAGCCCGGCACCCCCAACGCCCAGCCGCAGCCGCAGCCGCAGCCCGGTGGATACGGGTTCCCGCAGGCACCGGCCCCGCAGGCGAACCCCAACGCGCAGGCACAGCCCGGCGGATACGGGTTCCCGCAGGCGCCGGTCGATCCGCGGTCCGGTGCCGCGTGGCCGCAGCCCGTTCAGCACGACCAGCGGCAGCCGACCAACCCGGGTGCGGCGCCGCTCGGTTACACCGCCGCCGTGGAGCTGTCCTCGGACCGACTGCTCAACAACAAGAGGCAGAAGGCGAAGAGCGGGCGGCCCGCCGCGGCGGGCGGCCGGTTCAAGATCGGCGGCAAGAAGGAGGAGGCCGAGCGGCAGCGCAAGCTGGAGCTGATCCGCACGCCGGTGCTCTCCTGCTACCGCATCGCGGTCATCAGCCTCAAGGGCGGCGTCGGGAAGACCACGACCACCACGGCGCTCGGCTCCACCCTCGCCACCGAGCGGCAGGACAAGATCCTCGCCATCGACGCCAACCCGGACGCCGGCACGCTCGGGCGGCGTGTGCGCCGGGAGACCGGGGCGACCATCCGCGACCTCGTCCAGGCGATCCCGTACCTGAACTCGTACATGGACATCCGGCGGTTCACCTCGCAGGCGTCCTCCGGGCTGGAGATCATCGCCAACGACGTGGACCCGGCCGTCTCGACGACGTTCAACGACGAGGACTACCGGCGGGCGATCGACGTGCTCGGCCGGCAGTACCCGGTCATCCTGACCGACTCGGGCACCGGTCTGCTGTACAGCGCCATGCGCGGGGTGCTCGACCTCGCCGACCAGCTCATCATCATCTCCACGCCGTCCGTGGACGGTGCGAGCAGCGCCAGTACGACGCTGGACTGGCTGTCCGCGCACGGGTACGCGGACCTGGTCTCGCGGTCCCTCACCGTGATCTCCGGGGTCCGCGAGACCGGCAAGATGATCAAGGTCGAGGACATCGTGTCGCACTTCGAGACGCGGACCCGCGGGGTCGTGGTCGTGCCCTTCGACGAGCATCTGGCCGCCGGTGCCGAGGTCGACCTCGACATGATGCGGCCGCGGACGCGCGAGGCGTACTTCAACCTCGCCGCGCTGGTCGCCGAGGACTTCGTACGGCACCAGCAGTCGCACGGGCTGTGGACCAGCGACGGCAACCCACCGCCGGTGGCCGCCCCGCCCATGCCGGGCCAGCCGATGCCCGGTCAGCCCATGCCCGGCCAGCCGATGCCGGGCCAGCCGATGCCGGGCCAGCCCATGCCGGGTCAGCCGATGCCCGGCCAGCCCTATCCGCCCGGCCAGCAGCCCTACCCGCCCCAGCAGGGCCAGCCGTACCCGCAGGCCGCGCCGGGCCAGCAGCCGTACCCGCAGGCGGCGCCGGGTCAGCAGCAGCCCTACCCGCAGGCGGCGCCGGGTCAGCAGCAGCCCTACCCTCCGCAGCAGCCTGGCCAGCCCTACGGCTACCCGCAGCCTCCGCAGCAGGGGCAGCAGCCGCCGCAGCAGTAGCACGGAAAAGGGCGGCCGGTGCGTTCTTCGCACCGGCCGCCCTTCGCCATGCAGAAATGGCGGAATGGAGGAATGGAGAAGCGGGGGAACGCGCCGCGTAGGACCTACGCCTCCGCGGCGACGATCTCCCGGCACCGCTTCACATCCGCGGCCATCTGCTCCAGCAGGGCCTCCAGCGAGTCGAACTTCGCCTGGCCGCGCACGTAGGAGAGGAAGTCGACGGCGACGTGCAGCCCGTACAGGTCGAGGCCGACGCGGTCGATGGCGTACGCCTCCACCGTGCGCTCGGTGCCGTCGAACTGCGGGTTCGTGCCCACGGAGATCGCGGCCGGCATGGCCTCGCCCTCGACGTGCAGATAGCCGGCGTACACACCGTCCGCGGGGATGGCGGTATGCGGGAGGGTCTCCACATTGGCCGTGGGGAAGCCCAGTTCACGGCCGCGCTGGGCGCCGCGCACGACCACGCCCTCCACGCGGTGCGGGCGGCCCAGGATCTCGCGGGCGCCCTCGACGTCGCCCTCGGCGACCAGGCGGCGGGTCAGGGTGGAGGAGAACGGCTGTCCGCCGCCCGCCTCGCCGGTGACGTACAGGTCGACGACCTCGACCTCGAAGTCGTAGGTCTTGCCCTGCTCGGCGAGGAAGTCGACGTTGCCGGCGGCCTTGTGGCCGAAGCGGAAGTTGGGGCCCTCCACGACCGCCTTCGCGTGCAGCTTGTCCACCAGGACCTTCACGACGAACTCGGCGGGCGAGAGCTTCGAGAACTCGGTGGTGAAGGGGAGGATGAGGACCGCGTCCACGCCCAGGTCCGCCATCAGCTCGGCGCGGCGGTGGTGCGGGGCGAGCAGCGGCGGGTGGCTGCCGGGGCGGACGACCTCGCTGGGGTGCGGGTCGAAGGTGACCACGACGGCCGGGACGCCCAGCTCGCGGGCGCGGTCGACGGCGTGCTTGATGATCAGCTGGTGGCCCCGGTGGACGCCGTCGTAGGAACCGATGGTGACGACGCTGCGCCCCCAGTCCTGGGGGATCTCCTCCAAGCCACGCCAGCGCTGCACTGTGACCGCTCCTCGAACCCGTGTCCGTGTCTGTCCTGACCTCTTGTGCAGGTCTAAGGGTGCCATGCCGGGTGCCCCGGGCCCGCATCGGTACCAGGGCTGTGACCGGGCGCACGTTCACCGCTCGGCCCGGCGGCTCACGCCGGTACGCGCGGGCCCGCCAGGTTCTCCAGCATGCGGCGGGTGCTGGGGCCCACCACGGCGGCCCAGTCCTCCGGGGCGGCGGCCAGCCAGCGGGCCATCCGGGCGGCGAAGCCGGGCACGTGCCGGCCCAGGTCGACCAGGCCGCGGTCGAAGTGGGTGGCGCCCTCGGGGGTGCGGACGAGGAGCAGGCCGGTGCGGTGGACGAGCCCGCGGGCCTCCTCCTCCCAGCCCTCCCCGTCTTCCCGGGCTTCCCTGTCTTCCCCGCCCTCCCGGTCTCCCCCGCCATCGGCGCCTCCACCGCCCTCCGCACCGCCGTCGCCGTAGCCGTGCGCGGCCGCCGCGTGCAGGACGGCGTCCAGGACGGAGGCGGCCTGTTCCCGGGCGAGCAGGAACTCCAGCAGTTCGCGGCGCAGGGGGCGGGAGGCGGCGGTGCCGGGGGCGGCCAGGACGGTCGCGAGGGCGGTCCGCAGCTGTTCGGGGGCGTCGTCGAGCAGGCCGGTGACCAGCGGCAGCAGGACCGGGCGGGTGGTGGGGCCCTGGGCGAGGCGGCGGTCGACATGGGCGGCGACGTGTCCGGCGGTGGCCGGGTGCAGCCGTACCGCCTCCCGGATCAGGGCCGCGACGCGGCGGGCGAGGGCCGGGGTCGTGACGTCGGTCAGGGTGCCCAGTGCCTCGCGCGCGTGGGGGCCGCGCAGTCGGGCGCGGAAGGCCTCCAGGACCGGTTCGGGGTGGATGGTCAGGGCGGGGGCCAGGGCGCCCGGCGGGAACTGCGGGTCGCCGTCGGCGAAGTGCCGCAGGGCCGCGGTGAGGTGCCGGTCGCGGGTGTGCGGGTCGAGGACCAGCAGGGCGAGGGCGCCGCCGTGCAGGGTGCAGTCGGCGGGGCGGGCGAGCAGGGCGAGGGCGGCGTAGCGCAGCAGCTCGCGGTCGGCCGTCGAGCGGACGTGCGGGGCCGCGCGCAGCCCGAAGGCCACGGCCGCGACCCGGCGGGCGGGGCGCTCGTCGTGCGCCCAGCGGTCCACGGCCCGGCACACGGCCGACGGTTCGTCCTCGGCGAGGGTGGTGAGCAGTTCGTCGGCGCGCGGGTGCGCGCTCGCCACCAGGATCTCGGTGAGGTCGTCCAGCGCGCCGTGCCGGTGGGTGTGCAGCAGTGCCTGGGCGGCGGTCGCGACGGTGGCGTGCGGCGTCGCGGGCAGCGGCCGCTCGTCGTCGAACCAGCGCGTCAGCCCCGGCTGTACGACGGCGGGGGCGGCGGCGAGCAGCCGGGCGACGGCGTCCAGGTAGCGTTCGCCGGCCTCCGGGGGCGCCTGGTCGGCCAGCACGAGACGGCGCAGCAGATCGAGCCGCTCGGTGTCGCGGACCGGCAGTTCGGTCCAGAAGGCGGGACCGAACTCGGCAGGCACGGGCCGCTGGGCGCGGCGCCAGTCGACGACGCGGTCGGCGAGCAGCCGCAGCACCTCGGTGTACGGGGTCGCGTCCGGGACCTGGAGCAGGGTGCGGGCGAGCAGCCGGGCAGCCCACCAGGAGCCGGCATCGCGGTCCAGGGCGTCCGTCAAGTCCCGCAGCCGGGCGGCGAGTCGGTGTTCTCCGTACTGCCGGGCGAGGAGCAGCAGGGCTTGCACGACGGGGCCGATCCGGTGGTGCGGCACCGGCACGGGAGCGGTTGCGCGGTCGGCGCGGGGGCGGTGGACCAGGACGCGCAGGGCCTCGTCGAGGTCGAGGTGCAGGCCCTGGATCCAGTCGGCCAGCTCCTCGTGCGCGAAGCGGTAGCCGCGGCCCGCCGGGACGAGGAGGCCCTCGGTGAGGACGGCGGACGCCCAGCCGGCGCCGCCGCCCAGCCGGGCCGGGGCAGGCCCCCAGGGGAACACCGCTTCGAAGGACTCCCGGTCCAGCTCGCCCTGGCCGGGCCCGAGGCTGCGCCGGGCGGCCTCGTGCACCTGCCCGGCGACGCGTGCGGCGAGCCGGCGTACGGCCGTGCCGCGCAGGCCGCTCCCGGCGGCGAGCCGGACCGCGATCCGCAGGCACATCAGGTCCAGGTGGGCCGCGAACACCTCGTGCCGGTCGACCGGCCCCGTGACCGGCATGTCCGGCACGGCGGCGCGGACCTCGGCCAACAGGCGGAGGGTCAGCGGATGCCGGGCTTCGCGCTCGGCGAGGACCCCGTCCGGGATCCAGTAGCGGGCCCGGGCGAGACGCGCCTCGTCCTCGGTGAGGTCGGGGAGGCGCAGGTGGGGCGGGAGGGTGGGGGTGGGCCCGCTGGGGGCGTGCTCGGTGGGGGCGGGTGCGTCCTCCGGCGCAGTGGTCCCGGAGGTGGAAACGGCCGGCATGGGCGAGGCTGTGGCGGGGGCCGGGCACGGCGGGGTGTACAGCAGGTCGGTGGGGAATTCCGCCCCCGCGCGCTCCCAGTACTCCTCCCGGCAGGCCACCACCAGACGTGCGCCGGTCTCCCGCAGCCAGGCGGCCGTTCCCGCCGTCCACTCGGGCAGCCGGTGGGCGAGGACGGGGGGCATCTCCTCGGGGCCGTCGAGGAGGAGCAGCAGCGGGCGGCCGGCCCGTGCGGCGAGGCGGGCCAGGCGTTCCGGGCCGAGGTCCCCCAGGTCGGCGGGGTGGCCGGCGCGGGCGGCGGCGATGATCCGTGCGGCCCGTTCCAGGGTGCGGCGGGCCGCGTCGGCCACGGAGCCGTCGGCGTCCTCCAGGTCGGCGCCGCGCAGCCAGAGCGTCGGGGCGGGGCGCTCGCCGCGGGCCCGCCGTGCGGCGAGCGCGGCGAGTTCCGTCGTACGGCCGCTGCCCGGGGCGCCGACCAGCCCGAGCACCGTGCGATCGCCCTCCGTGAAGGCCGTCAACTCGCTTACCGCATCGCCCCGTTCGACCGGTCCCACGGCACCCGCGAGGAAGCTCCGGGGGCTGTCCTGGCCGGCCGAGGTGGCGGTCAGCTGCAGGATGCCGGCCAGGTTGAGGTCGGCGCCGTAGGCGGGCACCGTGGCCGCGTTGCGGGCGAGCAGTTCCGCGAGGGGGCCGTCGGCGGGTCGAAGCGGCACCGCGAAGCCCGTGTCGCGCTGTGCCGAGTGCAGGGCGGTGCCGAGGACGCCGAGCACCGCGCCGGTGCCCGCGTCGAGCACCGGTCCCCCGGCCGCCCCGCCGCCCAGCCGCAGTGCGTCCTGGCCGGCGGTGCCGATGGCCAGCTCCAGCGCCTCCTGGACGAGGTGGAAGCGGTCGGTGGCGGTGTACGTCACCTCGGTGGCGGCCAGCACCCGTGCCTCCCGCCAGCAGCCCGCCGGGACCCGTACGTACGTACCGGCGTCGATGCGTTCCCGCGCGGTCAGCGGCAGTGGCTCCAGGCCCAGGCCCTGGGTGCGGATCAGGGCCAGGTCGAGGGCGGGCAGTGGGGTGACGGCGTCGGCGGCCACCACACAGGTGTGGTCGTCCGCGGTACGCAGGACGAGCTGGGGCAGACCGTCGACGGCCTCATGGCTGGTGAGCAGGGTCCCCTGGTGATCGGCGGGGAATCCGACGCCCCGGGGCCGTCCGGCGAGGTCGCGGATCTGGACGAGGGCGGGGTCGGGACCGGGGCCGGGGCCGTCGCCGGTGAGCCGGGCGGGGCCGGCTGTGGGGGCGGCGGGGTGCGGGGTGTTGCCGATGCCGGTCGTTCCGGTGGTTCTGCCGATGCTGCCGATGCCACTGGTACCGGTGGTGTATGCGGTGCCCGCAGGGTTGCTGGTGCGGCAGCTGCCGGCGGTGCCGGTCGTGTACCCGGTGTCGTTGCCCCCGGCCCCGGCAGCCGTGCGGTCCCTGCCGTGCCCCCGGCCCCGGTCCTCCCGTCGAGCGCCGTACGCCGGTTCCCCCGTGCCGTCCGCCGCAGCCCCGCGACCGCTTCCGGTGCGCGGGCCCCGTCCCGCCATGCCGTACCTCCCGCCCTTACCGACGTGCCCTGTTCCCGACGGTAGGTGCGCGGTGATCGACGGGACAGATCGCCAGGCGAAAGCGCCCCCTTCCGCTCCCCCGGTTCACTCCGAGCGCCTGCCCGGACGGGTGAATAGACGGGAGCCGTTGGATAACCCTAGAGGTGGGGGAACCGAGGGGGGACCGTGGAGCGGCGGCCGGGGCGCACGAGCGCGGCCGGCCGCCGCTCCACGGGCGACGCCCGTGGCAGGGTGTCTCAGCCGAAGACGGCCAGGCTCTTGGCCTTGCCCTTCTGCTGCTCGACAAGCGCGAGGAAACGGCCCTCGGGGTCGAACACGGCGACGGGACCGACGCCCGCGTACTCGTCCGGCATCTCCAGCCGGACGCCGTTCCGCAGCAGCCCGGCGCGCCGGGCGTCCACCTGCCAGCGCGGGAACGCGGCCTCGGCGGCCTGGGCGATCGGCATCACGGTCAGCTCCTGCTGGAGCTGGTCCAGCGTCTTCGCCGTGTCGATCTTGTACGGTCCGACGCGCGTCCGGCGCAGCGCGGTGAGGTGGCCGCCGACGCCCAGGTCGGCCCCCAGGTCGCGGGCCAGGGCGCGGATGTAGGTGCCGGAGGAGCAGACCACGGACACGACCAGGTCGAGCACCGCGGTGCCGTCGTCGGCGACGGCGTCCCGGACGTCGTACACCGTGAAGGAGGAGACCGTTACCGGCCGCGCGGGGATCTCGAAGTCCTCGCCGTCGCGGGCCCGCTTGTACGACCGTACGCCGTCGATCTTGATGGCGCTGACCTTGGACGGGACCTGCATGATGTCGCCGGTCAGCTTGGCGATGCCGGAGTCGATGGCGTCCCGGGTCACCTTGGAGGCGTCGGTGGACGAGGTGATCTCGCCCTCGGCGTCGTCGGTGATCGTGTTCTGGCCCAGGCGGATGGTGCCCAGGTACTCCTTCTCGGTGAGGGCGAGGTGTCCGAGGAGCTTGGTGGCGCGCTCGACCCCGAGGACCAGGACACCGGTCGCCATCGGGTCGAGGGTGCCGGCGTGGCCGACGCGGCGGGTCCTGGCGATCCCGCGCATCTTGGCGACCACGTCGTGCGAAGTGAAGCCCGACGGCTTGTCGACGATGACGAGGCCGTCGGGCGTGGTGTGCTTCTGGGTCATTCCGCGGCGTCGCCGTCCGTCTCGGTCGTGTCGTCGTCCGCCGGCTTGCGGTACGGGTCAGCGCCGCCCGCGTAGTGGGCGCCGGCGGAGGCCTCGCGGACCTTCGCGTCGGACTGCCGTGCCTTGTCGAGGAGGTCCTCGATGGTCCGGGCGGTGTCCGGCAGGGCGTCCGCGACGAAGGTCAGGGTCGGCGTGAACTTCACGCCCGCCGCGCGGCCGACCTCGGAGCGCAGGATGCCCTTGGCGCTCTCCAGGCCCGCCGCCGCGGCCTTCCGCTCCTCGTCGTCGCCGTAGACCGTGTAGAAGACGGTCGCCTCCCGCAGGTCACCCGTGACCCGGGTGTCCGTGATGGTGACGTGCGAGCCGAGCCGCGGGTCCTTGATCCCGCGCTGCAGCTTCTGGGCCACCACCTCCCGGATGAGGTCCGCCAGCCTTTTCGCCCGCGCGTTGTCGGCCACTGGTCCGTCTCCCGTTCTTTCTTCTTCTTGCGTTCTGTGGTCTGGTCGCCGGTTGTTGTGCGTGTCAGTCGTCTTCGCCGTGGAAGCGGCGTCGGACCGACAGCAGTTCCACCTCCGGGCGGGCGGCGACCAGCCGTTCGCACCGGTCCAGTACGTCGGTGAGATGCGCCGCGTCGCCGGAGACCATGGCGAGGCCGATGATCGCCCGCCGGTGGAGGTCCATGTGGTCCACCTCGGCCGCGCTCACCGCGTACTTCCGCTGGAGTTCGGCGACGATCGGGCGGACGACGGAGCGCTTCTCCTTCAGCGAGTGGACGTCGCCGAGGAGGAGGTCGAAGGACAGAGTCCCCACATACATGTGTGTGACCGGTTCACCCGCCGGTACGGGATCGATGGCCCCGGGCCCGTGTGGGCCGGGGACACCAAGAAGGTTACGCGAACCCGCGCGGCCGCTCGACGGGGTTTTCCGCGGCCCCGGCAACGGCGAGCTGGCCGACGGGACCGAAGTCCCGCCGGCCAGCTCCGGAAACCGTGGGCCGTTACGCCCGCGGCTTCTCCCGCATCTCGTACGTCGCGATGACGTCGTCGACCTTGATGTCGTTGAAGTTGCCGAGGTTGATACCACCCTCGTAGCCTTCGCGGATCTCGGTGACGTCGTCCTTGAAGCGACGCAGGCCCTCGATGTTGAGGTTCTCCGCGACCACCTTGCCGTCGCGGATGAGGCGCGCCTTGGTGTTGCGCTTGACCTCGCCCGAGCGGATGAGGACACCGGCGATGTTGCCCAGCTTGGACGACTTGAAGACCTCGCGGATCTCCGCCGTACCGAGCTCGACCTCTTCGTACTCCGGCTTGAGCATGCCCTTGAGGGCCGCCTCGATCTCCTCGATCGCCTGGTAGATGACCGAGTAGTACCGGACGTCCACACCCTCGCGCTCGGCCATCTGCGCCGCGCGGCCGGCCGCACGGACGTTGAAGCCGATCACGATGGCGTCGGAGCCCATGGCCAGGTCGATGTCGGACTCCGTGACCGCACCGACACCGCGGTGCAGGACGCGGATGTCGACCTCTTCGCCGACGTCCAGCTGGAGCAGCGAGGACTCGAGGGCCTCGACGGAACCAGAAGCGTCACCCTTGATGATCAGGTTCAGCTGCTGGACCTCGCCGGCCTTGAGCACCTTGTCCAGGTCCTCCAGGGACACGCGGCGCGTGCGCTTGGCGAAGGCCGCGTTGCGCTCACGGGCGGCGCGCTTCTCGGCGATCTGACGGGCCGTACGGTCCTCGTCCACCACCAGGAAGTTGTCGCCCGCACCCGGGACGTTGGTCAGGCCCAGGACCTGGACCGGCGTCGACGGGCCGGCCTCGGCGACGTTGTTGCCGTTGTCGTCGAGCATGGCGCGGACACGGCCGTAGGCGTCGCCCACCACCATCGTGTCGCCGACCCGCAGCGTGCCTCGCTGGACGAGGACCGTCGCCACGGCACCGCGGCCGCGGTCGAGGCGGGACTCGATCGAGATGCCCTGCGCGTCCTGGTTCGGGTTGGCCCGCAGGTCGAGCGAGGCGTCGGCCGTGAGGATCACGGCCTCCAGCAGCGAGTCGATGTGCAGACCCTGCTTGGCGGAGATGTCGACGAACATGGTGTCGCCGCCGTACTCCTCGGCCACCAGGCCGTACTCGGTCAGCTGACCGCGCACCTTGGTCGGGTCGGCACCCTCGACGTCGATCTTGTTGACCGCGACCACGATCGGCACGTCGGCCGCCTTGGCGTGGTTGAGCGCCTCGACCGTCTGCGGCATGACGCCGTCGTTGGCCGCGACGACCAGGATCGCGATGTCGGTCGACTTCGCACCACGGGCACGCATGGCGGTGAACGCCTCGTGACCCGGGGTGTCGATGAAGGTGATCTTGCGCTCTTCGTCGTTGACCTCGGTCGCGACCTGGTAGGCACCGATGTGCTGGGTGATGCCACCGGCCTCGCCCGCAATGACGTTCGTCTTGCGGATCGCGTCGAGCAGTCGGGTCTTACCGTGGTCGACGTGACCCATGACGGTCACCACCGGCGGACGGACGACCAGGTCCTCCTCGGAGCCCTCGTCCTCGCCGAACTCGATGTCGAAGGACTCGAGAAGCTCGCGGTCCTCCTCCTCCGGGCTGACGATCTGAACCGCGTAGTTCATCTCGTCCGCGAGGAGCTGCAGCGTCTCGTCGGAGACGGACTGCGTCGCGGTGACCATCTCGCCGAGGTTCATCATGACCGCGACGAGCGACGCCGGGTTGGCGTTGATCTTCTCCGCGAAGTCGGTGAGCGACGCGCCGCGGGAGAGACGGATGGTCTCGCCGTTGCCGCGCGGCAGCATCACGCCGCCGACGCTCGGGGCCTGCATGGCCTCGTACTCCTGGCGCCTCTGCCGCTTCGACTTGCGGCCACGGCGCGCGGGACCGCCGGGACGGCCGAAGGCGCCCTGCGTGCCACCACGACCGCCCGGACCACCGGGACGACCGCCGAAGCCGGGACGGCCACCGCCGCCACCGCCGGGACCACCGGGACGGCCGGCGAAGCCGCCACCGCCACCGCCGCCGGGACCACCGGGACGGCCGGCGAAGCCGCCACCGCCACCGCCACCGGGACGACCGGCGAAGCCGGGACGGCCACCGCCGCCACCGCCGGGACGACCGCCGGCACCGGGACCGCGGCCGCCGGGGCCACCGCCGCCCGGACGCGGGCCGGCAGCGGGACGCTGCGGCATCATGCCGGGGTTCGGACGCGGACCGGCCGGGCCGGGACGCGGACCGCCCTGCGGCCGGGGCATGCCGGCCGGCGACGGGCGGGGACCGCCGGGAGCCTGCGGACGCGGACCGCCGCCCTGCTGGCCGGGGGCCTGCGGACGGGGACCGGCGCCGGGGGCACCCGGGCCGCCCGGACGGGGACCGCCCTGCGGGCGCGGGGCCTGCGGACGGGCCATGCCGGTGGAGCCACCGGAGGTGAAGGGGTTGTTGCCCGGACGCGGACCGGCCGGACGGGCACCCGGACGCGGGGCCTGGCCACCGGCGCGCGGAGCGCCCTGGCCCGGACGGGCCTGGCCCTGGCCGGAGGCCGGACGGCCACCGGGCTTCGGGGCACCCGGACGGGCGCCCGGACGCGGACCCTGCGCGGCCGGAGCCTGCGGGGTCTGGGCGGCCGGAGCGGCCGGCGGAGCGGTGAACTCCGGGGCGGCCGGAGCCGGACGCGGCGCGGGCTTCGGGCCGGGAACCGGACGCGGACCCGGGGCCGGCGCGGGCGCCGAGGGAGCCGACGGGGCGGCCGGCTGCTGGGCAGCGGGCGCCGTCGGAGGCTTGGGAGCCGCCGGCCTCGGGGCCGGGGCAGCCGGACGTGCCGCCTGCGCCGGGGAGGGCGCGGCGGGCTTGGGGGAAGCCTTGCGGGGGGCGGGCTTACCGGCGGACTTGCCGTTGCCACCGCCCTGGAAGGCGTCGGTCAGCTTGCGTACAACCGGCGCTTCGATGGTCGAAGACGCCGAACGGACGAATTCACCGAGTTCCTGGAGCTTGGCCATGACGACCTTGCTCTCGACACCGAACTCCTTGGCGAGTTCGTAGACCCGGACCTTAGCCACTTCGCTCCTTTGAGGTCCGGGTTGAAGCCGGACCGTCGCTAGTTCATGGGCGTACTCATCGCGTACTCATCGAGTGCTCATCGCAATCTCGACCTGCTTTCGACTCGCGAGGTACCAGGCCGCACGGGGTTCCGTACGGCACGTCTTACGGTGTTGCCTGCTCGGCAACTCTTGTCTGCTCGACGTACTGGCGCAACGCCTTTGTGTCGAGCGGCCCCGGGGCGCGCAGTGCCCGCGGGAACGCCCGGCGGCGTACCGCCTGGTCGAGACAGACCAGGGCGGGGTGTACGTAGGCACCCCGGCCGGGCAGCGTACCGCGAGGATCGGGGGCGCATGCGTCCTCGATCCTCACGATCCGCAACAGATCGTTTTTGGCCGCCCGCTTCCGGCACCCCACACAGGTGCGTTCAGGGCATGCTCCGGCGTGCGTCCGGCCAGACACAGTTAAGTCTACCTCCCCGTAGCGACCTCACCCCTTCGGGGCAAAGATCGAACGGTTGTTGTCGTGATCTCAGCGACCTGCGGCCGGGATTTATTCCCCGCCTATTCCCCGGCCTGCTCGGTGTCGGGCCGGATGTCGATGCGCCAGCCGGTGAGCCGGGCGGCGAGCCGGGCGTTCTGCCCCTCCTTGCCGATCGCGAGCGACAGCTGGTAGTCCGGCACGGTGACCCGGGCGGAGCGGGCGGCCATGTCGACGACCTCCACCTTGCTCACCCGAGCGGGTGACAGGGCGTTGGCCACCATCTCGGCCGGGTCGTCCGACCAGTCGACGATGTCGATCTTCTCGCCGTTCAGCTCGCCCATCACATTGCGCACCCGGCCGCCCATCGGGCCGATGCAGGCGCCCTTGGCGTTCAGGCCCGAACGGGTGGACCGTACGGCGATCTTGGTGCGGTGACCGGCCTCACGGGCGATCGCGGCGATCTCGACGGACCCGTCGGCGATCTCCGGCACCTCCAGGGCGAAGAGCTTCTTCACCAGGTTCGGGTGCGTACGGGACAGGGTGACCGACGGTCCCCGGACGCCCTTCGCCACCCGGACGACGTACGACCGCAGGCGCATGCCGTGCGGGTAGGTCTCGCCGGGCACCTGCTCCTGCACCGGCAGGATGGCCTCCAGCTTGCCGATGTCGACCAGCACGTTCTTCGGGTCGCGGCCCTGCTGGACCACGCCGGTGACGATGTCGCCCTCGCGCCCGGCGTACTCGCCGAGCGTCGCGTCGTCCTCGGCGTCGCGCAGCCGCTGCAGGATCACCTGCTTGGCGGTGGTGGCGGCGATACGGCCGAAGCCCGACGGGGTGTCGTCGAACTCGCGCGGCTCCTGCCCCTCTTCCAGGTCCTCGGGGTCCTCCTTCGCCCACACGGTCACATGCCCGGTCTCCCGGTTGAGCTCCACGCGCGCGTGTCGGCGGCTTCCCTCGGTGCGGTGGTAGGCGATGAGGAGGGCCGACTCGATCGCCTCGACCAGCAGGTCGAAGGAGATCTCCTTCTCCCTGACCAAGCCCCGCAGGGCGCTCATGTCGATGTCCACGGCTACGCCTCCTCCTCTTCCTTCATGTCCTTCTCGGCCTTGTCGGCCTTGTCTTCCTTGCGGTTGAACTCGACCTGCACGCGCGCCTTGTCGATCTCCGGGAAGCCGAGCCTGCGGGTGGTCGCCTTGCGGCCCTTGACCCCGGGTACCTCGACGTCGAGACCGTCCTCGTCGACCGTCAGGATCCTGGCGACCAGTTCGCCGCCCTCGGTCAGCTGGAACTTCACGAGCCGGTCGGTGGCGCGCACGAAGTGCCGGTGCTCGGTGAGGAGGCGCTCCGCGCCGGGGGTTCCGACCTCCAGGTCGTACGCCGCGTCGCCCATCGCGTTGGTCTCGTCGAGCTTCGCCGAGAGCGCACGGCTCACATCGGCGATGGTGTCCAGATCCGCTCCGGTGTCGGAGTCGACGACCACGCGCAGCACCCGCTTGCGTCCGACGGAGTCCACGGCGATCTCTTCGAGATCCAGCCCCTGGGAGGTGACGAGCGGTTCCAGCAGCTCTCGCAGCCTCTCGCTCTGGGTGGTGCTCATCCGGGTGACTCCTCGGCCGCGTGTGCTGTTGTGGGATGGGTCGCGTGTCTGGTCAAAGGGTATCCGGTCGCGAGGACTGTTGCTGTCCCCTCCAGGGGTGGGGCTGCCCCGCGCGCCTCGGGCGGGTCCGCTGAGCCGGTGACGAGAAGCGGAGGTGTGCGCGGGTACCGTGATCACGGCGGGGTGCCCTCCCGCCCGTGTGTTCGTACCAGGCCCCGAGGACATCAGCCGTGCCGTACCCGCCACCTTTCCGCACCCCGTCGGGGCCGCGCAGAAGATCCCTGCTCGCCTCGGCCGCCGGCACCGCGCTGCTGGTGGGCTGTTCGGCCGATCCGGATTCCGGCGGCAGCGGCGGCCCGTCGGCGACGGCACGGGCACGCGCGCGTGCCGCGGGGGACAGCCGTGGGCTGCTGGAGCGGTACGACGCCGTCCTCGCGGCGCATCCGGGGCTCGCGGAGCGGCTGCGCCCGCTGCGCGCCCAGGTCGCCGCCCACGCCGCGGCCTTCACGGACGGTGCGCCGCCCACGACGGCGGCCTCGGACTCCCCCTCCCCCGCCCCGGTTCCGGCCGGGGAGAAGGACGCGCTGGCCTCTCTGGCCGCCGCCGAGCGCGCCCTCGCCGACCGGCGTGCGAAGGAGCTGCTGGAGGTGCCGGGCGAGCTGGCGCGGCTGCTGGCGTCGGTGGCGGCGGCGGGCGCCACGCACGCGTACCTGCTGACGGAGGCGGCGAAGTGAGCGGCCGGGCGAGGGACGAGTCGAAGGCGGCCGAGCTGACCGCGCTGCAGGCGTCGCTGGCGGCCGAACACGCGGCGGTGTACGGGTACGGCGTCGTCGGCGGCCGGATCGGCGCGGCGCGCCAGTCGGAGGCGCGGGCGGCCTACGACGCCCACCGGGCGCGCCGGGACGCGCTGACCCTGGAGATCCGCGACCTGGGCGGCCAGCCGGTCGCCGCGAACGCCGCGTACGCGCTGCCGTTCCCGGTGCCGGACGCGGCCGCGGCCGTACGGCTCGCCGCCCGGCTGGAGGAGCGGCTGGCCGGCGTGTACGCGGACCTGGTGCGGGCGGCGACGGGCGCGCGGCGCGGTGCGGCCGCCGCGGCGCTGCGGGAGGCCGCGGTGCGCGCGGTGCGCTGGAGCGGCGAGAGCGTAGCCTTCCCTGGGCTCGCCGAGCGGGCCGGCGAGGGGGCGGGCGCGGCCGGTGCGGCCCCGTCGGCCGCCGCCCCGGCGGCACCGTCACGGTGACCCGGTGAGCGCCCGTACGACAGGAGCCGGACTGGAAGGGAACGACTCGCGCATGGCTTTCGAACCGCCGCCGCGCCTGGTACGGGCGCTCGGTGAGACGGCACCGGCCGGGGACGCCTGGCTGGCGGAGCTGCCCGTGATCGCCGAACGGGCCGTCGCCAGGGACGACTTGACCGTGGAGCGGGTCCAGGTGCCGGGCGGGCGCAGCAGCCTCGTGGTGCTGGTGCGGCGGGCGGACGGCACCCCGGCCGTACTGAAGCTCGCCCCGCCGAGGGCCCGCCCGGAGAGCGAGCGGGCGGCGCTGGCGCACTGGGGCGGACGGGGCGCCGTAGAGCTGCTGGACACCGGTGCCGGGGACGGTGTGCTGCTGCTGGAGCGGCTGCACCCGGATGTGTCGGTGCGGTCGCTGCCGGAGGCGAAGGCGCTGCTGGAGGCGGCGGGGACGCTGCGGCGGCTGTGGGTGGAGCCGCCGGCCGGACACACCTTCGAGACCGTCGCCGAGCGCACCGGGCGGCAGGCGACGGCCATGCGGGCGGGCGCCGACGCGGACCCCGAGGTGGCACCGCTGGTCGACGCGGCGCTCACGGCCCGCGAGCAGCTGCTGGCCGCCCCGCCCGAGCAGCGGTTGCTCCACGGCACGTTCCGGCAGAGCAAGGTGCTCGCCGCGGAGCGGATGCCGTGGCTCGCGGTGGGGCCGGATCCGGTGGTGGGCGAGTGTGCGTTCGACCTGGCGCGGCTGGTGCGCGACCGGGTGGAGGACCTGATCGCGGCGCCGTCCGGAGCGGCTGTCGTCCGGCGGCGGGTGAAGCGGCTCGCGGAGTCGCTGGACGTGGATCAGGAGCGGCTGCGCGGGTGGACGCTGTTCCGGGCGGTGGAGTCCGGTGTACGGGCGCTGCGGGTGGGGCGGCCGAAGGACGGGGAGCTGTTGCTGGAGTTCGCGGGGTGGCTCTAGGGAGCCGAGCGGCCGAAGCCCCCTGGGGCGCGCGCTCCCAGGGGGCTTCCTTCCGGTTCTTCGCTACGCCGTCAGGCGGGCGATCGCGTCCTGCACGGACAGTTCCTCGCGCTCGCCGGTCCTGCGGTCCTTCAGCTCCAGCACGCCCTCACCGGAGCGGCGGCCGGCCACCAGGATCTGCGGCACGCCGATCAGCTCCGCGTCGGTGAACTTCACGCCCGGGGAGACCCCGGCCCGGTCGTCCACCAGGACGCGGACACCGGCGGCGGCCAGCTTCTCGGCGACGTCGAGGGCCAGCTCGGTCTGCAGGGCCTTGCCGGCCGCGACCACGTGCACATCGGCCGGCGCGACCTCCTTGGCCCACACCAGGCCCTTGTCGTCGGCGTGCTGCTCGGCGAGGGCGGCGACGGCGCGGGAGACGCCGATGCCGTAGGAGCCCATGGTGACGCGGACCGGCTTGCCGTTCTGGCCGAGGACGTCCAGCTTGAGGGCGTCGGTGTACTTGCGGCCCAGCTGGAAGATGTGGCCGATCTCGATGGCGCGGTCCAGCTTGAGGCCGGTGCCGCACTTGGGGCAGGGGTCGCCCTCCTGCACGACCACGACGTCGACGTACTCGCCGACCTCGAAGTCACGGCCGGCGACGACGTTCTTCGCGTGCGTGTGCTCCTTGTTGGCGCCGGTGATCCAGGCGGTGCCGGGGGCCACGCGCGGGTCGGCGATGTACTTCACCTTCTCGCCCAGGCCCTGCGGGCCGACGTAGCCGCGGACCAGGTCGGGACGGCCGGCGAAGTCCCCCTCGGTGACCATCTCGACGACGGCCGGGGCGAAGTGCGCCTCGACCTTGCCCAGGTCCACCTCGCGGTCACCGGGCACGCCCACGGCGACGATCTCGCCGTCCACCTTCACCAGCAGGTTCTTCAGCGTGGCGGAGGCCGGTACGCCGAGGGAGGCGGCCAGGGTCTCGATGGTCGGGGTGTCGGGGGTGGGGATCTCCTCCAGGGCCGGGACGGCCGAGCCGTCCACCGGCCGGAGCGCATACGTGATCGCCTCCGTGTTGGCGGCGAAGTCGCAGTTCGGGCAGTCCGCGAAGGTGTCCTCGCCGGCCTCGGCCGGAGCGAGGAACTCCTCCGACTTCGAGCCGCCCATGGCGCCGGCGGTGGCGGCGCAGATGCGGTAGTCCAGCCCGAGGCGCTCGAAGATGCGCTGGTAGGCCGCGCGGTGCAGGGCGTAGGACTTCGCCAGGCCCTCGTCCTCGGTGTCGAAGGAGTACGAGTCCTTCATCAGGAACTCGCGGCCGCGCAGGATGCCGGCGCGGGGGCGGGCCTCGTCCCGGAACTTGGTCTGGATCTGGTACAGGATCACCGGCAGGTCCTTGTAGGACGTGCACTGGTCCTTGACCAGGAGGGTGAAGATCTCCTCGTGGGTGGGGCCGAGGAGGTAGTCGCCGCCCTTGCGGTCCTTGAGCCGGAACAGCTCCTGCCCGTACTCGTCCCAGCGGCCGGTCGCCTCGTAGGGCTCACGGGGCAGCAGGGCGGGGAGGGTGACCTCCTGGGCGCCGATGGCGTCCATCTCCTCGCGGACGATCCGCTCGACGTTGGCGAGGACCTTCTTGCCGAGCGGCAGCCAGCTCCAGATGCCGGCGGCCGTGCGGCGGACGTAACCGGCGCGGACGAGGAGCTTGTGGCTGAGGACCTCGGCGTCCGCCGGGTCGTCGCGCAGCGTCTTCGCCATCAACTGGGACATGCGCTGGACCGGTGCGTTCGCCATGGTTCTCGTACTCCTGCCGGGTAAGGGTGATGGCACAGGAGGTTAGCCGGGCTGGCTGTGCCGGTGGAAATCGGATATGACCCGGGCTTTGCCCGCAGCCCTATCTGCGCCGCAGCGGCAGCGGGGCACCCATCACCACGTACGGACGCGGCGCGCTCGGGAAGTGGACCTGGCGGGCGAGGTCCACATAGCCGAGGGAGTGGTAGAGGCCGCGGGCCGGGCTGTCGGTGTCGATCGCGGAGAGGATCGAGCGGGGTTCGGCGGCGGTGTCGGTGATCGTGGTGATCAGGCGGCGGCCGATGCCGCGGTTCTGGTGGTCGGGGTGGACGTGCAGCTCGGTGATCACGAAGGAGTCGTCGAGCCAGAAGTCGTGGCCGCCCGCGCGGAGGTAGGGCTCCACGACGGTGGACCACCAGTGCGTGCGGGCGTTCGGCATGCCGTACACGAACCCCACGAGGTGGCCGCCGACCGTGGCCCCGAGGGCCCTCGCTCCCCGGTACTGCATATGGCGCTGGACGATCTGACGGCGTACGGCGACTTCGTCGGGGCCGAGCCCGAAGGCGACGGCCTGGACGGCGAGGGCCTCGTCGACGTGGGCTGCGAGGTCCAGGGGGCCGATCACGAGGTCCATGACGGGAGCGTACCGGTGTGCACAGGAGTTCAGAACAGCACGCTCATGAAGGCGCCGACCTCCTGGAAGCCCACCCGGCGGTACGTCCGCCGCGCCGCCGTGTTGAAGTCGTTCACGTAGAGGCTGGCGACCGGGGCCACGTCGGCGAGCGCATACCGCAGGACCGCCGCCATGCCGGGGGCGGCGAGCCCCCTCCCCCGGTACTCGGGGGCCACCCACACACCCTGGATCTGGCAGGCCTGGCGGGTCGCCGCGCCGATCTCCGCCTTGAAGACGACCTTGCCGTGCTCGTCGAGGCGGGCGAAGGAGCGGCCGGCGCCGACGAGTTCGGCGACGCGGGCCTGGTACAGCAGCCCGCCGTCACCGGCGAGCGGCGACACCCCGACCTCCTCGGTGAACATCGCCACGCACGCCGGCATGATCGTCTCCATCTCGTCCTTGCGGACGCGACGGACATAGGGGTCCGGGGCGATGTCGGCGGGCATGCGGTCGGTGACCATCAGCGGCTGGTGGGCGCGGACGTCGCGGGCGGGGCCCCAGTGCGGCTCCAGCAGGCGCCACAGCGCGGCGGTGGGCCCGGCGGGGCCGACGATGGAGGAGCAGCGCCGTCCGGCCCGCCTCGCCCGGTCCGCGAAGGCGCGGACGGCGCGCGGGGTGGCACAGACCGGGACCAGGTTGGCGCCCGCGTAGCACAGGGACGTGAGCATGCCGTCCTCGTACCAGCCCCACATCTCGCCGCCCAGGCGCCACGGGTCCAGCCCGGCGACCTGCACCCGGGCCGCCACGAAGGCGTTCGCCACCGGCTCGCGGCCGAGGACGGCGAGCGCGGCGTCGAGGTCACTCGGTTCGAGCACCCGGGAGCTGGTCTGGGTCAACACGTACGGGGCCTCACCCTGGGGTTCTGCTGGTCTCGGCACTGTACCCCGAGGGGTTGCGAGGCGCTCCGGAGCGAGGATCGGGGGCCCTGCGTCATTTCAGGATCGAACGGCGGAAATCGTTCCAGACTCCGCGAACTGCTGCCGAAAGCTCGGCAGCGGACAGGTCGCCGGGCTCTCGTAGATCCGGTTCGACTTCGTAATCCTCAAGGAGCATGAAAACGCGATCAAAAAGATCCGCGAGAGGACCCTGGATGCGTTCGCCGTCCATTTGGGAGGCGCGCCGCGCCTTCCACCAGCCGTGGGCGAAATCGGACGCTGTGCACGTCCCTTCCACCAACTGGTCGAGCAGCTCCAGCTGCCTTGCCGCAGAGCTTCCGGGAGCCACGTCCGACGGACGGGACCATGCTCTCTGCCGAGCGGGGTAGGAATCTGCCACAGCGGTCAGGCCAGGGTGCCGATGCTGGAGGGAACCCGCATATCGACGGAAACGCGCGCGTGCCGTGTCCGTTCCTTCGCCGACTGCGGAAGCCATGAATTTATCGGTTCCGCCGACGAGTGCATAACCCGCTTCCGGGAACAGTACGGCTCCCTGGAGGTCGGGCGTGTAGATGACGGACGGTGGTTGCACGTCCGCCTGCCCCAGATTCACCGGGAGCAGCGGTGTGTTTTCGACGTGATCGCCGAGCCGGGCCCACAGGACGTGCTGCGCCCCGACAGCCCGACAGCCGGCCGTCACCCTGCGAATCAGCGCCGTGTCCATGTGTGAGCCCGCAGGTACCGGTGCGACCGACTTGCTCCGCAGCCAGGAGGGGGAGAAGGCCGCCCTGTCCGGGGCGAGGATCGCGGTGAGATCCGGTTCTTCTTCACCTGCCGCCTTCACCATCACCAGAGGAACCCCTTGTCGACAATCCCCTGGAACTGCTTGTCTCCCAGTTTCCAAGCAGACCAGAACGTTCCATCAGAATGCAGCATCACCATCTTCTGGGATGCCGGATCAATAAATCCGACCGCAGAGCCTTGGTTGCGATAATTGAAACGGTACATCTTCGTCCCGTCTGCGGTCATGTGCTCACGCATGGCGTCTTGGAAACGCTGCAGATTTGCCTTGTTCAGGTTTCCGGGATTATCCAGGAAGTCTCCGGCATGAGCGTGGAACTTCTTGCTCATGGTCTTCTGACTGGAGAAGTCGGCCTTGTCTGCCCAACCTCCCCGGGCACACGGGGCGAGCCCGAGCGGGTCAGTCCACTCTTGAGGATTGAGAACATATCCTACTGGGTTCGGCGCCGGTGCAAGGCCCAGAGGATCCGCGGTCAGGTAGCGGGCGGTTTCGGGGTCGTAGTGGCGGAAGTAGTTGTAGTGGAGGCCGGTTTCCGGGTCGTAGTACTGGCCGGGGAAGCGCAGGGGTGTGTAGGTGGTGCTGTTGGTAGCCCATGCCGTGGTGCCCCACAGGGTGCTGCGTGTGCGCCAGGCTATGTCACCGTGTTCGTCGATCAGTTCGCTGGGGGTGCCGACGAGGTCGGTGACTATGGCGAAGAAGCGGGAGTCGATCTCGTCCTGCGGGGCGTCGGCCGCGGTGATGCGTTCCGTCTGGGCCAGGGGGCGCAGGCCCTGGTGGTCCCAGGTGAGGGTGACCGGGTTGGGGAGGGACGCAGAGGTTGTCGTCTGCTCGCAGAGAGTGGTGCCGTCCCAGGTGAAGTCCACCCGTTCCAGGACCGTTTCGCCGTCCGCAGCGAGGCGGAGTTTTGCGGTGCGGCGGCCCAGGGGGTCGTAGGTGTAGCGCCAGCGGGTGCCGTCGGGGGTGACGACCGAGGTCAGGCGGTCCTCGGCGTCCCACTCGTAGTGCCAGGTGTCCGGCTTGCGGGACAGGCGGGTCTTCTGGCGGAGGGTGATGCGGCCCAGGGCGTCGTGTTCGTAGCGGACGTTGCCGGCGCGGGTGATGCGGGTGCCCGCGTAGGTGCGGGGGCCGGTTGCCTCGGCACCGGGGTGGTTCGCCGGCCAGATGGCTTCCGTCTGGTTGCCCGCCTCGTCGTAGGCGTAGCGCTCCGTCCAGTCCGCCGCGTGGACCGCTGTCACCCTGCCCGTCGCGTCCAGGTCGAAGCGGCGGGTGCCCGAGAGTTGGTCATCGATGCCGATGACGTTGCCGTCGGCGCGGTAGGTGTACGCCCGGCTCTGCAGCGTGCGGCCCTGTGCGCCGGTCACCGACTGGGTGGTCAGGCGGCCCAGGGGGTCGAAGGTGTGCTCCAGGGTGATCGTTTCGGCTATACGGCGGGTCAGTTCGCGGCCCGCCTCGTCGTAGGCGAAGTCGATCGTGCGGCCGTTGGTCGTCAGCCGGGTGCGGTTGCCCGCCGCGTCGTACGACCACGTGGAAACGGCGCCGGTCGGTGTGGTGCGGCCCGTGCGGCGGCCCAGGGAGTCGTAGGCGTAGGTCAGCGTCCGGCCGTTGACCGTTTCCGACTGCAGGCGGCCGTAGCGGTCGCGCAGCAGCGTCAGGGCCGTGCCGTCCGGGCCCGTTGCCTGGGCGAGTTGGTCGGTGAAGTCGTAGGCGTACGTGGTGAGGGCACCGGAGGCGTCCTTGGTGGTGATGCGGCCCAGGACGTCGCGTTCGAAGGACGTGACCTCGCCAAGGGCGTTCCGGCGGGAGATCAGGCGGCCCGTCGGGTCGTACCCGTACGTCAGTGTGCGGTCGTCGAAGTCCTTCTCCGACAGCAGGCGGCCGGCCGGGTCGTAGGTGTACTCCCACGTCAGGCCCTGCGGATTCGTGACCTTCGTCAGGTTCAGTTCGGTGTCGTGGGTGAACTCGTACCGGACGCCGTCCGGGCCTGTGCGGGCGGACAGGAGGTCGAAGTGGGTGTACTCGAAGCGGGTGACGCCGCCGAGGGGGTCCGTGTGGCTGGTGCAGTTGCCCTCGCCGTCGTACGTCCAGCTCTCCGTCGCGCCGTCGGGGGCCGTGCGGCGGGCCAGGTGGCCTTCCACCGTCCATTCCAGGTGGGTCGTCGCGCCGGTCGGGTCGGTGATCCCGATCGGGCGGCCGAAGGCGTCCCGGGTGTAGCGGGTGACCGCGCCCAGGGGGTCGGTCACCTCGATGGGGAGGCCCGCGCGGTCGCAGATCACCGTCGTCGTGTTGCCCAGCGGGTCCGTCACCGAGGTCAGGTGGCCGGCCTCCGAGTAGGTGAAGCGGGTGGCCTGGGACCCGGGGTCCGTCACCGTTGTGCGATTGCCCCGCTCGTCGTAGGTACGGCGGTGGGTGTTGCCGTCCGTGCCGGTCACCTTCACCGGCAGGCCCAGGTCGTTGTACTCCGCCCTCGCCTCGCGGCCGTCCGGGCGGATGACCGAGACGAGGTTGCCCTCGTCGTCGTAGCGGAACGTCGTCGTGTGGCCCAGCGGGTCCGTCGTCGAGAGCAGGCGGTTGTAGCGGTCGCGGGTGAAGTGGGTCGCCGCGCCGAGCGGGTCGATCTCGGTGACGACCTGGCCATTGGCGTTGATCAGGTAGCGGCGGGTGTGGCCCTCGCCGGTCACCGTGGTGGTGACGCGGTGGCCGGTCGCCGGGTCCGTGTCGTCGTAGGACAGGCGCAGGGCCAGGTGGCCGTGGGAGCCGCTCTCGGCGACGCAGCGGTCCCGGTCGTCGTACTCGTAGGTGTAGCTGCGGTCGTTCGTGTCCGTCCAGGACACCACCCGGCCGCGGTCGTCGTAGCCGAAGCGCAGGGGCAGGCCCGAGCTGTTGACGACCTCCGTCAGGTGGCCCTCGGCGGAGTAGCCGTAGCGCTTGATCTCGACATCGGTGCCGTCCGGGGCCGCGCCCGCCAGGTGCAGGGCCGTGATCCGGCTGCCCGCTGTCGTGATCTTCAGGCGGTAGCCGGCGGAGGAGGCGATCGCGAGTGGGGTGCCCTCGGTGTCGTACTCGAAGGTGAGCCAGTTGCCGTTGCGGTCGTCGATCTGTTCCAGGACCGCCCTGGTCCCGGTCTGGTCGGCGAAGTGCCAGACCCGGCCCGAGCGGGGATCCGTGATCGTGTAGCCGCCGTCCACTCTGTGCAGGGGCCAGCGGTTGCTGCCGTGGGTGGGGAGCGACGGGGCGCCCGGCTGCGGGTGGGGGTAGTCGAGGAGGCGGCCGTCCTCGGTGACGAAGATGATTCCCTCGGCGTCGACGGCCAGGTGCTGGTCGACCGTGGAGGACCAGGACGGGCCGAACCAGCGGCCCAGGTGGTAGCCGGATTCGACGCGGCGGGTGAAGGTCAGCGGGAGGGTGCCGGGGAGTACGACATCGGTCTGCGGCAGGTACATCTTGCCGGTGACCAGGTCGACCGGGTCCGTGTTGTCGTCCTGGACCTTGTTCTTCGGGTTCTCCGCCACCCCCTCGGGGTCCTCGCCCGCGGCCCGGCGGGCGTCGCCCGCCGCGGCCCGCTCGCCCGCGCTCAGGTCGGAGCCGAGGCCGTCGAGTCCGCTGGGCAGGGCGCGGGCGCCGGGGATGGAGATGCCGTCGAAGAGGGCGCGGAAGCCGCCTGCCTCGCCCGCCGCCCTGGCGAGGGCTCCCCCGCCGCCGAACATGCCGCCGAAGACCATGCCGGATGTCGCCGCGTCGCTCGCCTCGTCGAGGCTGAAGCCCTTGCTCTCGCCGGTGGCCATGGAGACCGGCTGGGTGACGGCCAGGTCGACGGCCACCGACTCGACACCGCCGAACGCGGCCGTGGCCAGGGTGGTGCCCGCGATCGTGGCGATCTCCGTGGAGACCTCGATGCCCAGGGTTCCGGCCAGTTCCACGATGCTCGCGGTGGCCGCCGCTGCCGCGCCCTCGGAGATACCGGCCGTGAAGATGGCCAGCGCGGTGCCCGCGACGATGGTCGCGCCGACGATCTCCAGCTCGTGTTCCAGCCTCTTGACCGCCTTGTGCACGACGTCGGCGTACTTGTCGAGCGCCTTGGCCATGCCCCGGGCGGCGTCGGACATGTCCTTGAGCCAGCCGTGGCCGTTGTAGTAGTAGCGGCGCCAGTACGGGTCGTCGAAGGCGGAGATCGCCTCGCCCTTGTTGTTGTCGATGATGCCGCGGGCCGACTTGTTCGCCGCGGACAGTACGTCGTCGATGTCGTCGGCGAAGTCCCGCCAGGCCTTCGCCGCGTCCCGCAGTCCGTCCTCGTCGGCCGCCGGCCACCACATGCCGGTGAGGTCCTGGACGATCTGCTTCGCCTTGTCGGCCGCGCTCACTTCGGCTGGCCCCCGCCCTCGCCGTGGCCGTCGTGCTCCACCTGGATCCGGCTGAACATCGAATGGATCAGCTGCTCGTTGTCGATATGGCCGTCCGCCATGTCCGTCATCGCCGTCTCGATGCTGGCCAGACCCTCGGCGAGGATGGACGCGGCCTTCTCGATCTTCGTGACGTTCGGGCCGTAGACCTTGTGGAACTCCTTGCCCTGCTTGTCGTCGCCCCACGGCGAACCGGCGGCCGCGAGGGCCGTCTTGAGCTTGGTCAGGGCTTTGGTGAGGTCGGTGCTGTGCGTGTGGAAATGCGGAGCCGTCTGCTTCAGATCGGCCATCTTGATGTCGAGTATCTTGCCGTCGCCGCCGCCCTGGTCACCCATGGTGCCGCGCCCCTCCCCGTCAGTCTGCACACCAGCCCGAAAACCCTAGTGAGCACGACGCGTTCGCGATCGGGAGCGGCACCAAAGGGACGGTAAAGTTCCGTTCAGAAGTGCGTAAGCCTCAGGAACCCCTCCCAGGCGGCGGGGGGCAGCGTGAGGGTGGGGGCGGTGGCCGGGTTCTGCTTGGAGTCGCGTACGTGGATGGTGGTGGGGCTGGTGGCGACCTCTACGCATTCGCCGCCCGACCCTGTGCTATAGCTGCTCTTGAACCACGTCAGCTCGGATGAGTCTTCTACCTTCATGTCTCTCCCAGCAACTTCTCTACGAGGGCTAGTGATTCACTCGGCGTCAGGGCCTGGGCGCGCAAGACGCCGTACTGCTGCTCCAGCTCCCTGACCGTCTCACGATCGGTGTAGAGGCGGCTGCTCTTGTAGGCCTCCACATAGGCGATCCTGCGCCCGTTCTTCGTTTCGATCAAGGTGAACGGGCCTTCAATTCCAGCGTGCGCCTCGCGAGTTGTCGGCATCACCTGGATTTCGACGTTGCGACGCTGCCCGTGGAGCAGGATCTGTTCCAACTGCCCACGCATCACCGCCTGCCCGCCCAGCGGTCGGCGTAGCAGGTGCTCCTCGATCACGAAGCTGATGGTCGGGAACACCGGTTGGGCAAAGATGTCCTGCCGGGCCAGACGGGCCGCGACCCGCTTCTGCACAGTCTCCTCATCCAGGAGTGGACGCCACATCCTGCACACGGCAAACGCGTAGTCCTCCGTCTGGAGGAGGCCCGGGATCGCCTTCGTAGCGAACACGTGCAGTTCGACGGCCTTCTTCTCCAGAGCCGCCGCATCCTGGAAGAACGCCGGATACTGCGCCTTCTCCATGTCCTCGATGAGCTCAACAAGTACCCCGCGCGCACCCAGCGCCTCGTCGGCCCGCATGATGAACCGCGCCGGCGGAATACGCCTGCCCTGCTCGAACGACGCGATGGTCGACGCCGAGTACCCGGTACGGGAGCCGAGTTCGGCGCGTTCCATGCCCGCCTGTGTCCGCAGCCGCTTCAACAACCGCCCGAAGATGAGCGGAACACCTGAGCCCGGCTCGGACTCCCCCTCCGCCTCCGGTACTTCCAGCTCTGCCCGCACTTCTTCGCTCACGTACACCCCCAATGTCCTCGCGCCACCCTCGGTCACGGCGCGCCCGCGTACAGCCGCACCCCACGCTCGTACAACGCGCGTTGGTCAAGGGGCTGCCGCTGTTCAACGCTACTGAGCGTGCGGAAGCGTAAGCAGTATGAAGTCGGAAATCTCCACCCACGAATTCGCCATGCGCTTCACGTCCACCCCGCGCGGCGCCCGGCTCGCCCGGCGGCTCGTCTCGCACCGGCTGGACGAGTGGGGGCACCCCTACGACGGCCCCGTCAACGAAGCCGTCACGCTGATCGCCGCGGAGCTCGCCGCGAACGCCGTACGGCATGGACACGTACCCGGGCGGGACTTCCACCTCCGGCTCATCGAGTCGGGCCGCAGCCTGCGCCTGGAGGTCTCCGACACCCGTACCGAGCGGTTGCCCGAGGTGCGCGTGCCCGGCGGTGAGTCCGGCCGTGGGCTGCTGCTGGTCGAGGCGCTCGCCGACAAGTGGGGCGTCACACCACGACTGCCCGGCAAATCCGTCTGGGCGGAGGTACACGTGAGTCCCGCCACCGAGCGGTGACGGGACTCACACGACGGTCGGAGGGGTCAGCCGGACACGGACACCGACGGCTCGCCCGACTCCACGCCCTCGTCCTGCATCTGCTCGGCCAGCTTCATGGCCTCCTCGATGAGGGTCTCGACGATCTTGGACTCGGGGACGGTCTTGATGACCTCGCCCTTGACGAAGATCTGGCCCTTGCCGTTGCCGGAGGCGACGCCGAGGTCGGCCTCGCGGGCCTCGCCGGGGCCGTTGACCACGCAGCCCATGACGGCCACCCGGAGGGGGACGTCCATGCCCGTCAGGCCTGCGGTGACCTCCTCCGCCAGCTTGTACACGTCGACCTGGGCGCGGCCGCAGGACGGGCAGGAGACGATCTCCAGGCCGCGCTGGCGCAGGCCGAGCGACTGGAGGATCTGGAGGCCGACCTTGACCTCCTCGGCGGGGGGCGCGGACAGGGACACGCGGATCGTGTCACCGATGCCCTGGCTCAGCAGCGCGCCGAACGCCACCGCCGACTTGATCGTGCCCTGGAAGGCGGGACCGGCCTCCGTGACGCCGAGGTGGAGCGGGTAGTCGCACTGCTCGGCGAGCTGGCGGTAGGCCTCGATCATGACGACCGGGTCGTTGTGCTTGACGGAGATCTTGATGTCCCGGAAGTCGTGCTCCTCGAAGAGGGACGCCTCCCACAGGGCCGACTCGACCAGGGCCTCGGGGGTCGCCTTGCCGTACTTCTGGAGGAGGCGCTTGTCGAGGGAGCCGGCGTTGACGCCGATGCGGATCGGGGTGCCGTGGTCCTTGGCGGCCTTGGCGATCTCCCTGACCTTGTCGTCGAACTGCTTGATGTTGCCGGGGTTGACGCGGACCGCGGCGCAGCCGGCCTCGATGGCGGCGAAGACGTACTTGGGCTGGAAGTGGATGTCCGCGATGACCGGGATCTGGGACTTCCTGGCGATGGTCGCGAGGGCGTCGGCGTCGTCCTGGGTGGGGCAGGCCACCCGGACGATCTGGCAGCCGGACGCGGTCAGCTCGGCGATCTGCTGGAGGGTGGCGCCGATGTCGGACGTACGGGTCGTCGTCATCGACTGGACCGAGACGGGCGCGTCTCCGCCGACGGCCACGCTTCCGACCTGGATCTGCCGGCTCTTGCGGCGCTCGGCGAGCTTGGTCGGAACGGACGGCATGCCGAGAGAAATCGCAGTCATCTGCTGTGCAACCCCAAGTCGTGGATCAAGGCCCGGTCCCGTCAGCAGCGGGCTCCGGGCTTCGAGATTACGGCACGGACGTGAACGGAGGCACGCGGCGTCCCAGCGGTCCACCCTATGGCGTCGCGCCGCAGGGGTCCGGGCATGGTGCGGGGCCCTGAGGAGCAGGATCCCTGGTTGATCACCGTGCCCGGCCCGTGGCCGGTTAGGGTCGGGTGGTGATCTCCCTGCGTGAGCCCGTCTTCTTCAGCCGCCTGCGCGAGGCGGGCCGGGTCCTCGTCGCGGGGGCGGGCGGGGGGTTCGACGTCTACGCCGGGCTGCCGCTGGCCCTCGCGCTGCGGTCGGCCGGTGCCGAGGTGCACCTGGCCAGCCTGTCCTTCTCCGACCTGTTCGGGCTGGACCTGGACTCCTGGGTCGCGGAGGACGTCGCCGCCGTCCGCCCGGACACCCCGCTGCGCGGCGACTACTTCCCCGAGCGCGCCCTCGCCCGCTGGCTCCACTCGCGGGACCTGCCCGACACCGTGTACGCCTTCCCCCGCACGGGTGTGCAGCCGCTGCGTGCCGCCTACCGGGCGCTGCTGGAGCACCTGGGCGGGGTGGACGCGATCGTGCTGGTGGACGGCGGGACCGACATCCTGATGCGGGGTGACGAGCACGGGCTCGGCACCCCGGAGGAGGACATGGCCAGCCTCGCGGCCGTCGCGGGACTGGACGAGGTCACGCACCGGCTCGTGGCCTGCGTGGGCTTCGGCGTGGACGCCTACCACGGCGTCAACCACTCGCTGGTGCTGGAGAACCTGGCCGCCCTGGACCGCGCGGGCGGGTATCTGGGGGCGTTCTCGCTGCCCCGCGAGAGCATCGAGGGTGCCGCCTATCTCGACGCGGTGGCCGATGCCCAGCGCAGCCATGCGAGCCATCCGAGCATCGTCCACGGGTCCGTCGCCGCCGCCGTGCGGGGGGAGTTCGGGGACGTACGGTTCACCGAGCGCACCCGTGGCAGCGAGCTGTTCGTGAACCCGCTGATGTCGCTGTACTTCTGTGTCGACCTGCCCGTCCTGGCGCGCGCGAACCTCTACCTCGACCGGCTGGAGGACACGGTTCTGATGCGCCAGATCAGCTCCGCGATATCCGGTTTCCGCGAGGAACTGCCCCGGCAGCGGCCACCTCGGGCCTTTCCGCACTGAGTCCTGCGCGTTGCTCGCGGTGCCCTCGGTCAGTCGCCGTTGAACAGGAGGTACCTGTGCGGACGCTCCGAAACCACATCCATCAGTTTCGCAAGCTCCGCCAGAGCCTCCGTCTCGTCGGCGGCACAGTGCTCGCGCAGCTGTACCAGTTCTTCGCGTAGGTGCGACACCTGGGTCCTGTTGAACACGGTGTCGTCGTACTTGTCCACGCAGCCCAGCATCACCAGACCGCGTTTCCGCGCGGACTCACATATCGCGCCGATGGCGGGATGGGCGGACGTCGCCAAGACCTCACCTGTATAGGTGCGTACCAGAATGCTGAGTGGCATTACCTCACCTCTTCGCCGCCCCGCACTGAGCCGGACAGCGGCACGAAGGCTCCCGTGCCGAGGGGCGAGGCTACGATCCTCACCCGCAACGGCACAGGAGCCCCGCGTGTGCTGCGTGGACCTCAGTCCGTACGCCGAAACGGTCCGAAGCGGGACGGTGTCATGGAGTTCCCCTCATCTTCGTGCCACTGGCAATGTGTCGCATGGACATAGTCGGCCCCGTCGTTCAGAACGAACCATTTTCCTCGCGGGCTCTCGATCTTCACCCCCGGCATGGCGAAGTGCTCGTCCTCATGTACCTCGAACCACTCGAAGCTCGTCGGAAGGTGCATGAAGTTGACGTTCGAGAAGAGCACGTCCACACGAGTCGGGGAGTACTCGGTGAGGCTGCGCAGCAACAGCCGCTGATAGCTCACCGAGTAATGCCACACTCGGAACCCGCGTTCCCACCGGGCGATAGTCACCTCAAGAACCCCCTAGATATTTGGATCCGGAATAGACTTCGTCGGTGACGTCTTTTCCGTCCAGGTAGAAGGTGACCCTGTTCCGGGGCAGCTCACCCACGCGGTGGGCTCGCTCCAGAAACGCCATCTCTCTCTGTGTGGTATACCAGTCCTCGCCCTGGCCTTCCTTAACGGCATCGTCGAAGAGCTCGGCCGGGGTTCCACCGCGATTTTGGAGGCGCGGGCCTGCGCTGCGGCGGTGTAGGCGGCGCTGGCGGATGCCCGGACCCACTGGGCGGAGCCGGCGGCGTCGACGGCGGAGGCGGCGGCGTCGCTTGCGGCCTGGTCGGCGGAGGCGGCTGCCTGGTCGGCGGAAGCCTGGGCGTCTTTGGCCGACTTGGCCGACTGGTCGGCGTAGCCCTTGGCCCGCTTGGCGGATGCGTCGGCCTTCTTCGCCCAGTAGGCCGCCTGATCCTTGGCCCTGACCGCGTTGGCGGCGGCCTGGTCCGGATCCCGTGCATCGAGCGCAACGGCATGGCCGCGGTGAAGGCGGTCACCGCCGCCAAGATGGCCATGCGCGGCGACGGCTCCCACAAGGTGTCCCTGGACAAGGTCATCAAGACCATGAAGGACACCGGCGCGGACATGTCGGTGAAGTACAAGGAGACGGCGCGGGGCGGGCTGGCTGTGAACATCATCGAGTGCTGAGGGCATGGGCCCGGAAGCGGTGGGGCGGCTCGTCCAGTGAGGTGACGAGCCGCCTTTCTGGTTACCGGTGTCAGTCGGGCGGACACAGCTTTCGAGCTTGTTCACGCAGCTCGCCGGGCAGTGTCTCTGACTCCGCCGCAGATTCCAGCAGTCCGGATACCAGCTGCGAATCGAAGCCGGGCATGCGCGCCATTCGAGTGAGCCACTGAACAGCCAGCGCCATCCAATAGGGGCGCCCTCGTTTACACGCGGATTGCACCGTCAGCTCCACCAGCTTCTCCGGGGTGGAAACCCCATGCCCCCCAAGGAGGTGCCAGGATCTCGTGAAGTCATCGAGGCACTCGACGAGATCCCGCTCCAGGAAAGGCCACATGGCTACGTAGCCGGACCCCTCCAGCGTCGCCCTGCCCTCGTCCGCCTTGCCGACACCGAGCATTCCGTTCGGCATGACACCCAGCCACGAGTCGTAACTGCTCCTCAGGACCGGCGTCCACTCTCCCATGTCTAGCCCCATGATTCGTACTCGGCCTTGATCCCGTAGCTTTCCATGAGCTTTTTGAACTGATCCCATGCGGCAGGTGTCCAGTTGTGCCCAAAATGGCCGCTCTCTTGCGTGAAGACGAGCTGTCCCTCCGCATCACGGTACAGCGTGCCACCCGCTACCGCCTTCGGATCGGCCCCCATTTTCGCCACCAACTGCTCATGGGGGCTGAGCCCTCCGGAAATCGGCTCTCTGTCTCCTGCGAGGAACTTTCCGGTGGTGGGGTCGAAGACGTACTCGGTCTCCGGCTTTGGTGAAGTGAAGGAGGACAAAGAATCAGCGGAGCTGATCCCAGGCCCTAGTTCAATGTCACCGCAGGTGCTGTTGTGCACCAGTACGGGAGTTGTTCCGGCGAGTACATAGTAGGTGTGGAGGTCGTCGACGGTGAGGTTGTAAGTCCGGGTGTGCTGGTCGAAGGCTCGGTTGGCCTGGACACGGACGGTGGTGCCGTTGGTGCTGAGGAGGGTGGTGCCAGGGGTGAGGTCGCGGGCCTTGACCCACCGGTGTACTGAGGGGCTCCAGAAGGGGTGTTCGTAGGTGGCGGTGAGATTCCGGGGGCCGCTGGGGGTGGTGATGGTGAGTTCGTCGAAGTGCTTGTCGCCGTCGGTGATGATGAGACGGCTGACCTTGCGGGGCGCGGTGCGGCCGGTGAACGGGTCGGTGGCCAGGACGGTGTCACCCGGGTGGATCGTCTCGATACTCCGCCGGCCGGTGTCGGCCATAAGGACCTTGGTGCCGGCCGGGAAGCACTGGGTGCACCCCTTCAGGTAACGGACGCGGCGCAGGTCCTCCAGCGCTTGCACCCCGCGTTCGAAGAGCCTGAGCTTGGATCTCATGGTGACGTCGGCGAAGAGCTCGCCGCAGGCGATGAGATCGCGGCGCTCGAAACAGTCCTCCCCTCGCCCGATGCCGGTGGTGTCCTTCACGAAGTCCCACAGCTGCTGCATCGCGGCGTTGGCGGCGGGGGCCTGGGAGAGGACCTCGCAGAAGGTCTCGTTGTGCTGGCACCAGTGCGCCGGGTGTT
Source organism: Streptomyces sp. NPDC001851 (assembly GCF_040297165.1). NCBI lineage: Bacteria > Bacillati > Actinomycetota > Actinomycetes > Kitasatosporales > Streptomycetaceae > Streptomyces > Streptomyces sp. NPDC001851. The sequence goes on along the minus strand of NZ_JBEOYR010000003.1, from coordinate 313,393 downwards.
CGACGGCGTCGCAGCCGAGGATGCCGCAGCGGTAGCGGGCTTCGGCCTGGGTCCCGGTGTCCTTCTCGGCGGCCTTTCGTTCGGCTTCCTTCTTCTCCACGGCGGTCTGGAAGGCGTCCGCGAAGGCCTTGTCGGCGGCCTTGGAGTCCTTGCCGGCCGCGAGCTCGGAGGCGCGGGCCTGAGCGCCGGCGCTGTAGGCGTCGGCGGCGGATGCCTGGGCCCACTGGGCGGAGCCTGCGGCGTCGACGGCGGAGGCGGCGGCGTCGCTTGCGGCCTGGTCGGCGGAGGCGGCTGCCTTCGCGGCGGTGTGGGCGGAGGCGGCTGCCTGGTCGGCGGAGGCCTGGGCGTCCTTGGCCGACTTGGCGGCCTGGTCGGCGTAGCCCTTGGCCTGCTTGGCGGAGGCGTCGGCCTTCTTCGCCCAGTCGGCCGCCTGGTCCCTGGCCCTGACCGCGTTGGCAGCGGCCCTGTGGGCGTCGGCGGCGTTCTGCTGGGCGGTGGCCGCGACACCGGCGGCGTCCGCGATCAGCTGGGCGATCTGCGCGGTGTGGGTCGCGCCGAGGTGGTCCTGGCGCTGGGCCTTGTACTGCCCGATCTGGATGAAATGATCCAGCAGGTCGTCAGGGCCTTCCAGGGCGATCCGCGCCGCGGACTTCATCTGCGGGCCGCCGCTGTCGATCAGCTGGGCCGCGCGGACGCGTTCGTCCTGGGTACGGGCCTGGTACTGGCCGGTGGTGAGGAACTGCCGGTATTTCTGCGGATCGTTGGAGTCCAGTGCGGCCCGGCCGGTCTGCTGGACCACCGGTCCGCCGGCGTTGATGACCTGGGCGATGTTCACCCGGAAGTCCTGCGCACCCGCTTCGTACTGGCCGGTGGCCAGGAACGCCGAGACCTGGTCGTCGCTGCCCTTGAGCGCTTCCTCGGCCGCGGTGCGCACCGAGGCCAGGGAGCTCTCCTGGGCCAGCGTCTGCACGCGGTAGCGGTCGTCCTGGTGGGCGGCCTGGTCGCGGCGGGTGGTGAGGTAGTCGACGACGTCCTGGTCGGTGCCGGTCAGGGCGGTTTCGGCGGCGCCCTGGCTCCAGGGCCCGCCGGTCTGCATGGTCGCCAGCGCGACCTTGCGGCCGGCCGCAGCGAGGGTCTTGGGGTCGGCCCCGGGCTGGACGGCCTGCGCGGCCAGGCTCTTGGCCTGGCCGTCGGTGTCCTTGACCTGCTGGGCGGCAGCGGCGTCGGCGGCTGCCCGCTGGTCCTGCTGGGCCTTGAGGTCCTTGGCCTGCGCGATACCGGCGTTGGTGCGCTCGGTCAGCTCCTCCGTCTCGATCTTGACCGCGGTCTGATGGGTCTTCTGGGCCTTGGCGACGGCCGCGGTGGCGGCGTCGGCCGCCTCCTGGGCGGCCTTGGCATGCGCCGCCGACTGGGCGGCGGCGGTGGAAGCCTCGCCGGCGTGCTTGGCCGCGTCATCGGCGTCCTTGGCGGCGTTGTCCGCATGCGTGGCCGCCGCGTTCGCCGCGTCCTGTGCGTCACTCGCCGCGCTGGCCGACTCCCCGGCCAGTGCTGCTGCCGCGTTGGCGGCGCGGTTGGCCTCCTGCGCGTGACGGCGGGCAGCTGCCGCCTCGACACCGGCCTCGGACGAGTGGACGCCGGCCTGGGTGGCGTAGTCGTTGGCCTGATCGGCCGCGTCCGCGGCGGCGTCGGCGTTGCTGCCTGCATCGGCGGCGGCCTTCGCCGCGGTGCCGGCCTCGGCCGCCGCGTTGCCGGCCTGTTTGGCCGCGTCCGCCGCCAGCCGCGCTCCCTTGGCCGCGGTACGGGCGTCCTCGGCCGCCTTGCGCGCCGCCGAGGCCTTGCCCGCGTCGTTGGCCGCGTCCGCGGCGGCACTCTGCGCACGGGACGCCGCCTGCGCGGCACCCACCGCCGCCGAAGCCGCCTGCTCCGCCGCGCTGGCCGCCAGGCGCGCGGAGTTGTTGGCGGCCGCGGCGGCGTCGATCGCCTCCTGCGCGGCCTCCGCGGCCTGCTTGGCCGCCGACGCCGCCCGGCCGGCCGCCGAAGCCGCGTGCATCGAGTCGTTCTTCGCGGCCTGGGTCTCGGCCGCCGCCTTCTGCGCGGCCTCCTTGGCCAGCTTCGCCGCCGTCACAGCGCGCGCGGAGGCGTCCTTGGCGGCCTTGGTCTGCGCCGCCGCCCTGCTCCCGGCCTTCGTGGCCTGCGCCGCCAGCTGGGCGACCGTGGCGTGCTCCTGGTCACGGGCACGCGCCACGTACTGGCCGACCTCCAGGAACTCGTGGATGTCGTCGGCCGTGCCGTTCAGCGCGATCCGGCCGGCCGCCGCCACGTTGGAGCCGCCCGCGCTGATGATCTGCGCGACCTCGACCCGCTCGTCCTGCGCCCGCCGGTCGTACTGACCGGTGGACAAGAACGCCTTGATGTCGTCCGGCGTCCCGTTCAGCGCGGCCTGCCCGGCCTTCTGCACCTCCGGGCCGCCCGCATCGATGATCTGCGCGACCTGAACCCGCTGATCCTGGAAGAACGGATCCTGCCAGCCGCTGGAAAGAAAGGCCCGCAGGTCGTGTTCGGATCCGCCCAGAGCCTTCGCAGCCGCGTCCTGCAAATTCCGCCCGCCCACACTCGCGAGCTGTGCTGCGCTGACACGTTCGTCCTGGAACTCGGCGCTCCAGGCCGACTTCTCCAGGAAGTTCCTGACGTCGTCGTCGCTACCTGTCAACGCGGCTTCCGCAGCGGCCCGCACCTCGGGCCCGCCGGTCGACCACAGGTCGAGCACCCGAGCCCGGTCGGCAATCTCGGTGTTGCCGGAACTCGCCGGTGAACCGTCGGCCAGGGCATGGGAGGGGAGACCTCCCATCAGGCCGACGGCAAGGGCGATGGGCAGCAGAATCAGACAGAGCTTGTGTATCGCATGCGAGACCGTTCTCGCATGCATACTCCCGGGTTTCACTTTTCTCAACTGTCTCTCGAATCTTTCATGGGAAAGCGAAATGAGCAGTCGGCGCCGACGGCCGCACACAGAACGTCGGGGTCAGGCCCGTGAGCGGAGGAGTCGAACGCCGTTCCAGGCTGTTCAGTCGGCGGGCGCCAGCTGGACTTCGTCGTGGAGGCCCTTGGCGTCGACGCCGGTGAAGTAGCTGACGTGGCCGTCGTTCCAGCGGACGAGGATGTCGTTGGCGGTGGTGTTGGTGCTGAAGGCGCCGACGGTGACCGCAGCCGCGTTGGTCCAGTACGACTTCTCGGGCCGGATCCTGATCTCGGCGGGCAGGGCCTTGCCGGTCATGCCGGGGTAGATGGTGGTCTCGCCGTCGATCCAGCGCACCAGCAGGTCATCGGTGGTCTTGCCGGTGAAGGAGCCGGTGGCGAGTTTCTCGGCGAAGGGCCAGGTGTTGTTCTTCGCGACGGTCTGGGCCTGCTTCTTCAGGCCGTTGGCCGCCAGGTCGCTGAAGACGGAGACGTGGCCGTCCTTCCAGGTGACCAGCAGGTCGTCGCGCCGGCCGCCCGGGGTGAAGCGGCCGGCGGTCAGCTGCTGGGCGTCGTTCTGCCACTCGGCGGTGTGGGGCGGGGCGAGCTGCTTCTCGCCGTGGAAGCCCTTGGCGTCGACCGAGTTGTAGAGGGTCATCTCGCCGTCGTTCCAGCGGACCACGACTCCGTCGGTGGCGCCGCCGGTGTTGGCGCCGGTCACGTTGACGGCGTGGGTCCAGATGCTCTTCTCGGGCTGCAGCTGGTGTTCCGCGGTGAAGGGGCGGGCGGGGTCGTTGCCGTAGCCGCCCTGGTAGAGGGTGACCTTGCCGCTGTCCCAGACGACGATCAGGTCCATGTGACGGGTGCCGCCGGCCGAGTCGCCGGTGTAGTAGCCGGCCGTGATCTGCACGGCGTGCTTCCACGGGGCGGCCGCGAAGACGGGGGCGTAGGCGACCTGCTGGACCCAGGAGGCGAGGTCGTCGACCCGGGCGGCCACCGCGCCGGTGCGGGTCTCGGCCGGGTCGGTGCCCAGGCAACCGCCCTGCCACGACAGGCTGCTGACACCCAGGACCGCTCCGGTGGTGCTCAGCACCGGGCCGCCGGTGTCGCCCTTGCAGATCGCCGCGCCGTCGGACTTGCCGGCCAGATCGAGGGTGGTGGCGGCGGTGTTCTGGACGGTGAAAGCGGCCGCGTGCACCTGGTCGGGCACCCACTCCTCGTGGGTACGCCCCAACCCCGCGGCCTGGACTTCGTCCCCGGTCGCAGGCGCGGCGGTCGCCACCGGGACGGGCGTGATGCCGCCGACGGGCTTGGCGAGTTGGGCCATCACGACGTCACGGTCCGCGCGCGGCACCAGGTTCACCACCTGCTGGGCGCTGCCACCGAGGGTGGCGGTCGTCTTCAGCTTGGGCGCGCCGGGTGCGAGCGCGGTGCCCGGGGTGTCGGTGAAGCAGCTCGCGGCGGTCAGCAGCCACTGCGCGGCGACCAGGGTGGCCGAACAGCCGCGCTGGCCGCCGACATCGAGCCGGGCGGTGGCGGCCGCGACCGTGTCAGAAGCGGTCGGGCCGGATACGGCGGTGGCGGGTGCGGCGGTCAGGGAGACGGCCAGCGAGGTGGCGGCGATCAGGCCGCCGGTCCACGCGGTGCGCGGACGAAAGCCAGACATGAAGGGGTTCCTTGCTGTCGTGCGAGAGCGATGAGAGGGAGCGGGCAGGCGGGTGGGCCGGGTCAGCCGGTGACCCGCAGTTCCAGCAGCACGGACGGTGCACCACCGGCCGCGCCCTCGCCCACGCTCTGGTAGCCGTTCTTGTCGACGGTCACCGTCTTCGCCGGCGCCGTGGGATCGGCCTGCGGCCGCAGGTCCGCGCTGATCGGGTGGTCGGTGGTCTCCAGCGCGAACACCCGCGGCAGTTCCAGCGTGAGATACCCGGACTTCGCGGAGGCCTTGAAGCAGTACGCGCCCTGCGGGTTGCCGGCCTGCCCCTGCACGGTGAGGACCTTGATCTGCTGGGCCGAGTCGGCGCACGTGGCGAGGGTGATGTGTCCGTCGCCCTTGATCAGCTTGATGCCCTGATCCTTCTGGATCTGATCCGCGTTCGGGTAGGCGTAGTCCTCCACCGCGGACGGCGGCGTGGCCCCGGCGGTCCCCCCGGTCGGCTGCGGGTCGGCGGACGCGAGCATCGGCGTGCCCGCCAGCGCCAGGACGACAGCAGCCCCCGCGACGGGGAGCATCCTGCGCATACGAGGAGTCACCCGAATTCCTTTCCAGGCACGGGTGACGGCATGACGGAAGAACATCTGCAGCCCCCCGCGCACACAGACGTAAAGCAAAAATAAGTGGTCGAGCGAGAGGCTAAAACGGCGTCAGATCGGAAACAACGTGACCATCGCCATAGAGAACCCACGGAACCTGTACAGCAATTTCACACTGAGGCGTGGACATAGCGGCACAGAAAGGACTGCCGCTTTAATGGGTGAGAAAATCTTAGCGAAATCTAACCATAAACAATCGCGCACACGAACGAGGGGCGGTCTGTGGAAGACCGCCCCTCACACGCCTGCCCGTCGGACCGCTAACTGATCTTGACCGGGTTAACGACGTCCGCGATCAGGACCAGGATCGTGAAGCAGACGAAGATCCCCGCCACCACATAAGCCACCGGCATCAGCTTCGCCACGTCGAACGGACCGGGGTCCGGGCGGCGCAGCACCCTGGCCACGTTGCGGCGCAGGGACTCCCACAGGGCGCCCGCGATGTGTCCGCCGTCGAGGGGGAGCAGCGGGAGCATGTTGAACAGGAACAGGGAGAGGTTGAAGCCGGCGAGGAGCATCACGAACCCTGCCACCTGCTGGGAGGCGGGGATGTCCAGGGTGGCGATCTCGCCGGTGACCCGGGCCGCGCCGACGATGCCCATCGGGGAATCCGGTTCGCGCGGGCCGTCGCCGAAGGCGGCGTCCCACAGGGCGGGGATCTTGCCGGGCAGGGCGGCGAGGGAGTCGACGGCGTCGCCGACCCGGTCGGTCATCCAGGTCACGGACTGGCCGAAGTCCTGGTGCACCACGCCGGTGGCGGCGCCGAAGCCGAGGAAGCCGGCCTCGACGTACTTGCCCCGGACGTACTGTCCGCTGGAGTCCTTCTTGGCGACCTTGTTCGTCGCGATCGTCGTGTGCAGGGTCAGCTGCCGGCCCTTGCGGTCGACGACGATCGCGACCCTCTTGCCGGCGCTGTCGCGGATGAGGTCCGAGAGCGTGTTCCAGTCCTTGGTCGGCACGCCGTCGAAGGAGACGATCTTGTCGTGCGGCTTCATGCCCGCCTGCGCCGCCGGGGACACCGGGTCGGACTTCTTGCAGGTGTCGCGGTGCTGGCTCTGGTCGATGGAGCACGGCGAGACCGAGGCGACGGTCGTGGTCTGCTGCTGGATGCCGAAACCCATCAGGACCGTGAAGAACAGGCCGATCGCCAGGATCAGGTTCATGAAGGGGCCCGCGAACATGACGATGACGCGCTTCCACGGCTTGCGCGTGTAGAACATGCGCGTCTCGTCGCCCGGCTGGAGCTCCTCGAAGGCGGCCGAGCGGGCGTCCTCGATCATGCCGCGCCACGGGGAGGTGGAGCGGGCGGAGACCCGGCCCTGGTCGTCGGGCGGGAACATCCCGATCATGCGGATGTAGCCGCCGAGCGGGATGCCCTTGATGCCGTACTCGGTCTCACCCTTCTTCCGCGACCAGATGGTCGGGCCGAAGCCGACCATGTACTGCGGGACGCGGATGCCGAAGAGCTTGGCCGTGGACAGGTGCCCCAGCTCGTGCCACGCGATCGAGACCAGCAGGCCGACCACGAAGACCACTATGCCGAGGATGAACATCAAGGTCGTCATGCACGCGCCTCCGCGGTCGCCGTCGTGGCAGTCAGTTCACGGGCCCGGGCTCGTGCCCAGGTCTCCGCTTCGAGGACGTCCGACACCGTGAGTGAAGTTCCCGTGTCCGGGGTGCCGTGCTCCTCGACGACCCGGGTGACGGTTTCCATGATCCCGTTGAAGGGCAGCGCGCCGCTGCGGAACGCCTCGACGCACTCCTCGTTGGCCGCATTGAACACCGCCGGGGCGGTCCCCGCGAGCTGCCCCACGTGCCGGGCGAGGTTCACCGACGGGAAGGCCTCGTTGTCCAGCGGGAAGAACTCCCAGGTGGAGGCCGTGCTCCAGTCGAAGGCGGGCGCGGCGTCGGGGACGCGTTCGGGCCAGCCCAGACCGATGGCGATGGGCCCGCGCATGTCGGGGGGCGTCGCCTGGGCGATCGTGGATCCGTCGGTGAACTCGACCATCGAGTGGACATACGACTGGGGATGCACGACCACCTCAATGCGGTCGAAGGGAATGTCGTAGAGGAGGTGTGCCTCGATGACCTCCAGGCCCTTGTTGACGAGGGTCGCGGAGTTGATCGTGATCACCGGGCCCATGGCCCAGGTGGGGTGGGCGAGGGCGTCCTCGACCGTCACGTCCGCCAGCTCGGCCCTCGTCCGGCCGCGGAAGGGGCCGCCGGAGGCCGTCACCACCAGCTTGCGGACGTCTGCCCTGGTCCCGGACGCCAGCGCCTGGAAGAGGGCGGCGTGCTCGGAGTCGACCGGGATGATCTGGCCGGGCTTGGCGAGCGCCTTGACCAGCGGCCCGCCGACGATCAGCGACTCCTTGTTGGCGAGCGCGAGGGTGCGGCCGGCCTCCAGGGCGGCGAGGGTGGGGGCGAGGCCGATGGAGCCGGTGATGCCGTTCAGCACCGTGTGGCAGGGGGAGGCGGCGACCTGGGTGGCGGCGTCCGGGCCGGCGAGGAGCTCGGGGAGCGGCTCGCCGGGGCCGTACTCGGCGGCGAGCGCCTCGCGCAGGGCGGGTACGACGTCCTCGCGGGCGACCGCGACGGTCCGCACCCGCAGCCGGTGCGCCTGCTCGGCGAGGAGGGCGACGCGGCCGCCGTTCGCGGACAGGGCGGTGACCCGGAAGCGGTCGGGGTGGCGCAGCACGAGGTCGATGGCCTGGGTGCCGATGGATCCGGTGGAGCCGAGGATCACCACGTCCTTGGGGCCGTGGCCCGCGAGGGGGTCGTAGACGAGGTGCGGGTCGGCGAGGGGTGCCGGATGGGCGGGGCTGTCGGTCATCCCTCCATTGTTGCCGCAAGCGGAGACGGTCAGGACAGGGCGTCCCCCGGGCGGGTGCGTGCACGGGTTTCGTCACCGGACGGAGGGAATCTCCCGTTGTGAAGCACAGGTGAAGATCCTGTGATAACACTTCAGTCGCATCACTTTCGCGGACGACATCCTTGGGGGGATCTCTCCATGCGTACTGTGCGCCTTCGCGCCGCCGTGCCCGCCCTCGCCGGCGCAGCCCTGCTCACCGGCACCCTGCTCAGCACCCCGGCCCAGGCGGCCGGAGGCGTGCAGATCCACCACGTCTGGTTCGACAGCCCGGGCAGCGACAACCGTTCCAACGCCAGCCTGAACGCCGAGTGGGTGCAGATCAGGAACACCGGTGGCACGGCCGTCTCGCTCAACGGCTGGGTGCTGAAGGACGCCTCCAACCACCGGTACGTCTTCCCGAACGTCAAGATCGGCGCCGGGAAGTACATGAAGATCCACACCGGTCGCGGCTCGGACACCGCGTCGGACAAGTACCAGGGCCGCCGCGCCTACGTCTGGAACAACGACAGGGACACGGCCACCCTCACCAGGGCGAGCGGCGCCAAGGTGGACTCGTGCTCCTGGACCACGCGGGACCCCAGCGACAAGTACTGCTGAACAAGTCCTGCTTAAATTACGCACGTCAGGTCCCGGGGGATGGCATTCTTCTCCGTCGGGGCCCAGTCAAGAAGGGCCAAAGGGGGAGGAGTCACCACCATGAACCGCATGCGCGCGACCGCGGCCGTCCTGGCCACCGCGGGAGTTCTGACCGCCGCTCAGCTCGGACTCGCCGGAGCGGCATCGGCCGCCACCCGGACGTCGGCCGGCACGGGTTGCCCGGTCAACATCGTCTACCCGAGCCGTTTCTACATCGACTCGCACGGCTGGGTCACGAACGGGGGCCTGTACTTCGGCATCAAGAGCAATACGTCCCAGAGCTTCAAGAGGGTCACGTTCAACGTCACGAACCTCAAGAACGTCCGCTTCGGCCACGCCAAGCCGACCGGTGGCCGGATCACCCGCAACTCGTCGACGTCGGTGTCCGTCTACACGGGGACGCTCAAGGGCAAGGCCAGCCTGGGCTTCAGGGTGCCCTCGCACCTGCTCAACACGCACTCGTACCAGCTGAAGTTCAGCCTGTACGGCTCGGGCTGGAACTGCGCCGTGAAGCAGGGCACCTGGGGAGCCTGACCCAGGCGCCCTGCCGGCCGGCACAGGAGCGGCTCAGTCGCCGTAGGGGCGACGCTCGCTCGGCCGGGTGGCGGCTCCGGGGGTCGCGTCGGCGATCCACGGGCCGTCGTCCGACGGGTCGATGACCCCCTCCTCCAGCCAGGTGTACGCACCGCCGAGCACGCCCTTGACCACGCTGTGGTCGAGGGCGTCGGTGTTGGTCCACAGCCGGCCGAAGAGTTCCTCGACGCGGATGCGGGCCTGCCGGCAGAAGGCGTCGGCCAGCTGGTAGGCCTCGCGGCCGTGTTCGTCGCGGCGGCGCAGCAGTTCGGCGCGGACGCAGGCCGCGCTCATCGCGAACAGTTCGGCGCCGATGTCCACGATCCGGCCGAGGAAGCCCTGCTTGGTCTCCATCCGGCCCTGCCAGCGGGACATGGCGTAGAAGGTGGAGCGGGCCAGTTTGCGGGCGGTGCGCTCGACATAGCGCAGATGCCCGGACAGGTCGACGTCATGCCGGAACTCGCCGTAGGACGTGGGGAGCTGGCCGGGCCCGGCGACGAGCTTCGGCAGCCACTTGGCGTAGAAGACGCCCGCGTTCGCGCCCGCCCTGGCCTTGTCGGACAGGGACTTGTCGGGGTCGATGAGGTCACCGGCGACCGCGAGGTGGGCGTCGACGGCCTCGCGGGCGATCAGCAGGTGCATGATCTCCGTCGAGCCCTCGAAGATGCGGTTGATGCGCAGGTCGCGCAGCATCTGTTCGGCCGGGACCGCCCGTTCGCCACGGGCCCTGAGGGACTCGGCGGTCTCGTAGCCGCGTCCGCCGCGGATCTGGACCAGTTCGTCGGCCATCTTCCAGGCCATCTCGGAGCCGTAGAGCTTGGCGAGGGCGGCCTCGATGCGGATGTCGTTGCGGTCCTCGTCGGCCATCTGCGAGGACAGGTCGAGGACGGCCTCCAGGGCGAAGGTGGTGGCCGCGATGAAGCTGATCTTGGAGCCGACGGCCTCGTGCAGCGCGACCGGCTTGCCCCACTGCTCGCGCTCCGCCGACCATTCGCGGGCGATCTTCAGGCACCACTTGCCTGAGCCGGCGCACATCGCGGGCAGCGAGAGCCGGCCGGTGTTGAGGGTGGTGAGCGCGATCTTCAGGCCCGCGCCCTCCGGGCCGATCCGGTTGGCGGCCGGGACCCGCACCTGGTGGAAGCGGGTGACGCCGTTCTCGATGCCGCGCAGGCCCATGAAGGCGTTGCGGTTCTCGACGGTGACGCCCTCCGAGGTCGCCTCCACGACGAACGCGGTGATGCCGCCCTTGTGCCCCTCGGACTTCGGCACGCGCGCCATGACGACGAGCAGGTCGGCGACCACGCCGTTGGTGGTCCACAGCTTCACCCCGTCGAGGACGTAGTCGTCCCCGTCCGGTACGGCCGTGGTGGCGAGCCGCGCCGGGTCGGAGCCGACGTCCGGCTCGGTGAGCAGGAAGGCGGAGATGTCGGTGCGGGCGCAGCGCGGCAGGAAGGCGTCCTTCTGCTCCTGGGTGCCGAAGATCTTCAGCGGCTGGGGTACGCCGATCGACTGGTGGGCGGAGAGCAGCGCGCCGACGGCCGGGCTCGCGGAGCCGGCCAGCGCGAGGGCCTTGTTGTAGTAGAGCTGGGTGAGACCGAGACCGCCGTACTCGGGGTCGATCTTCATGCCGAGGGCACCGAGTTCCTTCAGGCCCGCCACGACCTCGTCGGGGATGCGGGCCTCGCGCTCGATGCGGGCGGAGTCGATCGTGGACTCGCAGAACGCGCGCAGCTTGGCGAGGAACTCCTCGCCGCGCCGGACGCTCTCGGGGTCCGGGAGGGGGTGGGGGTGGATGAGGTCGAGCCGGAAGCGCCCGAGGAACAGCTCCTTGGCGAAGCTGGGCTTGCGCCAGTCCCGTTCCCGGGCGTCCTCCGCCACCCGGCGCGCCTCGCGCTCGGTGACGGTGGTGCGTGAAGTGGTGGGGGCGGACATGAGGCTCACCTCGCCGCGAAGAGGGATGATTGCGGACCGTTCGTTACCGACCAGTGCTACTGGATCGTTGGTACCCGAAACGGGCCGACCCCACCACCCCTCGCGCGTCCGAACGGCCGAAAGGTCTGCCGGGGCCGGGTTCTCGGGTGTGTACTGCTTCCCAGTGACTCGTTCGGCATCTCGACCACGCAGAGAGCAGGGAAAAAGGCGTCGAAGCGCTTCGATGCGCTCTGGACACGCTGCCCTCGCTGGGGCTAGTGTCCATCACACCCTCACATTCATCGTCGGCAGAGCGCATTGTCGAAGCGCTTCACAACGCTTGGAGCACGGATGGTCACCCTCGCCGAGGTCGCCCAGCACGCCGGAGTCTCGGCGAGCACGGTGAGCTATGTCCTCAGCGGCAAGCGGTCCATCTCGTCGACCACCCGGCAGCGCGTCGAGCAGAGCATCCGGGAACTGGGCTACCACCCCAACGCCGGCGCCCGCGCCCTGGCCGGCAAGAGGTCGAACATCATCGCGCTGATGATCCCGCTGCGCACCGACATGTATGTGCCGGTGATGATGGAGATCGCCATCGCGGTGGCCACCACGGCCCGTACACACGGCTACGACGTCCTGCTGCTCACCGGAGAGGAGGGACCGGACGCGGTGCGCCGGGTGACCGGCAGCGGGCTCGCCGACGCCATGATCCTGATGGACGTCGAGCTCCAGGACGAGCGGCTGCCGCTGCTGCGGCAGACCCACCAGCCCTCGGTGCTGATCGGCCTGCCCGCCGACACAGCGGGTCTGACCTGCGTGGACCTTGACTGGAGCGCGACCGGCGCGCTGTGCGTGGAGCACCTGGCGGGCCTCGGTCACCGTGACATCGCCGTCATCGGCGAGGCCCCGGCCGTCTACGAACGGCACACCGGCTTCGCCGAGCGCACCCTCGACGGACTGCGCACCCGGGCCCGCGAGTCGGGCGTCCGGGTCCTGCACCGGCCGTGCGAGGGCGGGTACGACGCGATGGCCGCGACCCTGGCCCGCGTCTTCGACGAACGCCCGGCGACCACCGGGTTCGTGGTGCAGAACGAGTCGGCGGTGGAGCCGCTGCTCGCACTGCTGCGCCAGCAGGGCCGGGCCGTGCCGGAGGACGTGTCCGTGGTCGCGGTCTGCCCCGACCAGGTCGCCGTCCAGGCCTCGGTACGACTGACCTCCGTCGCCGTCCCCGCGCAGGAGATGGGCCGGCACGCGGTCGGGCATCTGGTGGCCAAGCTGGACGGGCGGGGCAGCGACGAGATCGTGCTGATCGCGCCCGAGCTGACGGTACGGGCGAGTTCGGGACCGGCACCGGCCGCCCCCTGACCTGCCCTCCCGTGCTCCGGTGGGTCCGGGGCACCCCTCTGCCTGCCTTGTCCCCGTCCCGCACGCCTTCAGGAGCACGCAGTGAACCAGCCTGCCGTCGCACAGCCCGAGGTCGGTCTCGCCCAGTCCTCCCCCACCGTCGGCACCTTCCGTGAACGGGACGGGGCGCTGGAGTGGAGCGGCCGTCAGGAGACGGTGCGGATCGAGCCCTGGGGTCCGGACGCGGTCCGGGTGCGCGCCCGGCTGGGCGGCCCGGTGCTCGACGGCCTGCCGGGGGCGCTCCTCGACTCCCCGCCCGAGCGGACCGGCACGGTGGAGACAGGTGACGGTGCGGGCCGGCTGACGGTCGGCGCGCTGACCGTCGAGGTGACCGCCGAGGGCCTGGTCCGCTTCCTGCGCACCGAGGACCGTACCGAACTGCTCGCCGAGGAGCGGGCCCACTTCTGGTGGCCCGGCCCGCGCCTGTACACGGCGGTCGGGGGCGGCCGGCACCGCCTGGAGCAGCGCTTCGCCGCCTACGAGGGCGAGAAGCTGTACGGCCTCGGGCAGCACCAGCACGGGCGGCTGGACCAGAAGGGCCTGGTGCTGGACCTGGTGCAGCGCAACGCCGAGGTGAGCGTCCCGGTGCTGGTCTCCAGCCGGGGCTACACCCTGCTGTGGAACAACCCGGCGATCGGCCGGGTGGAACTGGCCGGCAACGGCACCCGCTGGGTGGCGGACGCGGCCCGGCAGATCGACTACTGGATCACGGCGGGCACCCCGGCCGACGGCCAGCGCGCCTACACCGCCGTCACCGGACGCGCACCGATGCTCCCGGAGTGGGCGGCCGGCTTCTGGCAGTGCAAGCTGCGCTACCGCACCCAGGACGAACTCCTGGAAGTCGCACGGGAGTACAGCCGCCGGGGCCTGCCCGTCTCCGCGATCGTCTGCGACTTCTTCCACTGGACCCACCTCGGCGAGTGGAGGTTCGACCCCAAGGAGTGGCCGGACCCGGCGGCGATGGTGCGTGAGCTGGACGAGCTGGGCATCAAACTGGTCGTGTCCGTGTGGCCGTCGGTGTCGCCACTGAGCGAGAACCACCGGCTCATGGAGCAGCGCGGCTATTTCATCGGCACCCAGTACGGCCCGATGGCGCACGCCGACTGGCCCGACAAGGAGGTCGCCACCCCGGTCCAGGTCGCTTTCTACGACGCCACCAACCCCGAGGCGCGGGAGTTCGTGTGGTCGCGCGTCCGCGACAACTACCTGGTGCCGTACGGCATCACGGCCTTCTGGCTGGACGCCTGCGAGCCCGAGCTGAAGCCGGGCTTCCCGGAGAACCTGCGCTACTGGGCGGGCCCGGGCCTGGAGGTCGGCAACCTGTACCCGCGCGAGAACGCCCGCACGTTCCACGAGGGCCTGCGCGCCCAGGGTGAGGAGGTCATCACCCTCAACCGCTCGGCGTGGGCGGGCAGCCAGCGCTACGGCGCCGCCCTGTGGTCCGGTGACATCGGCACCGACTTCGCCACGCTGCGCCGCCAGCTCGCGGCCGGCCTCAACACCGCGCTGTCCGGCATCCCCTGGTGGAACACGGACATCGGCGGCTTCCACGGCGGCGACCCGCGGGACCCGGCGTACCGCGAGGTGATGATCCGCTGGTTCCAGTTCGGCGCGCTGTCCCCGCTGATGCGGCTGCACGGCTTCCGCGACCCGGGCATGCCGCTGGGCCCGGAGATGACCGGCGGCCCGAACGAGGTGTGGTCGTACGGCGAGGAGGCGGGCGCGATCCTGGAGCGGTACCTGCGCCTGCGCGAGCGCCTGAAGCCGTACGTCCTGACGGTGATGCGGGAGACCCACGAGCAGGGGCTGCCGGTGATGCGCCCGCTGTTCCTGGAGTTCCCGGACGACCAGGCCGCGTGGTCGGTGGACGACGCCTACCTCTTCGGCCCGGACCTGCTGGTCGCCCCGGTGCTGACCGCGGGCGCCACGGCCCGGACGACGTACCTGCCGGCGGGCGCCCGCTGGACGGACGCCTGGACGGGCGAGACGTACGAGGGCGGTACGGCGGTGACGGTGGACGCGCCGCTGGACCGCATCCCGCTGTTCCTGCGGGACGGGGCGGAGCTGCCGGTGGCGGAGTAGCCGAGTCCGTGCGGCCGGGCCCCTGCGAGGGAGCCCGGCCGCACCCGTCCGGTCAGTCCTGGCAGACGGACACCAGGGAGCGCACGAGCGCACCCGTGTGCAGCGGGTCGGGGCGCTTCTCGTGGTGGACCTCGACGACGGCTGCGACGAGCTCGGGCCCGCAGGCCGGGGTGGCGCGCTCCGCGGCGGTGCCGGCGAGGGTGCGGACGAGGTCCGTGTTGATGCGGTTGATCGTCTGCCGGACGACGTTCAGGTCCGGCTTGGTGGTCGGGGCCTGCTCGGGATGGGCCGTCCACCGGGCGAACAGGCCGCGCTGGACGGTCTTGTTGGCCTCTATCTGGTCGCGGAAGACCCGCCGGGCCTCGTCCGGATCGGCGCCGAGCTGCTCGGCCTGTGCGGCCACGGAGTCGAGGACCTGCTGTTCCCGGGCCGGGTCGTCGATGGGGCTGTCGGTGCCCCACTTGGCGGCGGCGACCAGGTCGGCGGTGGCGAGGCGGTCGGCGGCGAGGGAGGCCACGGGGTGGAGGGGCGAGGACAGGGGAGCCGCCGCCGCGGTGCCCGGCACGGCGAGCAGTGCGGCAGCGGCGGTCAGGGTGCGGACGAGGGGGGCGGAGATGCGCATGGAGTCCATGAAACCCCATCCCCCGGCTTCTCAACCGCTGCCGGCCGTCCCGTTGTTGACGGTGAGGTCCAGACCGCCGGACGAGGCCGTGATCTCGCGGGGGCCCGGTTCGCGGGTCCCGTGGACCGGTGCGTGGCTCACCCCTTCACGGCTCCTGTCAGCATCCCCTTCCTGAAGTGCTTCTGGACGAACGGCGACAGCACGGCCACCGGCAGCAGCGCCATCACCATGACGGCCATCTGCACCGCGAGCCCCGACAGCTCGCCGGTCTTGATCGCCTGCCCCAGCCCCACCGGAGCCTCCTGCTTCTGCACCAGCTGGATCATGACGTTCTGCAGCGGCATCTTGTCCTGGTCGTTCAGATACAGCGACGCGTTGAACCACGCGCTCCAGTACCCGACGGCGTAGAACAGCGTGATGACGGCGAGCACCGCCCGCGACAGCGGCATCACGATCTGCCGGAGGATCCGGAAGTCACCGGCACCGTCGATGCGCGCGCTGTCGATGAGTTCCTGCGAGATGCCCATGAAGAACCCGCGCAGGACCAGGATGTTGAAGACGCTCACGGCGCTCGGCAGGATCAGCGCCAGATAGCTGTCCATCAGGCCCAGGGACTGCACCAGCAGGTAGGTCGGGATGAGCCCGGCGCTGAAGAACATGGTCGCCAGCAGCAGCATCAGCAGCCAGCGGTGGCCGAGCGAGCCGATGCGCGAGAGGCCGTACGCGCACAGCACCGACACGGTCATCGAGAACAGCGTGCCGATCAGGGTGACCAGGACGCTGATGACCGCGGCCCGGGTGACCTGGCCGCCGCTCAGCAGCTCCCGGTACGCGACGAACGTGATGCCCCTCGGGATCATCACCAGCCCGCCCGCCTGGTCGATCGTCTTCCGGGACGACAGGCTGGTGACGACCACGATCCAGAGCGGGAAGAGGATGGCGAGGCAGGCCAGCGTCAGGACCAGGCCCTTGCCGGCCACCCCCGCGCCGCTCGGCTGCTCCTCCCACACCGGGCGGGGCGGCGCGGCCCACCGGGACGGCGGCCGTACGGGCGGCTTGTCGATGGCGGCGGTCACTTCTTGTACACCCCCTGCTCGCCCATGAGATGGGCCACCTTGTTCGCGGCGAGGACCAGTCCGAGGCTGACCACGCCCTTGATCAGGCCCGCGGCTGCCGCGTAGCCGAAGTCCTGGTTGCGGACGCCGTTCCACCACACGAAGGTGTCGAGGACTTCGGCGGCCCCCGGTCCGACGGCGTCGCGTTGCAGCAGGATCTGCTCGAAGCCGACCGTCAGCGCGTCGCCCACGCGCAGCACCAGCAGCAGCGCGATCACCGGGCGCAGCGCGGGAAGCGTGACGTGCCAGATCCGGCGCCAGCGGCCGGCGCCGTCCATCGCGGCGGCCTCGTACAGGTCGGGGCTCACCGAGGCCAGCGCGGCGAGGAAGATGATGATCCCCCAGCCCGCGTCCTTCCAGATCCCCTCCGCCGTGACGAGGAACTTGAAGGTGGAGGGGTCGGTCATGATGTCCAGGCCGCTGTAGCCGTGCCGGCGCAGGAGCTGCGACAGGACGCCCGCGCCGCCGAAGAGCTGCTGGAAGACCGCGATGACCAGCACCCAGGAGAAGAAGTGCGGGAGGTACAGGACCGCCTGTGCGATCGCCCGTACTCTCGGCCTGACCACGCTGTTGATGAGCAGTGCGAGCAGGACCGGTACCGGGAAGAACAGCAGGAGTTGCAGGAAGAACAGCACCAGCGTGTTCTCCACCGCGTTCCAGAAGGCCGGGTCCTGGAAGATCCGCTGGAAGTTCTCGAAGCCGACCCAGGGACTGTGCAGCACCGAGACGATGCCGTTGTCACTGATGTAGGGGTCGTAGTCCTGGAAGGCGACGATGTTGCCGAGGATCGGCAGGTAGTTGAAGAGCAGGATCAGCAGGACCGCCGGCAGCGTCATCAGGAGCAGGACGCGGTCGCGCCGGAATCTGAGGCGCAGCCCGAGCCGCCTGGCCGTCTTGCCGGTTCCGGTGGCGTCGCCGGAGGCCACCGGAATCTTTGCCGCCCTGTCGTCCGCCTCGGCCCCGCCGCGGGGCAACGTGCTGTGGGACACGGCCTTCTCCTTGCCTCGGTACCTCGCCTCAGCCGGCCGCCGTGCCGTTCTCGTCGAGGAGCTTCTTGTACCAGTCGCGCAGCTTGTCGCCGCCCTTGCTCTTCCAGTCGGAGACGGCCTGCTGCATGTCGCTGATCTTCTTGCGGCCCCGGGTGATGTCGTCCTCCAGCTGCTCGAAGTCGTTGCCGAGGTTGGTGTAGCGGGAGGGCTCGGTGATCATCTGGCCCCAGAAGCTGGACTTCCTGGTGAAGGCGCCCATCCGCTGCTGCCACTCGACCTGGGCCTTGGCGACCTCGGGGAAGTCGGGGTGGGCGACGGTGGCGGCGGGGCTCGCGACCATGACGTAGGCGTTCATGACCTCGTTGTTGCCCTGGGTGGTCTTGACGGGCACGCCGTTCTTGACGGTGTAGTGCGTTCCCTCGACGCCGTAGTTGGTGAGCATGTACTCCTTGGTGCCGTACGGCGCGGCGGTGACGTCGGCGACGGCCAGCACGTCACGGATCACGGACTCCGGGGCCTTCTTGTTGACGTAGGCGAAGACGCCGGCCGGCTGTTCGGCCCACAGCCGCGGGTGGCCGCCGTCGTGGCCGAAGATGTCCATGCCCCAGATCTTGAACTGCGGGTTCTGGGTGGCCTGTTCGGCGGTACGGCCCCACCACTGGCTGATGTTGTTGGGGTAGATCAGGAACTCGCCCGCCGCGAACTTGGGTCCGGGGTCGGGGGCGTTCTTGCCCATCCTGGCGTCGGGGTGGACGTACCCGGCGGCGAAGAGCTTGCGGGTCCACTCCAGCGCTTCGAGGTACTCCTCGGTCTCGATGCGGTTGACCAGCTTGCCGTCGACGAGGTTCCAGCCGAGGGGCTTCTCGCTGCCGGACATCACGCCGAAGGCCTGGAAGGCGGTCCACTTCATGTCGAGGCAGGCCCAGCGCCTGGCCCTGGCGTTGGTGATCTCCTTGCAGAGGGCCGTGAACTCGTCCGCCGAGCGCGGGACCCGGTAGCCCTCCTTGTCGAAGACGTCCTTGCGGTACAGGGGCACGATGCCGGTGACGTACGGGGTGGGCTGCGGCAGGCCGCGCAGCGCGCCGCCGATGATGCAGCGCTGCCAGGCGTCGGTCGGGATGGCGGCGAGGTTCGGGTATTCCTTGACCCTGTCGCCGGAGAGGTAGGGGCCGAGGTCGGCGAACTTGTTGATGATGGCGGTGGGTATCCTGCCGCCCATGTTCCAGCTCGGGACGACCACCACGTCCGGTACGTCGCTGGAGGCGAGGACCGCGCCGAGCTTCTGGTCGTAGGT
This sequence comes from Streptomyces sp. NPDC001851, assembly GCF_040297165.1. Taxonomy (NCBI): domain Bacteria; kingdom Bacillati; phylum Actinomycetota; class Actinomycetes; order Kitasatosporales; family Streptomycetaceae; genus Streptomyces; species Streptomyces sp. NPDC001851. The sequence goes on along the minus strand of NZ_JBEOYR010000003.1, from coordinate 294,627 downwards.
GTTGCCGTCCTGGTTCTGCCAGAGGACGTCGACGCCGATCAGGTCGTTCATCGCCCGGTAGTAGGCGTTGTCGCCCTTGGGCGGGGAGCCCCAGAAGGGCGACATGACGGTGACCTTGCCGCCCTTGCCGAGCTTCCTGGGGACCGAGGTCTTCAGGGTCGCCAGGTCGAGCCTGCCGGTGAAGCCGATCGCCGAACCGTTCTTCGCGGGGATGTCCGGGGCCACCACATCACTCGCGACATGGGCCGGCAGCAGCTTCTTCTCGTCCTTGCCCGCGGAGGAGCCGCCGCCCGAACCGCTGTCCGAACCCCCGCACGCGGTGAGCAGCGGCATCCCCCCGGCGACCGCCGCGGCGGCGACCGCGGTGGAGGCGAGGAAGCTCCTCCGGCTGGGTGGGGTTGTCCCGCTGGTCGCGGCGGATGCGGAAACGGCGTTCGGCGTCATTGCGTCAACCCTTCATGGCGCACCAGGACACCCGGCGGGGGCCGTCGGCTGCGGTGTCTTGAGTGGATCTGGCTGAGCGGATATCTGCTCCGGCGGAGCGAGCACTCTGTCGAAGCGCTTCGATGTCCTGGAGGTTAAGTGAACGCCTGGGGGCGCACAAGGGGCGCTTCCAAGATTGCTCACGGGCCTTTTCCGCGCCCAGCACCTTGACACCTCACCCTCGGCCGATCCAGCATCGAAGCGCTTCGAAAGCATTCCGTCGCTCCCTCCGCAAGGGAAACCCGCCCGTGACCGCTGTCCCGCCGCCCACGCCGCCCTTCCGCGATCCGCAGCTGCCGTTCGCCAAACGCATCGACGATCTGCTGGCGCGGCTCACCCCGGCCGAGAAGATCTCCTTCCTGCACCAGTGCGCACCCGCCGTGGAACGCCTGGGCATCGCCGCCTTCCGTACCGGCCAGGAGGCGCTGCACGGCGTCGCCTGGATGGGGCCGGCGACGGTGTTCCCGCAGGCCGTCGGGCTCGGCGCGACCTGGAACCCGGAGCTGGTGCGGCGGGTGGGCGAGGCGGTGTCCAAGGAGGTGCGGGCGATGCGGGCCCGGGACGACCGGGTGGGCCTCAACGTCTGGGCGCCGACGGTCAATCTGCTGCGGCATCCGCTGTGGGGCCGTAACGAGGAGGGCTATTCGGAGGATCCGAAGCTGACCTCGGCGATCGCCACGGCGTACACACAGGGCCTGCGCGGCGACCATCCGGTGTACTGGCGCACGGCTCCCGTCCTCAAGCACTGGCTGGCCCACAACAACGAGACCGACCGGGCGACGTCGTCCGCCTCGGTCCGCCCGCGCGTGCTGCACGAGTACGACCTGCACGCCTTCAAGGAGACGGTCGAGGCGGGCGCGGTGGCCGGGGTGATGCCGGCCTACAACCTGGTCAACGGCCGCCCGAACCACCTCTCCCCGTACCTGCGCGAGCAGCTGCGCACCTGGACCGACGAGGAGCTGCTGGTCTGCTCGGACGCGGGCGCGCCCTCCAACCTGGTCGACGCCGAGCACTACTTCGACACCCATGAGGAGGCCACCGCGGCCGCCCTGCTGGCCGGCGTGGACAGCTTCACCGACCACGGCACGGACTCCGGGCCGATCACCGCCCGGGTCAAGGGTGCCCTGGCGCAGGGCCGGTTGACGGAGGCGGACATCGACACCGCCGTACGCCGCCAGCTCTCCGTCCGCTTCCGGCTCGGCGAGTTCGACCCGGACCACGACCCGCACGCCGGCACCGGCGCGTTCGACACCCCGGCGCACCGGGCGCTCGCCCGGGAGGCGGCCGAGCAGGCGGTCGTGCTGCTGAAGAACGACGACGGCCTGCTGCCGCTCGCGGCGGACACCCGGGTCGCGGTCGTCGGCCTGCTCGCGGACGAGTGCAAGCTGGACTGGTACAGCGGCGGCCTGCTGCACCGCTCGACTCCGCTGGAGGGCCTGTACGAGCGGTTCGGCGCGGAGCGTGTGGAGTTCGCGGAGGGCGTCGACCGGGTCCGGCTGCGCACCGCCGCGGGTGCCTTCCTGCACGTGCCGCCCGCGAACGCGCCGGTCGAGGCGCGCGGCGCCGAGGGCGCGCTGGACCCGGCGCTGCTGTCGGGCCGCACGGACCTGCCGCCGCTCACCACGGCGCCGGCCGGCACGGAGTTCGCCCTGGTCGACTGGGGTGAGGGCGTGCTGACCCTGCGCGCGCCCGACGGCCGCTACCTCTCGGTCGCCGAGGACGGACGGGTCCGCGCCGCGGCGGACCAGCCGGGCGGCTGGGTGGTCCAGGAGACGTTCCGTCTCGAACCGCACCGCGGCGGTCACCTCCTCAAGCACCTGGGCACGGGTCGTCATGTGCAGGTCGCCGCCGACGGCGTGCGGGTTGCCGAGGCCGGCGGATCCGGTGACGTCTTCCAGGTGATCACCGTCGAGCGGGGCGAGGAGGCGGTGGCCCGGGTGGCGCAGCGGGCGGACGTCGTCGTGGTGGTCGCGGGCAACGACCCGCACATCAACGGCCGGGAGACCGAGGACCGTACGACCCTGCGGCTGCCCGGCCACCAGGAGCGGCTGGTGCGTGCGGCCCGCGCCGCGAACCCGCGCACGGTGCTGGTCCTGACGTCGGCGTATCCCTACGCGGTGGACACCGCCCGGCTTCCCGCCGTGCTGTGGACCGCACACGGCGGCCAGGCGGCGGGCACGGCGCTGGCCCGGGTCCTGGCGGGCGACGTCTCCCCCGCCGGCCGTCTCCCGCAGACCTGGTACGCGGCGGACGCCGACCTGCCCGACCTCCTCGACTACGACGTGATCGGCAGCCGCCAGACCTACCTGTACTTCGAGGGCACCCCGCTCTTCCCCTTCGGCCACGGTCTGTCGTACGCGTCCTTCGCCTACGCCGGCCTGACGGCCACGGTGGAGGGCGGCACGCTGCGGGTGTCCTGCACGCTCACCAACACCGGCGACCGCACGGCGGACGAGGTGCCGCAGCTGTACGCACGCGCCGTGGAGCCCTCGGTCCCCCGCCCGCGCCGCGCACTGCTGGCCCACCGCCGCCTCACCCTCACGCCCGGCGAAAGCGCCGAGGTCGCCTTCGAGGTCCCGCTCGCGGCGCTGGAGTTCTGGGACGTGGCCCGGGGCGGCCCGGTTCTCGAACAGGGCCCGTACGACGTGCTGATCGGCGCGTCCAGTGAGGACATCCGCCTGCGTACGACCGTCCACCTCGCCGGTGAGCCGCCCGCCCCGCGTCCGGTGGCCCAACGCGGTCTGGCGGGCGCCGACTTCGACGAGCAGTCGGGCATCGCGATCGTGGACAGGACGCGGGCGGCGGGCGACGCGGTGACGCCGGCGGGCGGCGGGGCGGGGGAACTGGTCTACCGCTCCTGCGACTTCGGCACCGGGGTGACCGGACTGCGCGCACGGCTGGCGGGCGAGGGAGTCCTGGAACTCTCCCTGGACGGCGGCCCGGTCCTGGCCTCCCTCACACTCGACGCCCCCACCGTCGACGCCTACGCCTACACCACCCTCGGAGCCGGGCTCGTCGCGGACGGCGTGCACGACGTCCACCTCAGGCTGCGCGGTCCGCTGCGGCTCGCGCACGTCGGATTCACCGGTTGAGGGTCCGGAGGAGCCCGGCGGTACGCCAGAGTCTCCCGTTGCGGGTGTGACGTGCGTTTTCGACACTGGTGTGGAGAAAGAAATCCCCTGCCACCTGATCGGAATGCGGGGACCCTCCATGACTCGCTCAGCGAACAGCCAGATCAAACCGCTCAATGTCGTACTCCGTCCCGGCTCGCCGGCCAGCCGGGCCTACGCGCGCAGGCAGGCACCCGCGGCCGTCTCGGCGGAGGCGGTCACCGCCGAGGGATTCCGTGAGATCCCCAAGTGGGACCTGAAGGACCACGGAGGACGGAAGATCACGGATCTCGTCTTCGTCAACCGCTACCTCGGCGGTGCCGCGGCCTGGGACACGGGGGACATGAAGAACATCGACACGGCGCTCTCGGGCGCGATGTCCGACAGCAGGCTGGAATCGGTGATCGCCCAGTACTACCCGGGTGCGATCTCGTCCCGGATGCTGCCCTCCGACGTGGTGCCCGGTGCCGTGCCGGCGAGGTTCTTCAAGGACCAGGCGGAGGAACTCGCCGCGCGGCTCTTCAAGGAGGGGGTGCTCGGTGACAGCGACCCCAGGGAGAGCGTCATCAACCTCCTGCTTCCGCGTGGTGTCGTCCTCGTCGACGGCTTCTCGCCGGGCTTCCAGCCGCCCCCCGGCACGGAGGAGGAACACGGTCGCCGCCAGGAGGCGCTGATCAAACTGGATGACGACGCCGACAGCGATTCCGCGCACGGGCTGGGCGGCTTCCACGAATCGGTCCACGTGAAGCACAACGGCCAGGACGTCACGGTCTACTACGCGGTCGGAGTCTTCTCCGAAGGGGACAACGGCATCGTGGTGTTCGACGGGCAGAACGACGCCTGGGCGAACGTCGTCGCCACCTTCTACCACGAGCTCAACGAAGCGCGGACCGACCCCGACGTCGGGGACGCCATCCGGCTGAACGACATCCGGAAGCTCGGGTGGTACTCCGAGGCGGGCCAGGGCGAGATAGGCGATCTCCCCGTCAACGAAGCCGAGTCCGGACCGCATCCCGACATCAGCCGGGTCTTCAAGGTGGTGCCACTGGCCAACGGGACCGGCAAGGTTCCGGTCCAGCTCATGTGGTCGAACGCGGCGCACGCTCCCGCCGAGTCCCTGTGAAGGGGACTGCCGACGCGGGCCTTCACGGTACGACGGCCCGGGTCGGGGACCCGGGCCGTCGCGAGGGCGATGCGCGGCGTCAGCCGCGGCTCGCCTTGCCGAGGGCCGGCACGAAGCGGAGGGCGTCCAGGGTGCCCACGCCGGTGGCCATGTCGTAGCCGTTCACGGCCTTGTAGCCCTTGACACCCTGGTAGGTGTTGTCGGTGCCGTCGTTGACGTCGACGATGCCCGGGTTCTTCTGCTTGAGAAGGGTGTACAGGGCTCCGTTGATGTCACCCACGCGGTGGCCGGCCGCCTGGTCGGCGAGGGCGACGATGCCCGAGAAGAGCGGGCTGGCCTCGCTGGTGCCGCCGCTGACGTCCCAGCCGGTGGCGGTCGGGTCGTAGCTGGAGTAGACCCAGGCACCGCCGTTGACCGCGGCGGCCATCGAGATGTCCGGGGTGCCGCGGCGGGTGCCCACGACGTTCTTCACGCCGTTCTGGAAGGCCGGGCGCGTGAAGACGTGGGACTGGCCGCCGCCGCCCGCGCCGTTGTCGTTGTAGACGCTGTCCGGCTTGACGCGCTCACCCTTGTCGTTCAGGTGGAGCTGGGTGCCGCCGATGGAGGTGACCAGCGGGTCCGACGAGGGCCAGGAGTTGACGCGCTTCTTGTAGTACGTCTTGCCGTCCAGCTTCATGTCCGTGGCGCCGCCGTCACCGGAGGAGGCGAGGACGGTCACGTGCTTGCGCTGGGCGTCCTCGAAGGCGTACCGCAGCTTCTTGATGCTGGAGAAGTCGCCCTTGCCGAAGCCCGGGAAGGTGTTCTCGGTGGCGCCGAAGCTCTGGCTGATGACATCGCCGACGCCCTGGTCGATCAGGTGCTTCTCGGCGGACATCATCTCCGGCAGACCGGTGGTCCCCTCGGTCTCCGAGACCGCCGTCTCCACCAGGACGATCTTGGCGCCGGGCGCGACGGCGTGGGCCATCTCGACGTCCAGGGTGGTCTCGCCGGCCCAGCCGGTCATGTCGGAGTTCTTGGGGTCGAACTTGGGGACGTGGCCCCACTTGACGACCTTGACCTTGGTGCTGGGCAGCCCGAACTGCTTGCTGTAGACGTCCAGATCGTGCTGGACGGTCGGGGAACCGAAGGAGTCGACGATGACGATCGTGCGGCCCTTGCCGGTGATCCCCTTCTTGTACAGGGGGTTCAGGTTGTACGCGGTGCGGTACTGCAGCGGGTTGTAGCAGTTGATGTGCCACTTGGTCTGGCACTGCTCGATCGGAAGGGGGCTGGCCACACCGTGGACCAGGTTGTGCCCCGCGATGGCCGGTGCCGCGAAGGTGTGCGGTACGCCGGCGGGCGCGGCGGTGGTGGCGCCGGCCTGGGAGGTGGCCGCCAGTGCGGCGGCGACGAGTGCGACGGTGGCGGCGGACGCCGCGACCCCGCGCCCGGTACGGGCTATGTGCATGTGGTCCCCTGAGAGAGCCTGAGACGTTCCGAGTTGGGCGAACCAACTGGACGAAGTGGTCAGGCGCATCTCATCGGGAGAGTCATGGACAGAACAAGACTCTTGAACCGCCGATATCAAATCCTTTACCAGCAGGCAGAAAACGGGTTACTCCGGCCGGGCGCGCATGCGAACGGCCGGAGCCCCCGCACAGTGGGCTCCGGCCGTTCCGTCCGACCTGTCCGTGGCAGGTCAGAGCGCGAGTCCGGTGAGAACCAGCACGCGCTCGTAGGTGTAGTCCTCCATCGCGAACCGCACGCCTTCGCGGCCCACACCGGACTGCTTGGCGCCGCCGTACGGCATCTGGTCGGCGCGGTAGGACGGGACGTCGCCGATGACCACGCCGCCGACCTCCAGGGCGCGGTGGGCACGGAAGGCGACCTGCAGGTCGTGGGTGAACACGCCCGCCTGGAGGCCGTACTTGGAGTCGTTGACCGCGGCGAACGCCTCGGCCTCGCCGTCCACCTTCTGCACGGTCAGGACCGGCCCGAAGACCTCCTCGCAGGCGAGGGTGGCGCCGGCCGGTACGCCGGTGAGGACGGTCGGCGCGTAGGAGGCGCCGTCGCGGTCACCGCCGGTGAGGAGCGTGGCACCGGCCTCGACGGCCTCCTTGACCCACGACTCGACGCGCTTGGCGGCGTCCTCGCTGACCAGCGGGCCGACATCCGTCTTGGCGTCGGACGGGTCACCGGTGACCTGGGCCTCGACGGCGGCGACGATGCGCGGCAGCAGACGGTCGTAGACGGAGGCGTCCACGATGACCCGCTGCACGGAGATGCAGGACTGGCCGCCCTGGTAGTTGGAGAAGGTCGCGATACGGGTCGCGGCCCAGTCCAGGTCCGCGTCGGAGGAGAAGTCGCCGAGGACGACCGCGGCTCCGTTGCCGCCCAGCTCCAGCGTGCAGTGCTTGCGCGGCACCGAGTCCATGATCGCGTAGCCGACCTTCTCGGAACCGGTGAAGGAGATGACCGGCAGGCGCTCGTCCTGGACGAGGGCGGGCATCTTGTCGTTGGCGACCGGGAGGATCGACCAGGAGCCGGCGGGCAGGTCGGTCTCGGCGAGCAGGTCGCCGAGGATCAGGCCGGACAGCGGGGTGGCCGGGGCCGGCTTGAGGATGATCGGGGCGCCGGCGGCGATCGCCGGGGCGACCTTGTGGGCGCACAGGTTCAGCGGGAAGTTGAACGGCGCGATGCCGAGCACGACACCCTTCGGGAAGCGGCGGGTGAGCGCCAGCCGGCCCTGGCCGCCGGCGTCGGTGTCCAGCCGCTGGGCCTCGCCGCCGTTGAACCGTCGGGCCTCTTCGGCGGCGAACCGGAACACGGAGACGGCACGGCCGACTTCCCCGCGGGCCCACTTGATCGGCTTGCCGTTCTCGGCGGAGATCAGCTGGGCGATCTCCTCGGTGCGCTCGGCCAGCCGCTTGCTGACGTGGTCCAGGGCGGCGGCGCGCACGTGCGCCGGGGTGGCGGCGAACTCGTCCCGCACGGCGTACGCGGCGGCCACGGCCTCCTCGACCTGGGCGTCGGTCGGCACGCTGACCCTGCCGACGAGCCGGCCGTCCCACGGGGAGGTGACGTCGAAGGTGTCCTCGCCGGTGACCTGGCGGCCGGCGAGCCAGAAGGCGTGGGTGGAAGTCATGTGCGAGTCCCGGCCTTTCCGCGTAGTGGGTGTGCTTGGCTTGCGTGCTCCACGGTAGGGCGGGGGCAGCCGGGGGTCGCTTGTCCGAGTCGTAGCAGTAGCCGGACCGGGCACTACTGTTTGGACTATTCGGTGCTGGTCGCCTTCAGGGCGAGCCACAGCTCCATCCGCACGTCGGGATCGTCCAGCGACCGTCCCAGGATCTCCTCGACCCGCCGCATCCGGTACCGCAGCGTGTGCCGGTGCACCCCCAGATCCGCCGCGGCCGCGTCCCACTGCCCGTGCCGGGACAACCACGCCCGCAGGGAGGCGACGAGATCCCCCCGCCCCGTCGCGTCATGCTCGTGCAGCGCCCGCAGCAGCCCGTCGGCGAACGCCTTCACCGCGTCGTCGGCCAGCAGCGGCAGTACGGACCCGGCGGCCAGCTGCTCGTGTTCCACCAGGACGCGCCCCCGCCGCCGGGCCACGGACAGCGCCTGCTCGGCCTGTTTGTAGGCCGCCGCCGCGGCGATCGGCCCCGCCGGTGCGGACAACCCGACGACCAGCTCGTCCTCGTCGGCCCCGGCCTGCTCGGCCACCGCTCGCGCCGCCTCCAGCGCCGCCGCGTACTGCGTACAGGCGGCCACCGCCGCGCCCCCGTCGGCGGCGAGCACCACCAGCCGCTCCCCCTCGGGCACCACCAGTACGGCCTCCCCGGAGCGCGCGGCGGCGGACTCCACGGTCTCCGCCAGCCCGCCCAGCCGATCCCCGGCGCTGTCGGCGGCGGCGAGCGCGGCGGCCGGGGGCGCCTGCTTGGCGGCACCGGGCACACGCGCGTGAGCGTGGGCATGGGCGTCCGCGTGCGCCCGTGCGGCCGAGCCGGACACCGACTCGGCGACGATCACCCGGAACGGCGCGTCGAGCAGCCCGCCGTACAGGTCCCCGGCGACGGCCCGGGCATGGTCGGGCTGCCCGGCGAGCAGCATGCGCAGCACCGCCGTACCGATGCGCTGCTCGGCCGCGTACAGGGAGCGGGAGCGTTCGGTGGTGAGGGTGAGCAGCGCGATGGCGGAGTGGACGGCGTACCGTTCGGCGGTGCCGAGGGCCGCGGCCGTGCCGACGGCGAGCGCGGCGCGCGGGCGCCGTCCCGTGCCCAGGGAGTGCAGCTCGACCCGGTCCTCGTGATCCGGCCCGCCGACGACGGAGGAGGCCGGGGCGGGCCGCTCCCGCAGCCGCTCGACCTCGGCGGTCAGCCGGGCGGCCCGCCGGCCGGCCCACTCGGGCGCGGCGGCGACGACGGCGCCGGAGGCGTCGTACAGGGCGGCCCACCCGTCGACCTGCCCGGCGAGCGCGCCGAGCAGCCCCTCGGGCCCGGAGTTCAGCGCCTGCTTGGTCAGCTCTCGCTGCGCGGCGAAGCCGGCCGTGACGGCCCGGTACTGGTCGGCGGCGATGGCGGCGGACACGGCCTTGCTGATGGCGAGGAACGGGGTGCGGCGGGGCACCTCCAGCAGCGGCAGCCCTTCCTCGCGCGCGGCCTCGACGAGCGCCTCGGGAATCTCTTCGTAGTTCACCCCGACGGCGAACCCGAGCCCTACGACACCGGCCCCCACCAGCCGCTTCACATACCGCCGCATGACCTCGGGGTTCTCGGCGTCCAGCTTGAGCGCGGTGATCAGCAGCAGCTCGCCGCCCTCCATGTACGGCACGGGGTCGGCCAGCTCGCTGACGTGGGCCCAGCGGACGGGCACGTCGAGGCGGTCCTCGCCCGCGCGCACGGTCAGTTTGAGCGCGGAGTGGTGGACGAGCGAGGCGAGGGTCGGGGGCATGGGGCCTTCACGGTGAGGAAGATCGGGTGCTCTGCCGGGGATCTTTCGCTGATCTCTTGGCCGCGACGTATGAACGGCCTACGCCGATTCTGCCTCACCGTACGGTCCCCCGCCGCCCCCTCACCCCCGCAGATCCACCAGCAACGGCGGCGCGTGCTCCCCGCGCACACTGGTCAACGACAACACGGCATGCCCGGCCGGCACCCCATGAGCCAACTCGGAAGCCGACCAGCGCTCCCGCTCGACCTGCCGGACGGTGACGGCTTCCGTCGTCACCGCCTTGCCGGTCACCAGCTTGCGCAGAGCATGGATGGCGCGTGTCATCGGCTGGTCCGCAAACACGGTGTGGCGAGCCACGTCCCGGGTCTCCACCCACTGCGTGCCCCAGGCTTCCGCGAACCTGCCGCCGTCCCATGTGCTCACCCCGGAGAACGCCATACGGCAACCCACCGCCGCGTACAGCGGCCCGTGCAGCGCCTCGGGGACGTCACCGACCGTACGAAGAGTGAGCACCACGGCCGCGTTGCAGGACCGCAAGCGCTGGATACGGCGGACGGACTCGGTCGTCACCACACCCGTGGCGTCATCCAGGACGAGGCAGGCGAAGTGGGCCCGCTCGCCTGTCGCCACCACGGCGCCGAACTGGGCGAGCAGCAGCCGGGTGACGATCCGGGACGCCTCTTCGTGTCCGCGGTCGGGCAGGTCGATGCGCACACGGAGCGGATGATGGGCGACGGCACGCAGGGAGAACGGCCGAGCGCTCCCGCCGTCCCCACCGAAGAACTCGGCGAACACCGGCCGGTCCAGCACGGCGAGCCGGTCGGCGAGGACCGGTCCGGGATCTCCCGCAGTGTCTGACTGCCGGGCACGCGCTTCCAGTTCCCGGCGCATCGCGGTGTGCTCGTCCCCGGCGAGTGCACCGCGTAGCGCGGCAATGGCCGAAGCCTCGCCTTGCAGCAGTTCTCGCAGCATGGGCAGCGTCGGGAAGCGCCCGTAGGCCGCCCGGTAGGGGCCGAGGAGCTGGGCCAGCGCGGTGACCGCCCGCTGACCGCTCACCGAGTCAAGGTCGCCGGCCAGCCCTTCCGCCAGAAAGACGGCCGCCTCGTCGGGGTCGTCGGAATCCGCGTACGGGTCGAGGTCGTGCACGGACGCCGGGTCGCCGAGGCGTACGACCACATCGTAGGCCGAGTCGGGTCCGAGCGGAGTGCCGGCCGCACACACGACGACCACGGCGCACTGTCCCGCGAGCGCCTGCAGTCCGAGCGACTCGACGACGGGACGGATCAGGTGGCGCGTCTTGCCGGAGCCGGAGGGCCCGACGGCCAGCAACGAGGTGCCCAGGGTGTCCGGCGCGAGAGCGGCTCCGGCCCCGCCGTAGGCGAGCGGGGTGCGCTCCCCTGCCACCCACTGCCCGATGCGCACCTGTCCGGCGAGCAGATCATGCCGTGCTGCCCGGCCGGGCAAGTCACGGTCGCCGGACGGGTGCGTCCAGGCGGCACCCCCCTCGCGCAGCACGGTCTCGGCGAAAGAGAAGACTCGGGCACGGGCACGGGCCACAGTCCACATGTGGCCGATCCTGGCGCAGTCCACGTCGTTCATCCGGCCGGCGTCAACCTCGGCGGCGAGAACGTCCGCGGCCTGATGCTGACCGGCCTCGCGAAGTTCCGGCCATTGCGACGGCCGCCGGTCAACGGCCGGTTGCGGGACTTCGGCCGTCCTGGCCCGCGCCCGCGCGGCCAGCGCCTGCTTCGCGAGGGGCCACCAGCCGCCGACCCGGGCGAACGGCCACAGCACCAGCACGGTGATGAGCGCGTACAGTCCGTCGGTGAGCGGCTCAGACGCGAATACACCATAGTCTCCGCTGATCAGAACGATCAGGGAGAACAACGGGTCCTGAACGGGCAAGGCGTCCCAGCCGAGGCCGAACGCGCTCGGGAAGACGAAGGCCAGCGCGATCAGCGCCCCGAGAGCGGCGATGAGGGCGCGAGCGGGTTGCTCACGCCGGGTGACAACGTGCCGGATGATGTCCGCCCAGCTGCCCAGGCGCGCCATGACGTAGACGAGGATCACGAAGAACACTCCGTCGGCAACCGTCTTTGCCTCGGCGCCCTGGTAGCTCTTCGGCGACACGGTGCCGCTCCACCACCAGTCGTCAGGGGTGAGCAGCTTCAGAACCGTCCACTGGTACGGGATCGTGCCGTGTCGCCACAGTGACCACAGAAGCAGTCCCGCCACAAGGGGGACAACGAAACCGACGATGGTCACGGGGGCCAGGCGCTGTCCCTCTGCCGCCTTGGGCAGGCGGTAGCCGTAGCGCCAGATCCCGGGATCGACGGCCGGGCGCGGCTGGTCGAGCCACTCGGCAACGGGCGAGCGGGTTTGCGTCGAGTGGAGGGCATGCCCGGGTGGCACGGCCGACGGCAGGTCAGGCGCCCGCGTCGGCCGTGGCGGCATGGCAGGGGCGCCGTATGGCGGAGCCGCGCCGCTGTAGGGCGTGGCCGGCCCGTTCCGGGCCGCCGCGGGCATATCTGTCGGCTCCGCTGGGCGCGGCACAGGATGAGCATGTGTGCCCCGCGTGTCCTGCGTCCCGTCGCTGTCCATCGCCCCTGCCCCCTGAGCAGCCGCTCCGTCCACCATCAGCGAGTCAATCTAATGCCCTTGCACGGGGAGTTCAGCGATTGCGTGGCAGGGCACGCGGTGAGATGCGCGCACGCCGTCGCGCCGTCCTCCCAGTTCCTCTATATCCACTCCGGACAACCGTTCTCGCCGACAACGCCCACATGGAGCATGCCCACCCCCCTCCCCCGCCCCTAGCCTGCGGAGAAAGATAGGTAAGCGGCTGAAAACGCACCGCCCGGGATCGTCCGGGATCGCCCGGTACGCAGACTCAACGCAAGATCATCAGGGAGCCCCCATGACCGCACTTCCGCAGGAGCGCCGCGTCGTCACCGCCATCCCCGGCCCGAAGTCGCAGGAGCTGCAGGCCCGCCGTACCGCTGTGGTCGCGCAGGGTGTGGGCTCCGTGCTGCCCGTCTTCACCGCGCGCGCGGGCGGCGGGATCATCGAGGACGTCGACGGCAACCGGCTCATCGACTTCGGGTCCGGTATCGCCGTGACCTCCGTGGGTGCCTCCGCCGAGGCCGTCGTGCGGCGTGCCTCCGCCCAGCTGGCGGACTTCACCCACACCTGTTTCATGGTCACCCCGTACGAGGGGTACGTGGAGGTCGCGGAGGCGCTCGCCGAGCTCACGCCCGGTGACCACGCCAAGAAGTCCGCGCTGTTCAACTCCGGCGCCGAGGCCGTCGAGAACGCCGTCAAGATCGCCCGTGCCTACACCAAGCGGCAGGCCGTGGTGGTGTTCGACCACGGGTACCACGGGCGGACCAACCTGACCATGGCGCTGACGGCGAAGAACATGCCGTACAAGCACGGGTTCGGGCCGTTCGCGCCCGAGGTGTACCGGGTGCCGGTGGCGTACGGCTACCGCTGGCCGACCGGGGCGGAGAACGCCGGTCCCGAGGCCGCCAAGCAGGCCATCGACCAGATGTCCAAGCAGGTCGGCGCGGACAACATCGCCGCGATCATCATCGAGCCGGTGCTCGGCGAGGGCGGCTTCATCGAGCCGGCCAAGGGCTTCCTGCCGGAGATCGTGAAGTTCGCCAACGACAACGGCATCGTGTTCGTGGCCGATGAGATCCAGAGCGGCTTCTGCCGGACCGGGCAGTGGTTCGCCTGTGAGGACGAGGGCATCGTGCCCGACCTCATCACCACCGCCAAGGGCATCGCGGGCGGACTTCCGCTCGCCGCCGTCACCGGGCGCGCCGAGATCATGGACGCCGCGCACGCCGGTGGCCTCGGGGGGACGTACGGCGGCAACCCCGTCGCCTGCGCGGGTGCGCTCGGCGCGATCGAGACCATGAAGGAGCTCGACCTCAACGGCAAGGCCAAGCGCATCGAGGAGATCATGAAGGGTCGCCTCACCGCCATGGCCGAGAAGTTCGACATCATCGGTGATGTGCGTGGGCGCGGCGCCATGATCGCCATCGAGCTCGTCAAGGACCGGACCACCAAGGAGCCGAACCCCGAGGCCACCGCCGCCCTCGCCAAGGCCTGCCACGCCGAGGGCCTGCTGGTCCTGACCTGTGGCACCTACGGCAACGTGCTGCGCTTCCTGCCCCCGCTGGTGATCGGCGAGGACCTCCTGAACGAGGGTCTCGACATCATCGAGCAGGCCTTCTCGCGCATCTGAGCGAGAGTTCGGCACCGGTGACGGGGCCCTGCGGCAGGCCATGTGAAGAAGGTGTGCGAGGTGGATGACGGGACGCGATTCCGTCTGCCCAAGCGCCTTCGCCTGCCGTAGGTTCTACCCAGATGAGAGATACACCCCGCCCACAGGGGACTGTGGGCGATTTCAGGCCGGGGCCTCCCCAGCTTCGACCTGGTCGTGCCCTCGCGCACACAACCGGCGCCTGACGGCTCCGGGATCTCCTCACCGATCGGACGGTCGCCGCCCCAAACCCCCCGGGGCGCGCGGCGTTCCGATCCGGACGGCCGCCTCGGAACGCCCCCCCTGTTCCGGGGCGGCCGACCTCCTTCGCGCCGAGCACGTCTGTCAGGCTGAGCGCCGTGTCGACCGCAGTCCGCCGCGCCCCGCTCCTCGGCCTCCCGGCCGTCCTCTTCGCGCTCATCACCTGGCAGGTGGTCGGCCACGGCCCGCTGCTGCGCCTGGACGCCCGCCTCAGCAGAGCCCTCGTCCATCCGGACCGGTTCTCCGGGCTTCTCTCCGACCTGGGGAACATCCAGGTCGCCGTCCCCGTGCTGGCCCTGGCCCTCGGGTGCGCGGCCTGGCGGGGACGCGCCGCCGGTGCGCACCGGTGGTGGCTGCCGCCGCTCGCCGCGGCCGTCCTGATGGCCCTGGTCCCGGCGGTCGTCGTACCGCTCAAGGACTGGACGGCACGGCCGGGGACCCCGGAGATGCCCCCGGGGGTGGGGTACTTCCCCTCCGGTCACACGGCCACGGCGGCCGTCGCCTACGGCTCCGCGACCCTGCTCCTGCTCCCCTGGCTGCGTTCCACGGCCGCCCGCCGCACCCTGGTCGCCGGCTGCGCGGCCCTTGTCCTCGGGGTGTCGTACGGCCTGGTCCGCCACGGCTACCACTGGCCGCTGGACGTGGTGGCCAGCTGGTGTCTGTGCACCGTGCCGCTGACCGCCCTCGCCCTGTTCACCGGCTTCGCCGGCCGCAGCAGGCGGCGAAGTCCTCCTGGAACTCCCCGTTCGCACGGCGGTCCCCGTTCACCGGCCACGCGGGTGAAGGACTCCCGGCCCTAACCGTCCCGCTCCCCGCCCCCGACCGGTCCCGCCGCCGCCTCGTGCATCGCCAGCTCCAGCAGCGCCGGGTCGGTCAGCGTGCCCGAGCCGTCCGGCGGCACCAGCCAGCGCACGCCCTGGGCGGCCCGGCCCGGATAGGGCACGACGATCCAGGTGCCGGATCCGGCGGTACGGATGCCGGTGCCGAGCCAGCGGGCCGCGGTGCCCGGGGGTACGAAGAACCCGACCCGGTTGTCACCGAGGTCGGCGAGTACCGGGCCGGGCCGGTCGATGACCCGGGTGAGCACGTCCAGGGTCGGATGCCCGAGGTCGCCCGGCAGGATCAGCACGTCCCAGGCCCGGCCGGCGGGCAGCAGCGCGACACCGAGGGGATTGCGCTCCCACGCCCAGCGGCAGGCCTCGGGATCCGGCGCGACGGATAGCAGCCACTCGACGGCCGTCTTCGCCCCAGTCATGAGAAGGCCTCCCTCTTCTCTCGCCCGACCGTCCCTGCGCGGTCGCGTCGGGAGGAGAGAGGGAGGCCTCGCGGGGGCATTACGCGGGTTTCGGGACCCGGTTCACGTGACCTGGATCACGCGACCTGGCTCACGAACGCACGGGCTCAGCTGTCGAAGCCCAGGCCCAGCCGGTCCATCGTCCGCAGCCACAGGTTGCGCCGGCCGCCGTGCGCGTCCGCGCGGGCCAGGGACCACTTGGTGAGGGCGATCCCGGTCCAGGCGAACGGCTCGGGCGGGAACGGCAGCGGCTTCCTGCGGACCATCTCCAGCTCCGTCCGCTCGGTGCGCTCCCCGTCCAGCAGGTCCAGCATCACGTCGGCGCCGAAGCGGGTCGCGCCGACGCCCAGGCCGGTGTAGCCCGCCGCGTACGCGACCTTCCCCTGGTGCGCCGTGCCGAAGAACGCCGAGAAGCGGGAGCAGGTGTCGATCGCGCCGCCCCAGGCGTGGGTGAAGCGGACGCCCTCCAGCTGCGGGAAGCAGGTGAAGAAGTGGCCCGCGAGCTTGGCGTACGTCTCCGGCCGGTCGTCGTACTCGGCGCGGACCCGGCCGCCGTAGTGGTGGATCGCGTCGTAGCCGCCCCAGAGGATGCGGTTGTCGGCGGACAGGCGGAAGTAGTGGAACTGGTTGGCCGAGTCGCCGAGGCCCTGTCTGTTCTTCCAGCCGACCGACTCCAGTTGCGCGTCGCTCAGCGGCTCGGTCATCAGCGCGTAGTCGTAGACCGGGACGGTGTAGGAGCGCACGCGGCGCAGCAGGCTCGGGAAGATGTTGGTGCCGAGGGCGACGCGCCGGGCGCGGACCGCGCCGTACGGGGTGCGTACGGCCATCCCGGCGCCGTACTGCTTGAGGGTCAGCGCGGGTGTGTGCTCGTACACCCGCACCCCGAGCCGCGTGCACGCCTTCTTCAGGCCCCAGGCCAGCTTGGCCGGGTGCAGCATCGCCACGCCTTCGCGGTCCCACAGGCCGGCCTCGAAGGTGGGCGAGTTCACCTGCTCGCGCACCGCGTCGGCGTCCAGGAACTCGATGCCGTCGGCGAGGCCCCTCTCCTCCAGTTCCCGGTGCCAGTCCTTCAGTTCCCAGGCCTGGTAGGTCTCGGTGGCGACATCGATCTCGCCGGTGCGCTCGAAGTCGCAGTCGATGCCGTGCCGGGCGATCGCGGCCTCGATCTCGTCGAGGTTGCGCCGGCCCAGCGCCTCCAGCTTGTGGATCTCGTCGGGCCAGCGGGTGAGGCCGTTGGGCAGGCCGTGGGTGAGGGAGGCGGCGCAGAAGCCGCCGTTGCGGCCGGAGGCGGCCCAGCCCACCTCGCGGCCTTCCAGCAGCACCACATCGCGCTGCGGGTCGCGCTCCTTGGCGTTCAGCGCGGTCCACAGCCCGCTGTAGCCGCCGCCTACGACCAGCAGGTCGCAGGTGTCGGTGCCGGTGAGGGCGGGCTCGGCGGACGGCTTGCCGGGGTCTTCCAGCCAGTACGGGACCGGCTGGGCTTCGGAGAGAGAGGAGATCCAGTTGTCTTTGCCACGGCTCATGGCGCTTGGGGCCATGATTTCAACTCCCTACAGAGGACTTTCCGGAAAAGGCCTATGCCTTTTGCTTGTTACGGCGGTTGCTGACGACCATCGAGGTCAGGACGAAGAGCACGGCGACGAGGAACATGGCCGTACCGATGACGTTGATCTGGACGGGCGTGCCGCGCTGCGCCGAACCCCACACGAACATCGGGAAGGTGACGGTCGAGCCGGCGTTGAAGTTCGTGATGATGAAGTCGTCGAAGGAGAGCGCGAACGACAGCAGCGCGCCCGCGGCGATGCCCGGCGCCGCGATCGGCAGGGTGACCCGCAGGAAGGTCTGCGCGGGGCCGGCGTACAGGTCCCGGGCGGCCTCCTCCAGGCGCGGGTCCATCGACATCACGCGCGCCTTGACCGCGGTGACGACGAAGCTGAGGCAGAACATGATGTGCGCGATCAGGATCGTGTAGAAGCCCAGCTGGGCGCCCATGTTGAGGAACAGGGTGAGCAGCGAGGCGGCCATGACGACCTCGGGCATCGCCATCGGCAGGAAGATCAGCGAGTTGACGGCGCCGCGGGCGCGGAAGCGGTAGCGGACCAGCGCGAAGGCGATCATCGTGCCGAGCAGGGTGGCGCCGATCGTCGCCCATACGGCGATCTGGAGGCTGATGGAGAGCGAGCCGCACATGTCGGCGACGCCGCACGGCTGCTTCCAGGCGTCCAGCGAGAACTGCTGCCACTCGTAGTTGAAGCGTCCCTTCGGCTTGTTGAAGGAGAACACCGTGACGATGACGTTCGGCAGCAGCAGGTACGCGAGCGTCAGGAGCCCCGCGATGACGACGAGATGGCGCTTGAGCCAGGTGACGAAGGGCATTTAGACCAGATCCTCCGTCCCGGACCGGCGGATGTAGATCGTGACCATGGCCAGGATGGCGGCCATGAGGATGAAGGACAGGGCCGCGGCGGTCGGGTAGTCCAGGATCCGCAGGAACTGCGTCTGGATGACGTTGCCGATCATGCGGGTGTCGGTGGAGCCGAGGAGTTCGGCGTTGACGTAGTCACCGGCCGCGGGGATGAAGGTCAGCAGGGTGCCGGAGACCACGCCCGGCATCGACAGCGGGAAGGTGACCTTGCGGAAGGTGGTCCACGGCTTGGCGTACAGGTCGCCGGCCGCCTCGTGCAGCCTCCCGTCGATCCGCTCCAGCGAGGTGTAGAGGGGGAGGATCATGAACGGGAGGAAGTTGTACGTCAGCCCGCAGACGACCGCCAGTGGTGTGGCCAGGACGCGGTCGCCGGCCGTCCAGCCGAGCCAGTTGGTGAGGTCCAGGACGTGCAGCGAGCTCAGGGCGTGCACGACCGGGCCGTTGTCGGCGAGGATCGTCTTCCAGGCCAGGGTGCGGATCAGGAAGCTGGTGAAGAACGGCGCGATCACCAGGATCATGATCAGGTTCCGCCAGCGGCCCGCGCGGAAGGCGATCAGGTAGGCCAGCGGATAGCCGAGCAGCAGGCAGCCCGCGGTCGCGGCGGCGGCGTAGAGGACGGACCGCAGGAACTGCGGCCAGTATTCGCTGAGCGCGTCCCAGTAGGTCACGAAGTGCCAGGTGACCTTGTAGCCGGTCTCCAGGGAGCCGGTCTGCACGGAGGTGGAGGCCTGGTAGATCATCGGCAGCGCGAAGAAGACCACCAGCCACAGCAGGCCGGGCAGCAGCAGCCAGTACGGGGTGAACCGGCCGCGTCTGCGCGGGGGCTTCTTCTCCGGTGCGGTGGGCGCGAGGGGCGGGGGCGCCTCGGTGAGTGTCGACATCAGGCGGCCGCCTCTTCCTCGGTGCCCGCGTCGATGTCCTGAGCGGCGTCCAGGCCGAAGGTGTGCGCCGGGCTCCAGTGCAGGACGACGTCGGCGCCGGGCACCAGCCGGCCGTCGCGCTCGACGTTCTGGACGTAGACCGAGAGTTCGTCGCAGACCGGGCTGTCGATCACGTACTGGGTGGAGACGCCGATGAAGCTGGCGTCGGCGATCTTGCCGGTGAGGCGGTTGCGGCCCTCGGGGATCGAGCCCGCGTCGTCGGCGTGCGTGAGCGCGATCTTCTCGGGGCGGATGCCGACCAGCACCTTGCCGCCGGCCGTGGTGGGGGCGGAACATCGCGCCTCGGGCAGCACCAGCTTGCCGCCGGCCGCCTTGAGCACGATGTCGTCGCCGTTCCTGGTGTCGACCTCGGCCTCGATGAGGTTGGAGGTGCCGAGGAAGTTCGCGACGAAGGTCGTCTGCGGGTTCTCGTAGAGGTCGGTCGGCGAGCCGAGCTGTTCGACGCGGCCCGCGTTCATCACGGCGACCGTGTCGGCCATGGTCATGGCCTCCTCCTGGTCGTGCGTGACGTGCACGAAGGTGATGCCGACCTCGGTCTGGATGCGCTTGAGCTCCAGCTGCATCTGGCGGCGCAGCTTGAGGTCGAGGGCGCCGAGCGGCTCGTCGAGGAGGAGCACCTTCGGGTGGTTGATGAGGGCGCGGGCGACGGCGACGCGCTGCTGCTGGCCGCCGGAGAGCTGGTGCGGCTTCTTGCGCGCCTGCTCGCCCAGCTGGACCAGCTCCAGCATCTCCTCGACCTGCTTCTTCACGCTCTTGATGCCGCGCCGGCGCAGACCGAAGGCGACGTTCTCGAAGATGTCCAGGTGCGGGAAGAGGGCGTAGGACTGGAAGACCGTGTTGACCGGCCGTTTGTACGGCGGCAGGTGGGTGACGTCCTGGTCGCCGAGGCGCACGGTCCCGGAGGAAGGTTCCTCCAGGCCGGCGATCATGCGCAGGGTGGTGGTCTTGCCGCAGCCGGAGGCGCCGAGCAGGGCGAAGAAGGAGCCCTGCGGCACGGTCAGGTCGAGCGGCTGTACGGCGGTGAAGCCGTTGTCGTAGGTCTTGGAGATACCGGAGAGGCGGACGTCGCCGCTGTTGTCTGGTGTCGTCATCGTCGTCACGCCCCTGTGAGCTTCGAGAACTTCTGCTGGTAGGCCGTCTCTTCCTTCTGCGTCAGCGCGCGGAAGGCGTGGGACCTCGCCTGTATGGCCTTGTCGGGAATGATCAGCGGGTTGCCCGCCGCCGACTTGTCGATCTTCGCAAGATAGGGCTTCACGTTCGCGACGGGGCTCACGTAGTTGATGTACGCGGCCAGCTCGGCGGCCGGTCCGGGCTCGTAGAAGTAGTCGATGAGCCGCTCGGCGTTCGTCTTGTGGCGCGCCTTGTTGGGGATCAGCATGTTGTCGGTCGACGTCATGTAGCCGCTGTCGGGGATCACATAGCCGACGTCCGGGTTGTCCGACTGCAGCTGCACGATGTCACCGCCCCACGCGATGCACGCGGCGAAGTCCCCCTTGGTGAGGTCGGAGGTGTAGTCGTTGCCGGTGAAGCGGCGGATCTGGCCCTGGTCGACGGCCTTCTGGAGGCGGGCGATCACCGCGTCGAAGTCGTCGTCGGTGAACTTCGCCGGGTCCTTGCCCATGTCGAGCATGGTCATGCCGATGCTGTCGCGCATCTCGGTGAGGAAGCCGACGCGGCCCTTGAGCCGGGGGTTGTCGAGCAGGTCGGAGACCGACTTCACCTCGATGCCGTCGAGCGCCTTCTTGTTGTAGGCGATGACGGTGGAGATGCCCTGCCAGGGGTACGAGTAGGCGCGGCCCGGGTCCCAGTCGGGGGCGCGGAACTGGTCCGACAGGTTGGCGAAGGCGTGCGGCAGGTTGGCCGGGTCCAGTTTCTGGACGTACCCGAGGCGGATCATGCGGGCGGCCAGCCAGTCGGTGAGCACGATGAGGTCACGGCCGGTGTCCTGGCCCGCGGCGAGCTGCGGCTGGATCTTGCCGAAGAACTCGTCGTTGTCGTTGATGTCCTCGGTGTACTTGACCTGGATGCCGGTCCGCCGGGCGAACGCGTCGAGCGTGGGGTGGCGCTTGCCCTTGTCGTCCACGTCGATGTACTCGGGCCAGTTGGAGAAGTCGACGACCTTCTCCTTGGCCGAGTGGTCGTCCGCGGGGACGCCGCCCTGCGTCTTGGTCGCCGCGGGGATGCCGCAGGCGCTCAGCGCGCCGAGTCCGCCGGCCGCGAGCGCACCGCCCGCGGACGCCCGCAGCAGGGACCGGCGGGTCATGGCGGCCCGGCCGTTGCGGAGGCTGCGCCGCATCGCGGCGACTTCGACCGGTGTCAGGCGGTCGGGCTCGTACTGCTCCATGCGCGTGGTGCCCTTTCGGGAGTGATCGGCCTGGTCACTGGCCTGGTCGTCGCTAGCGGTCCCCGAAAACGGTGCGGTGCCAGTCCTTCGCGGCCACCGCGGTGTTGTCGAACATTACGTGTTTGACCTGCGTGTACTCCTCGAAGGAGTACGCCGACATGTCCTTGCCGAAGCCGGAGGCCTTGTAGCCGCCGTGCGGCATCTCACTGATGATCGGGATGTGGTCGTTGATCCACACGCAGCCCGCCTTGATCTCGCGGGTGCAGCGGTTGGCGCGGTAGACGTTCGTGCTCCACGCGGAGGCGGCGAGGCCGTAGGGGGTGTCGTTGGCCAGCCGGATGCCCTCATCATCACCGTCGAAGGGCAGGACGACCAGTACGGGGCCGAAGATCTCGGACTGGACGATCTCGCTGTCCTGGGCGGCGTCGGCGATCAGGGTCGGCCGGTAGTAGGCGCCGTTCTCCAGCCCGCCCTTCGGTGCCTCGCCGCCGGTCACCACGCGCGCGTAGGCACGGGCGCGGTCCACGAAGCCGGCCACCCGGTCCCGGTGGACGTGCGAGATGAGCGGGCCGAGGTCGGTGCCGACGGCGAACGGGTCCCCGAGCCGGACGGTCTCCATCAGCGCGGCGGTCCGCTCGACGAACGCCTCGTACAGCGGTCGCTGCACGTACGCGCGCGTGGCGGCCGTGCAGTCCTGTCCGCTGTTGATGAGCGCCCCGGCGACGGCTCCGTGGACGGCGGCTTCCAGATCGGCGTCGTCGAACACGACGAAGGGCGCCTTGCCGCCGAGCTCCAGGTGCAGCCGCTTGACGGTGGCGGTGGCGACCTCGGCGACGCGTCTGCCGACGGCGGTGGACCCGGTGAAGGAGGTCATGGCGACATCGGGGTGGCCGACCAGGTGCTCCCCCGCTTCCTTCCCGGTACCGGTGACGATGTTGATCACACCGTCGGGGAGGCCGGCGTCCGTGGCGGCCTGGGCGAAGAGCAGCGAGGTGAGCGGAGTCAGCTCGGCGGGCTTCAGCACGATGGTGTTGCCGGCGGCGATCGCCGGGAGGATCTTCCAGGCGGCCATCTGGAGCGGGTAGTTCCAGGGCGCGATCGACCCGACCACGCCGATCGGCTCGCGCCGGACGTACGAGGTGTGGTCGCCCGAGTACTCGCCGGCGGACTGGCCCTGCAGGTGCCGGGCGGCGCCCGCGAAGAAGGCGGTGTTGTCGATCGTCCCCGGTACGTCGAACTCGCGGGTCAGCTTCAGCGGCTTGCCGCACTGCAGCGACTCGGCGCGGGCGAAGTCCTCGGCGCGCCCGGCGAGCACGGCCGCGAACCGGTGCAGGGCGTCGGAGCGCTCGCCCGGGGTGGCCGAGGCCCAGCCCGGGAAGGCCTCGCGCGCGGCGGCGACGGCCGCGTCGACGTCGTCGGTGCCGGCCAGCTCGTAGCGGTACACCTCCTCGCCGGTGGCGGGGTCTACCACGGCGTGGGTACGGCCCGAGGTGCCCTTGGTCAGCCGGCCGGCGATGAACTGCGCGCCGGCGACGAATCGCTCCTCGGCGGGAAATCGTTCCGGGGTGGCGGTGCCCGGGTTGTGCATGTCGCTCTCCTCCGCCGTTTCGCCCCGTCCCGGGGGGTGGGTGGCGTAGCTCCAGCTCGATTTGAGTGCCGATCCTGACAGAGGTAATGGACTCCAACAAGTGATTCCGTTGTTGCCTTTTGGTTACGCGACGGAATCTGTCGACCAGGTGTCGAGTCCGGAGCGAAAAGGCCGGACGGAGTGTCAGTGGTGCGTGCCAGACTCGCGTGCATGGGGAAGATCGACGGGGTGGAAGCCCTGATCAGGGAGGTCCGGGCAGGGGCCCGGATCACGTATCTGCACTTCTGGGGGCACCGGCCGCGGCCGGACGGCCGGATCGGCGCGAGCTGTCTGAGCCAGTGGTGGCCGTCCCCGTTCACGGTGGACGGGGTGGAGTACGCCACGGCCGAGCACTGGATGATGGCCGGCAAGGCGCGGCTGTTCGGGGACGCGGAGGCGGAGCGCCGGGTGCTGGCCGCGGAGCATCCCGCTCAGGCCAAGAAGGCGGGGCGGCTGGTCCGGGGCTTCGACGAGGCGGTGTGGGAGCGGGAGCGCTTCCGGCTCGTGGTCGAGGGCAGTGTCCACAAGTTCGCGTCGGACGACGACCTGCGGGTGTTCCTGCTGGGCACCGGCGACCGGGTGCTGGTGGAGGCGAGCCCCGTGGACCGCATATGGGGCATCGGCCTCGCGGCGGACGACGAGGCGGCCTCGGATCCGGAGCGGTGGCGCGGGCCGAACCTGCTGGGGTTCGCGCTGATGGAAGCGCGGGAGCGGTTGTCGGGGGCCGGGGCCTGAGCGGACCGGGAGCTGGGGGGCCGGCCCGGTGCCAGGCCCCCGTTCGCTTCCTGGTCCGCCGGGACCGTCAGACCGTGCTGGCGCTGAAGAGGCTGGCGAAGAAGACGAAGACCAGCAGCGGCAGGAGCACGGTGGCGATGATGCCGCACACGAGACCGGCGGTCGCCGCGCCCCTGTTGGTGGCCTCACCGCGGTTGGCCTTGCCCCGGCCGACGGCACCGAAGATGATCGCCAGGATGCCCAGGATCATCCCGAGGACTTCCATGGCGATGGTGAGGCTGCAGACCACTCCGATGATGCCCAGCACCAGTCCCGCGGTGCCCATGCCGTTGCTCGGCTGCATCTGCATCGCATAGCCGGGGGCCTGCGGGTATGCCGTGGGCGGCGCGGCCGGGTAGGACGGCCCCGGCCCCGACTGGGGGTAGCCGTAACCGGGCCCCGGCTGCTGCGGGTATCCGTAGCCCGGCGGCTGCTGCGGAGCCGGCGGACCGAAACCGGGTTCCGGGTTGATGTTGGACATGAAGCGGGTTCCCCTCCGTTGACGATCAAGGCATCGTAATGGCCGTACGGAGGAGCGGGAGCGGGTTCCGGCCGACGGATGAGGGGCCGCGGCCCGGCGGACTCAGCGGCCGGCGGCCACCGTCACCGGGACGCTGCGGGCGGAGTTGTCGTCGTAGGGGTCGGTGTGCTTGCTGCCCTCGTGGATGGCGGCGGTGATACCGATCGCGAGCAGGACGATCACAGCGATGCCGAGCACGATGCCGACGACACCCATGATCAGGCCCGCCTGGGCCTGGCCGTGGTTGGTGGCCTCACCGAGATCGGCCCGCCGGCGGCCCTTGATGCCGAAGACCACCGCCAGGATGCCGAGGACCACCGAGACGACGCCGTACATGCAGAACAGGCACAGGGAGAGGATGCCGAGCACCATCGCCGCGGTGCCCATGCCGTTCTGCGGGGCCATCGGCATGCCGGGCCAGCCGTAGCCCGCCGAGTAGCCGGGGTAGCCGTAGCCGCCGGAAGCGGGCGGTGCGGGTATGCCGGGGCCCGAGGGGGCGATCGGCGGGGGCGGCACCGCCTCGCCGCCCACCGGTGCCGTGCCCGGCACGCCGTATCCGGAGGCGGCGGGCGGCGGCGCGAAGCCGGGAGGGGAGGCGGGCGGCGGGAAGCCGGGGGCGGGCGGTGCGAAGCCGTCGGTCGGCAGCGAGGTCATGGTCGCCTGGTCGTGCACGGACGGCGGCTGCACGGGCGGTTGGGCCTCCGCCTGGGGCGGCTGCTTCTCCAGCGAAGTCCGCTGCTCGGGCGGCGCCCATATGTTGTGGTCGCCCCCCGGGGTGCCACTCGGCTGCGCTCCGTCACTCACGGGCATGTCCCCCTCGGTCGTTCGTCCCGCCATGCTACGGCCTCGCCGCCGGACCACCGCGGCCCGGTCCCACCGGTCCGCCGGACCCGCCGCCCGCGGGGGCGGCCGGCGAGGTGCCGGGTGTCCCGGGGCACCACCGGGCCTCCGCCGACCGGTCCGCACCCGCCGCCCGCCTACGATGTCGTCCGTGCCACCGATCAGCCGATCACCCGCGCCTCGCCCGTACCGGGCCGCCGGCGCCCTGCCCGGGGAGGACCCCATGACCGACAGCAGCTCCGTACCCGCCGCCGGCACGGCCGACCGCGATCTGCGGGCCTTCATCGCCGGGCTGCCCAAGGCCGAACTGCACGTCCACCACGTCGGCTCCGCCTCCCCGCGCATCGTCTCGGAGCTGGCCGCCCGGCACCCCGACTCCAAGGTGCCCACCGACCCCGAGGCCCTGGCCGACTTCTTCACCTTCACCGACTTCGCGCACTTCATCGACGTGTACCTGTCGGTCGTCGACCTGATCCGCACCCCGGAGGACGTCCGGCTGCTCACCTACGAGGTGGCCCGCGACCTGGCCCGGCAGCAGGTGCGGTACGCCGAGCTGACCGTCACGCCCTTCTCCTCGACCCGGCGCGGCATCGACGAGCTGGCGTTCATGGCGGCGATCGAGGACGCCCGCAAGGCGGCCGAGGCCGAGTTCGGGACCGTGCTGCGGTGGTGCTTCGACATCCCCGGTGAGGCCGGGCTGGAATCGGCCGAGGAGACGGCACGGCTCGCCACCGACGACCGGATCCGCCCGGAGGGGCTCGTGTCGTTCGGGCTGGGCGGGCCCGAGATCGGCGTCCCCCGGCCGCAGTTCAAGCCGTACTTCGACCGGGCCATCGCCGCCGGTCTGCACTCCGTGCCGCACGCCGGCGAGACGACCGGCCCGGAGACGGTGTGGGACGCCCTGCGCGAACTGCGCGCGGAGCGGATCGGGCACGGCACCAGCTCCGCGCAGGACCCCGAGCTGCTCGCGCACCTCGCCGAGCACCGCATCCCGCTGGAGGTCTGCCCGACCTCCAACATCGCCACCCGCGCGGTCCGCACCCTGGACGAGCACCCGGTCAGGGAGTTCGTGCGGGCAGGGGTGCTGGTCACGATCAACTCCGACGACCCGCCGATGTTCGGCACCGACCTCAACAACGAGTACGCGGTGGCCGCCCGGCTGCTGGACCTGGACGAGCGGGGTCTGGCCGGCCTCGCCCGCAACGCGGTGGAGGCGTCCTTCCTGGACGCCGAGGGCAAGGCCCGTATCGCGGCGGAGATCGACACGTACACCAGCACCTGGCTCGCCTCCTGACGCCCACCACAATGGGGGCCATGCAGACCGTGACCGCCGTGGCCCACCGCGGCGCCCCCTACCGTTTCCGCGAGAACACCGTCGACTCGCTGCGTTCCGCGCTCGACCAGGGCGCGGACGCGGTCGAGATCGACGTACGGCTCACCCGCGACGGCGTCCCCGTGCTGCTGCACGACGCGACGCTCGCGCGGCTGTGGGACGTCGACCGGCCGCTCGGCGCGCTGTCCGCGGAGGAACTGCGCGGGCTCACCGCGGGCGGGGTGCCGACGCTCGCCGAGGCACTGGCCGCGACCGGTGACTGCCGGGTGATGGTGGACCTGTGCGGGCGGCCCGGCCGACGGTCGGTGGACCGGATCATGGACGTGGTCCGGCAGAGCGGTGCCCGGGAACGCGTCTACTACTGCGCGGGCGCCGAGGCGATGCTCGCCGTCCGCGCCGCCGACCCGGCCGCCGAGATCGCCCTGACCTGGACGACGCTCGCCCCGCCCCGGCCCGTGCTGCTGGACGTGGTCCGCCCGCGCTGGCTCAACTACCGTTTCTCGCTGGTCAGCCGGGAGCTGGCGGCCCGGGTGCACCACGGCGGACATCTGCTGTCCGTGTGGACCCCGGACACCCGCCGCTCGATGAGCCGCCTGCTGGAGCTGGGCGTCGACTCGATCACCACGAACCGGATCGACGCCCTGCACGCCCTGCGCGACGGCGGCCGGGCAGGACGAGGTCCGGCGCCCGCCACGGCTACGGAGCAGCCGGAGCGCTGAGCGGTGCGCTGAGCGCCGCCAGGCGCTTGATCTTCTTCCGTACGACGTACAGCGGGACGACTCCGAACACCCCGAAGGACATGTCGATCAGGCTCCAGAAGAAGGGGATCCCCCGGATCGGGCCGCAGATCAGGGCGAGCGGGATGATGCCGGCGCAGGCGATCATCCCGAACTCGACGACCCAGATGTTGCGGACGGGGTCGCGGTACGCGCCGTAGAAGGCGACCGCGATGACGAGGTGGGCGAAGGCCAGCCAGTCGGTGCCGTAGAGCAGGAACGGGTAGTCGGCGTCGGCCGTGTCGAGTCCGTCGCGCACCCGCGTGATCCAGGCCATGAGTCCCGGCAGGTGCTCCGGCACGGACAGGGCGCGCAACGCGCTGTCCGTCCACCGCAGTTCGTGCACCAGGGGGAAGGCCGTGGCCCCGCTGAGCACGAGGCACACGACGAAGAGGACCAACCAGACGCGAATGCCCTTGAGCAGGGCGGCTCTGTCGCTCATGGAAGGAGCGTACGCCCGTATTTGAACGCGTTCAAAAGTGGCCCCTCTCCTTCCCGTCACCCCAGCCGGTCGTCCAGCGGCACCTGCCACACGCCCGGCAGATGCCCGTCCAACTCGCCCGGCTCGAAGCGGCACATGCCCACCGCGTGCCAGAACTCGCCGGTGACGTCCCCCTCGTACTTGTAGCCGCCGGACGGGGCGAGCGCCGCCCAGCCGCCGGGCATGCCGACCAGGGTGACCCGCAGGGTGGCCGGGGCGTCGGCGGGGACGTTCCACAGCCGTACCGTGCCGTCCTCGCCGCCGCTGGCCAGCAAGGAGCCGTCGGGGCTGAACACCACCGCGAGGATCCGGCCGGTGTGGCCTCTCAGAACCGCCGTCTGCTCGCCGGTGTCCGGGTTCCACAGGCGGACGGTCCGGTCGTCGCCCGCCGTCGCCAGCAGGGGGCGCAGCGGGTGGGCGGCGGCGGTCCAGAGCTTGCCGGTGTGGCCGGTCAGCCGGTGGTCGATCTCGCCGTCCTTCCAGATCACCGCCGTACCGTCCCAGGAGGCGCTGGCCAGCCAGGAGCCGTCCGGGGCGAAGGCCACGGCGTACACCCGGTCGGTGTGGCCGTCCAGTTCGGCGGTGATCCGGTGGCCGTCCAGGTCCCAGATCCGCACCTTGCGGTCGTCGCAGCCGGTGGCCAGGACCGCGCCGTCGGACCGGAAGTCGATCGCGCGGACCCGCCCGTAGTGTTCCCCGATGGTGGCGACATGCGCTCCGGTGGCCCGGTACCACAGCCGTACCGTGTCGTCGTCGTTGGCGGTGGCGAGGAGTTCGCCGTCGGCGCTGAACGCCTCCGCCCACACATGGTCGGTCTCGACGTCCAGTTCGCGCTGGTACTCGCCGGTGGCCGCGTTCCACAGGTAGACGTCGCCGTCGCTGCTCGCGGTGGCCAGCAGGGATCCGGAGGGACCGAACGCCGCCGACACCAGGCGGTCGCTCTGGCCGGTCAGTTCGCGCAGCCGCCGGCCGGAGGCGGAGTGCCACACCCGCACGACACCGTCGTTGCCGCCGGCCGCCAGCAGGGTGCCGTCGGCGCTGAAGGACAGCGTGCCGATGCGCCGCCCGTGGCCGCGCAGGATGCGCCGGCCCTGGCCGGTGGCGGGCTCCCACAGCCGTACGACACCGTCGTTGCCGCCGGTCACCAGCAGGGTGCCGGGACCCTGGGCGGGCGTGTCGCCGTGCGGGCGGAACTTGCACACCCACACAGAGCCGCGGTGCTCGGCGGGCTGCCGGCTCAGCGGCGCCGCGACCGGGTCGGCCGCCGGGTCGATCCGCCACAGCCGGACCACCCCGGCGCTGTCCCCGGCGGCGAGCAGGGTCCCGTCGGGGTCGAACAGCACCTGGTACACGGCCCCGCGGCAGCCGCCGAGCAGCCCGGCCGAGCGTCCGGCCGCCAGGTCCCACAGCCGTACCTCCCCGTTGGTGTCGCCGCTGACCAGCAGGGCTCCGCCGGGGTGGAAGTCGAGGGTGTAGACGCGGCCGGAGTGCCCGCTGAACGTGTGCCGCGGCGTCCCGGTGGCGAAGTCCCACACGCGCACCGTGCCGCCGTGCTCCTCGTCGCCGCGGTCGGCGGTGGCCAGCAGGGTGCCGTCCGGGCTGAACCGCGCCCGGTAGACCACGCCGTGGTGACCGGGCAGCTCCCCGGTCTGCCGTCCGGTGGCCAGGTCCCACAGGCGTACGACGGTGGAGGCGTCCCCGGTGACCAGGGTGGCGTCGCCGGGTCCGAACGCGACGGTGTAGACGGGCGCCGCGTGTCCGGGCAGCCGGTGCAGCGGGGTGCCGGAGGCGGTGTCCCAGAGGGTGACCACGCCGTCGGCGTCGCCGATGGCCAGGCGCGAGCCGTCGGTGTCCAGGGCGAGGGGCCACACGCCGTTCGGGTGGATCTCCAGCCGGTGCAGGCAGCGGCCGGAGACCGGGTCCCACAGCCGTACCGTGCCGTCGGAGCTGCCGGTGGCCAGCACGCGTTCGCGGAACTTGACGGCGTAGACCCGGCCGGTGTGGCCCTGCAGGGTGCGCAGGGCGATGCCGGTGGCGGCGTCGCAGACCAGGACGCCGCCGTCCTCGCTGCCCACGGCGAGCAGTTCGCCGTCGGGGCTGTACGAGATGGGCTCGGGCAGCCGGATGCGGGCCTCGTAGCCGTACGGCACCCCGACCGTGGAGGGCCGGAAGCCGGAGTCGACGGCCATGCCGGGCGCGATCGCGGCTCCCCGCAGTTCGGGGGCTTCCGCGAGGGGCCCGGTGGTCGCCGAGATCAGCGCCGCCCGCCGCCACCGGCCGCCGTCCACCCGGGCGCCGGTCAGGTCGGTGCCGATCAGCCGGGCCCGTCTGAGGTCGGCCCCGCGCAGGTCGGCCCCGGTCAGGTCCGCGCCGTCCAGCCGGGCGCCGGTCAGCCGGGCGCCGCGCAGGACGGCGCCGGAGAGGTTGGCGCCGACCAGCCGGGCGTCGGTGAGGTCGGCGCGGGTCAGGTCCACGCCGGAGAAGTCGCGGTGGGACAGGTCCTCGCCGGCCAGGGCGGCGCCGCGCAGATCGGTGTGGGCGGGCACCCGGAGCCGGCTGAGGATCTTCACGGCGTTGGCGTGGCCGGCGTCCGAGGAGGCGTCCCCGGGTGTGCCGGACAGCTCCCGCTCGGCCCACGCCTGGCAGACCCGGTGGTCGGCGAGGTCGCACAGGAACTCGACGGCCAGCTGACTGAGCTGGCGCCGCCCCAGCAGGGCGCTGTCGCCCGCGGTGAGGCCGCGGGCGCACTCCCGGGCGACCAGCCACTCCACCACCGAGCCGTGGATGAACCGGAACACGCCGTCGTCGCTGCGCACCAGCAGACTGCCGGAGCCGATGGCGTGCGCGGTCTGCGGCACCGACAGCCGGGCGTCCGCGAGCCCGCTCAGGGTCTCGGCGACATCGGTCAGCTCGTCCAGCCGCAGCGAGTCCTGCCCGCTCTCCCACAGCCGCAGGGCGAGCGCGGTGACCGCGTCCCACAGCTGCTCCAGGGAGAGCCCGGGGGCCCGGCCGGGGCTGCCGCTGCCGCGCTGGACCTCGAAGTTCAGCCAGGCGGTGAGGACCTCCTGGTACAGCCCGGCGGGGCTGAGGGCGCGTCCGGCGCCGGCGACCGCGCGCAGCCGGTCGTCGTCCAGGTCGGCGACGAAGCCGAGCAGCCGGGGGTTGCGGCACAGGGCGAGCAGGTCGGGGATGGCGTCCAGCAGCCGCAGCCGGTGGTCGGCGGCGCGTTCGTCGCCGTCGTAGCGGTTGACCAGGTAGGCGCGGATCTGCTGCGGGGTGAACTCCTGGACGGCCAGGACCCGGCGGTGCGGGAGCAGGCCGACGCGTTCGCCGAGCGCGGTCAGCACCTGCCCCTGGGAGCGGAAGTGCTGGGTCCGGCTGGAGACCACGATCTTGGCGCTGTCCACGGCGGAGTCCAGCAGCACCTGCAGACGCTCGGCGGCACGGTCGTAGGTGACCTGGTTGACGAGTTCGTCGAAGCCGTCGAAGAGCAGCACGATCCGCCCCTGCTGGAGCATGTACCTGAAGGCCCGCAGGTCGATGTTGTCGACGCCGTGCGCGGCGAGGTGCGCGGCGACCAGCCCCTCGAACGAATACGCCCGGTCCAGCGAGTGCAGCTCCACCAGCAGCGGGACCAGGTGCGGCAGTTCGGCGGGGACCCGGCGGGCCAGTTCGCGCAGCGCGAAGGTCTTGCCGTGCCCGAAGTCGCCGAGCAGCAGCAGGAAGCGGCCCTGGTCGGAGTCGAGCAGCCGCAGCATCTCGTCGACGAGCCCGTCACGGTCCTCGGCGTCGAGGCGTTCCACCTCCCGGTACCGCTGCGGCAGGTACATGCCCGGGGGATAGCGCGGGTCGGTGCGCAGCCGCTCGCTCTGCGCACCGACGTATCCGCGCAGGTCCAGCAGGCCCTGGAACTCGGTGAAGCTGCGCACCCGGACGCCTCGCCGCCGGGCCGCGTCGCGCAGCTCGCGGGCGGGCGGCGGGCCGTCGTGGACGAGTTCGGCCTCGCTCTCGGCGTCGGCGGCGTGCACGAGGGCCACGAACCGGTCGACGTCCTGCGCGGTCGGGGTGCCGGTGTGCACGGCCACGCGCTGCTGCCGGACGAAGCCGGACTGGGTCCAGGTGACCAGCAGTTGCGGCAGCGGCCCGTCGACCTGGCGGATCTGTGCGCCCTCGTGGCGGGTGCGGCACACCTCGGCGACCCGGGCGAGCAGTATCCCCACCGGGCTCGTCAGGGCGCGCGGCTCCGGCTCGGGCTCGGGGAGGCCGTTCGGGCCGGCCGCGGGCACGTGGTCCGTGCGGGGGCCGCTCTCCTCGGTGCCGAAGGCCCGGTGGGCCCTGTGCCACCGGACCGGCCGCCGCTGTGGCTCCTGCGGCCCGTCCCAGACGGCCACTCCGTCCCGGCCGACCCGCAGCAGCTGGTGCCGGCCGGGCCCCACGGCGCCGATCACCGGCACCTCGCCGGAGGCGGTGGTGAGGACGGGCAGCGCACCGGGGTCGGCCGGGCCGTGCAGCAGCAGGTGCAGCCGGGGAGCGGTGAGCCGGGCCAGCACATCGGTGTCCCGCAGCGGCCCGGCACCGTCCAGCGCGGCCGTACCCGGCGCACCGCCCCGGCGGGCCCCGGGGGCGACGGCCCGGGCGGCACCCGGCGCGTGCCGCACGACCCCGATCCTCAGCCACCCCTCCGTCTCGTGCGGCCGCAGCGCCTGCGCGAACCAGGCGGCCTGCTCCCGCCCGACCATCCCGTACTGGTCGTCACGCCGGTGGCTGTAGGCCATCGACGAGTTCAGCCCCGCGACCACGGTGTGCAGCTCCGGGACGGGAAAGAGGGTCCAGGGCTGATCGCTGTCGAAGACGACGTCGAGTCCCTGGTACAGCTCCTGGAACAGCCGGGCGAAGTGCCGCCACTTGGGCCAGTACGGCGGCCGGGGCGGCATCTCGTCCGCCTCGCAGGTGCTGAAGTAGGCCTGGCAGGCCGCCTGGTTGACGTCCTGACCGCCCGGGACGAGGGCCACCCGGTGCGGTTCGAGCCCGAGCAGGGCCCGCATCCCGGTGAGGAAGGCGAGGGCCTGCTCGAACTCGCGCCGGCTGCCGGAGGCGGTCAGGTCACCGGTGACGACCAGCAGATCGGGCGTGGGCGCCCCGGCGTCCGCCAGCTCGACCAGGTCGCCCCAGATCGCCGCCTGCAGTTCGGCGGGGTCCTGGCCCCGGCCGAAGGCGGGCCCGGCCAGCTGCAGCACGGTGACCGCCTCCCGCTCGCCGGCCGCCGCGGACTGGCGCGGGTACGACGGCGGCGCGGCGGGCCTGCGCCGCCCCGCCCACCCCGGCCCGCCGAGCGGCCGACCGGGGCCCGGGGCGTACGGGGCGGACGGGACGGTGTGGCCGTTCGCCCCCGGGTAGCCGGGCGGCAGGCTGGGCCGGGCCCGCCCGTCGAGTGCCTGCCGCACCCGGGCGAGCAGCAGCTCCCGCGCCGCCCCCGCATCGGCGACCGGCACCAGATCCACGTAGGTGATGGTGGCCAGCAGCCCCTCCACCGGGATGTCCTCGACCCGCACGGTGATCAGCCGCCGCTCCGGCGCGTCCGGATCCGCGCGCAACGCGGCCTGCCACTCCATCCGCCCGTACCGGGACCGCTCGTAGTTCCGCGACAGTACGGCGATGACGGCGGCGGACTCGCTCACCCCCCGGTCCATGAAGTCCACGAAGTTCGTTCCCGGCACGAAGTCCCAGGCCTGCAGGACCGTGCGGTATCCGGCCTCCTCCAGGGTCCAGGCGATCCAGGACGCCCAGCGTTCGTCGGCGGGTGAGTAGCTGATGAAGAAGTCCAATGGCCCGGTGCTGTCCCCCGGGGTGTTCTGACGAGCCACCATGTATTGATGATGCCGTGAAAAGAGAGGTTGATACCGGTCGTTTCCAGGCGTTCGACGACGCCCTGGTCACAGCGGCGTACGAACGTGCGACCCTTCCCTCCGTGCGTGCCTTATTGCTGCGTCTGCATGTCCTCGACCGGGTGGCGATCGGTCTGCTGGTGACCGGACTGCTGTGCGTGGCCACGGGACTCCTGCCCACCGGTTCCGCGTCCGGCGCGATGACCCGCATCGCCCCGCTCCTCGCCTTCCTGGGCACGGTCATCGTGCTGGCCGAACTGACCAGCAGGGCCGAGGTGTTCGACGTGGTGGCGGCGCGGGTGGCGCGGGCGGGGCGGGGCAGCTACGCGTTGCTGTTCCTGCTGTGCGTGCTGTTCGCCGCGGTCACCACCATCGCCCTGAACCTGGACACGACGGCCGTCCTGCTGACCCCGGTGATGCTGGCGCTCGCCACCCGGGTGGGCATCGCGCCGGTGCCGCTGGCGATGACCACGGTGTGGCTCGCCAACACGGCGAGCCTGCTGCTGCCGGTGTCCAACCTGACGAACCTGCTGGCCGCCAACCGGGTGGCGCTGTCACCGCTGGGTCTCGCGGCACGTATGTGGGCGCCGCAACTCGCCGCGCTGGCGGTGACGATGGCTTGTTTGTGGCTGTTCTTCTGGCGGCGGGGCAGGCGTGGGGATCCTGTTGCGGAGGATTCCGGCCTGGTCGCCGTGCCGGTGTCGGGGCCGGGTGCGGCCCGCGCCGACGACGTACGCGCGGACGCCGCCGACCGCTATGTGCCGCCCCTCGTGCACCGCCCCGCCGACCCGGTGCTCTTCCGCGCCTGCGCGGTCGCCTGTGCCGGCTTTCTGCTCGCCATCCTGGTGGCCGACGTACCGCTGTGGATGGCGTCCGCGACGGCCGCGCTCGTCGCCGTGGCGGCGTTCGGGGTACGGCAGCGGTCCGCTCTCCGCCTGGCGCTCGTCCCGTGGCGGCTGCTGGTGATGGTGCCCGGCATGTTCCTGGTGGTCGAGACGTTCGACGCGCACGGACTGCACCATCTGCTGGCGTCGGCGGTCGGCACCGACGGCGGCACGCTCGGCCTGTTCCGCGCGGCGGCGGTCGGCGGCGGCCTGTCCAACGCGCTCAACAACCTCCCGGTGTATCTGGCCGGGGAGGCGGCCGTTCCGCTCGGCAACCACGACCAGCTGCTGGCCCTGCTGATCGGCACCAACGCCGGTCCGGTGGTGACGCCGTGGGCTTCCCTGGCGACGCTGCTCTGGTACGAGCGCTGCGTGTCGTACGGGGTACGGGTGCCGTTGGCGCGGCTGATGGGCACGGGTGCGGTACTGGCCGCCTCGGCGGTGGTGGCCTCGGTGGGCGCGCTGGCGCTGACACGCGGGTAGACCCGTGCGGCGACGGCCCCGCCCAGGTCCTCCCCCAGCGGGTGGGGCCCTCCGCCGTACGGGGGAGACGGTCTGCCGCAGCGGACGAAGCGCGGCTGCCGCGTCCGTGGCCAGCATGTACGTCATGACCACGGAAACCGCTCCGCTCCCCGCTCCCGCTCCCGTCTGGGCCCGGCGCGCCGCCCACGCCATCGCCCTGTGCGCCGTCCCCTCCGGCCTGTGGCGCATCGCCATGGCGTCCGGTGTCCACGTCGGCTACAGCGACCGCGTCCTGCGGGACGTGTTCGACATCCCGGGCTGGGGTGTCGCGTACGTCGTCGGGCTCTCCGTCCTCAGCGAACTGGCCGCCCTGTTCCCGCTGCTCCTGGTGAGCGAGCGGTGGCGGCCGCTGCGGCCCCGGACCCTCGCCACGGTGGCCTGGACCGCCTCGGCCGTCCTGGTCCTGGTGGCACTGTGGCAGGTCGGGGTCGCCCTGACGGTCGAGAGCCGGACGTACCTGTCCAGCGGTACGGCACGGACCGTCTGGGCCCTCGCCTACGCCCCGCTGCTCGCCGTCCCGGCCCTGATGACGGCGGTGACCTGGTCGTACACGAAGCGGCTGGGCCGGCCGCCGAGGTTCACGACGGCGGCCCGGAGGGGACGGAAGAGGGAGAGCACGAGCTGACGAGATCCAGCAGGTGCGGCAGCATCTCCGGGCGCCCGGCGACGAAGGACCGCCCGGCGTCGGGACCGCCGAAACCGCCGGCGAACTCGGCGCCGTCGAGGTGCCGCAGGGCGATGCCGGCCTCGCGGGCGAGCAGCGCACCGGCGGGCAGGTCGATCGCCTCCGCGCGGTAGCCGACGAAGCCGTCGATGTCGCCGCGGGCCAGCATCGCCCAGGCCACCAGGGGCGCCCAGAGCTGGAGCAGGCGGCGGGAGCGGAGTTCGAGGGTGTGCCGCAGGGAACAGGCCACGGGGTCGTCGCGGGAGACGCCGTGGCCCTGGGTCCAGGCCAGCAGCGGCCCGGCGGCCGGAAGCGGGCGGCCCCGCGCGGCCACGGCGAGCCGCCCGCCCGGCCCTCGCGCCCCACCGCCCCGCAGGGCGGACCACGTACGGCCGGTCATCGGATCGTGGACGACCCCCACGACGGGCGTGTCATCGACGCACAGCGCGATGCCGACCACATAGACCGCCAGCCCGATGACCACGTTGTTGCTGCCGTCGAGGGGATCGACGAGCCAGGTACGGCCGCCGCCGTCGCCGGTGAGTTCGCCGGACTCCTCGGCCAGGATGCGGTCGTGCGGGAAACACTCCCTGATCCGCCCGATCACCAGCTTCTCGGCGGCTACGTCCAAGTCGGTGACGACGTCCCCCCGTTCACCTTTCTGCCGCGCGGCGAAACCGTCGGGGAAGCGGGACCGCAGCAGTGCCCCGGCCTCCTCGGCGGCGGTCACGGCCGTCCGGTGCTCACTGCGGTAACCGGGGTCAGGGTTCGGGCTCATGGATCCTCCTGAGGGCGGCCCGAGCGATCCGGGCGGTCTCGGTCGCGTCACACGTGCTGCGGACCATGCGGTGCCCCGGCGCGGACAGCGGGCCCAGCGAGAGGTCCACCCGGCCGGGCAGGGTCCGCCCCAGCACCAGGGTGGCGGTGGGGCGGCCGTCCGGCACCACCGTGGTGTGGAACTCACCCGCCGGGAGGGCGTAGGTCTGGCCGGGCGCGCTGGTGTGTTCGGCGCCGGGCCGGCAGCGCACCAGCCGCTCGGTGGGCCGCAGTTCGTCGACGCCCGAGGGATCGCTGAGCACCTCGAAGATCCGGTGGGTGGCCGCGCCGGCGTCCTCCTCGATGTGCATGCGCCGGTTGCCGAGCCGGCCGTACAGCACGGTGCTGGTCAGGTCCCAGCTGTGGCAGTGCACCTGGGGGGCGGTCCGGTCGGGTACCGCCTCCGG
Source organism: Streptomyces sp. NPDC001851 (assembly GCF_040297165.1). NCBI lineage: Bacteria > Bacillati > Actinomycetota > Actinomycetes > Kitasatosporales > Streptomycetaceae > Streptomyces > Streptomyces sp. NPDC001851. Next base: position 257,921 of record NZ_JBEOYR010000003.1, on the reverse strand, counting down.
TGTGCGGAAGACGTGGACGCAGACGCCGTCGTCGCCGTCGCGCAGGACGGGGAAGCAGACGAACCCCAGGGGATGGCGGACCGCGCGCAGGGCGCGGCGGCCCGAGGCGATCCGGTCCAGTTCCACTGCGGCGTGCCGGATCAGCTCGGCGGTGGCGTGCCGCCGGGCGGCCCGTTCCAGGGCCGGGTAGTCCATGTTCCCTCCCCCTTGGCCGGAACACGACGCTCACCTGCGGTACGGGTTCTCCGCGCGCAGCGCCTTGTCGATGATGTCGCCGACGTCACGATCGGTGAAGCTCGACGGAAGTGGCAGGCCGAGCACGTCGAGCAGGCGTCTGACCTCGTCGACGGTGGGCTCGTCGGCGAGGGGGACGGCCTCGCGCAGATCGAGCTTGACCGCCTGTTCGCGGCTCTGGTGCAGCTCGGTGACGTAGTAGTCGTAGAGCGGCCGGTCCCGCTCGACGCAGAGGCTGACCCGGCTCGGGTCGTCCTGGGTGATGATCAGGCAGGTGTCCGAGAGGTCGAACCGCAGGGCCGGTGCCACCGAGGACAGGTGGACGTCGATCTCCAGGGTGTCCAGGCGCTGCCGGTGCCAGCCGGCGGCGACGACGGTGGCGTAGGCCTCCTTGCGGGTGCGCTCGACGGTCCACTCGCCGAAGCCGCCGCCGAACGTGCTGCGGAAGCGGGCGTACGCGGTGCACACCTGGTCGTCGGCGGGGTTGATGATGTCGATCTTCATGCTGAGGGAGCGCCGCTGGCGCTGTGCCTCCAGCACGCACTCGGGCAGGGTGACGGCCCGCAGATAGGTGCCGGTGCCGCCCTTGAACACCCAGCGGGTGGTGGCGCGCCGGGCCCGCTCGTGCGCGAGCGCGACCTCGGCGCCGGAGAGCGTGCGCACCATCGCCAGGTCCTCGATGGCCCGGCTGGTCCCGGCGGTCGCGGCGCGGATGTCGGCCACCCGGCGGCGGCGCTCGGTGAGCGAGCCGTACACCAGCGCGGCGAGGACGAGCAGGGTGGCCCCGGAGACGATGTTGCTGCCCATGTGGTCGTTGAGGACGTCCATGAGCCCGACGACCACGGCGACGACGATCGCCACGATCCCGTCGGCGTTGCGGACCGCCCACGCGATCCCGTCCTCCAGCCGGCGCCCGGCGCCCTGCGGCGTGCTGCGTGTCACGTCCACCCTCCCCCGACGGTGGCCTCCATCGTAGGAGCACCGACACGTCGTCAGCCATGCATCAATCAGCCGTGAACGCGCGGGCGTTCCTCCTGCGGAGGTGGCGCAGTGCTGCGGCGGCTGCTCCGGCGCCGCACATGCCGTGGGCCCCGGGGCCCGGCGGGGTGGCGGCGGAGCAGCAGAAGACTCCTGGCACGGCGGTGGAGTACGGGTCGGGAGCGGGCCTCGGTCCGAGGAACAGTCGCGCGACGGTCTCGGCTCCGGTGACGATGTCGCCGCCGGCGAAGTTGGGGTTGGCGGCGGCGAAGTCGGCGGGAGAGGTGGTGCGCAGGCCGACGACGCGGTCCCGGGTGCCGGGGGCGAAGCGTTCGAACTGGCCGAGGACGGCTTCGGTGGCGTCACCGTCGTATCCGTGCGGGACATGGGCGTAGGCGTAGACGGGATGGACCCGGCCGGCGGACCGACCGGGGTCGGCCAGGTACTGCTGGCCGACGAGGACGAAGGGCCGTTCGGGCATGCGCCCGCGGTTCACGTCCCGTTCCGCCCGGGCGACCTCGGCGAGGGTGCCGCCGAGGTGCACGGTCCCGGCCCGCCGGGCGTGTTCGTTCGTCCACGGCACGCCTTCCTCGACGGCCAGGTCCACTTTGAAGGCGGCGGGGCCGGGGCGGAAGCGCCGGTAGGCGTTGCGCACCCGGCTGGGCAGCCGGTCGTCGTAGACGCGGGCGATCTGTGCGGGGGCGAGGTCGAGCAGGGTGACGTCGGCGGGCGGGATCTGTGTGTGGTGGGTGATGCGGACGCCGGTGTGGATCCGGCCCCCGTGGGAGCGCAGCGCGCGTTCCAGACTGCGGGCGATGTTCTGCGAGCCGCCCTCGGCGACGGCCCACCCGGCAGCGTGACCGGCGGCGAGGATGCCGAGGCCGATGGCCGAAAGCAGCGGCTCGGACAGCGGCCGGAAGGAGTGCGCCGCGACGCCGGCCCACAGGGCCCGGGCCCGAGGGGTGGAGAAGAGGCGGCCGAGGACGGTGGCGGGGAGTGTGGCGGGCAGGCCGAAACGGGCGAGGAGCAAGGGGTGGGATGGGATGCGCAGGAGCGGGCCCAGCACGTCCTGGCTCAGTGCGTCCCAGTGGCGCACCGAGGGCTCCAGCAGACGCCGGTAGCGTGGGCCGTCGGGGCCGAGCAGGCGGGCGGTGTCCCGCACGGAGCGCAGCAGCACGCCCGCGGTGCCGTCGTCCAGGGGATGGACGCAGTCGACGTCCGGCTGCCGCCAGCGCAGTCCATGGCGTGCGAGGTCCAGCGCCCGGTGCGCGGGCGAGGTGACGGCCATGGGGTGGATGGCGGAGCAGTGGTCGTGCAGCAGGCCGGGCAGGATCGCCTCCTCGCTGCGCGTGCCGCCGCCCACCTCGTCGGCGGCCTCCAGGAGGGTGACCTCCAGGCCGGCCCGGGCGAGGAGGGCGGCCGCGGTGAGCCCGTTGGGCCCGCCGCCGACGACGATCGCGGTGGTCATGCCGGGGTGTCCTCCACGGGTGCCGGGCGGGCTGGCTGGCGCCGGCCGGTGAACGGGCCGGCTTCCGCTCAGCAGATCACGCGTACGTCCGCCTCCGCACCCCGGGGGACGTCGGACCGGCCGTCTCCTCGCCGCCGGGCGTGGGCGCCCATGGCCGCCGTACCGGCAGCCATGAGCGCCGACGGCTGCGTCAGGCCGGCGAGGTGACGGCCCGGCCGAGGTGACGGGCGAAGAACCGGACCGCGCTGTCGGCCTCGAACCTGGGCAGTTCCTTGTGCCTGCCCGAGTTCACGTGCAACGACTTCTCCTGGGAGGCGAACGCGTCGAACAGCGCGAGCCCCTCCTGGCGGGAGATGTGCTCGTCGTCCCACTGCATGTCGTACTCGACCGGGACGGTGATCTGCTTCGCCTTCTCGGCCAGGACGTCGGGCCAGTGCTGGCCGAAGACGGCGGCCGTGATCCTGGGTTCGACCGCCACCAGCGGTATGCCGATGGCGGTGCCCATGTTGATGCCCCAGTAGCCGACCGGCCCGTCGGCGCCGATCTCCGGAAGCTCCTGGAGGGCGTCCAGGGTCGCCAGGTACTCGGGCACGGCGAGCTCGGCCAGGTGGGCGTTGTAGCGGACGACGATCGGGCCTTCCGGCTCGCCCGCCGCCCTCGCCCGGAACAGCTCGGCGATCTCCGCCTCGTCGTGCGCTGTGCGCGGCCGGTCGCCGTGGCCGGGCGCGTCGATGACCGCGACGTGGAAACCGCAGCCGGTCACCAGGAGCCGGGCCCGGCCGGACATCGCCGGGTGCTTCTTGTGGTTGCCGCCGCCGTGACCCATCAGGACCAGGGGCGCGCGATCCGCGCCGGAAGCCGGCGACCAGAGAACTCCGGGGACGTCGCCCACGGTGAAGTCCCGCTCGACGATGCCGTTCGACGACGACTCGGAAGTGAACTTGAAAGAGTGCATGAGGTGGTGCCTTTCGGGAGTGCCTTGTGGTCGAGGCGCTCCCGGCGACACCTGCGTCAGTCGCCGTCCGTGACGGGAAGGGGGAGCACCCACGTCGATCCAGCGGTCATGGGTCTCACCTCCTCGGGCGGTGTCACGGTCGACCGAAAGCTACCAGCCCGATGATCATGCCTTCAACCCTTTTCCCTTCCGCGTCAGACGGCGTGATGAGCCAGTACTTCGAGGGTTCACCGCCACCGTGTTCGGCGATGACCTGGCGTATCGGCGCCTCGATCAAGCTCCACGTCGCGGTGCGTGCGGTGGGAGGCGGCCAGAGCCTCCGGTCAGTGGCGTCTGGCAGACTCCGGCGCATGGGAATGTCCAAGCGAGCCAATGAGGCGGAGAGTGCCGGTCAGACTGGCACCAGAGCGGACCTGAGCATGCTTCTGCTGCAAGGCGAAGACATGATCGAGCAGCTGGCTCGGGCACATATGTCCTGGGGCCTGGGGACGGCGGACCGCTGGGATCTGGACCAGACCACCGGCCTCATCACCTGGACCTTTCCCGACAAGACCGCGACTGCACCTGCCCAGATCCTCGGCAGTTTCAGCCCGGGCTCGGAGTCATGGCTGTGGGCCTGGGCCAACAAGAGCATCCTCCCCGCCATGAGCCGCGACGCCCGCCGTTTCCGGGACTGGGCGGAAACCAACGGGCATCCCGCCCTTGCCCAGCCAGAGATCAACGCCGATGTGCAGGCCGCTTCGGCTCTCGTGGCCGTGGCTGTCCGGGTCACCGAGGCGACCGGCTACTACAAGGGCCCGGGAGGCAAGTCCTCGGTGATCATCACCTTTGGGCCGGTCACCCTGACCACTGCGGACGGCAGCGTCTCAACCTTCGACATCAGTATCAGCCAGGGCAGCGGACCGGGCCGGTAGGGACCGGCCCTGCCGCCCGGAGACGAGTCCGCAGACGCCGTCGGCCTGGGACGCGGTCAGCCGCCGCACGGCGAAGTCGTCGAGGAGCCCCGAAGAGGCGCTTCGGCTACCGGCCGCGTGGATACGGCAGCCCGAGACCACACACGGGCAGCACGCGTGTCACCGGCGTCCCGGGACATCACACCTAGAGACCCACGATCGTGTTCCACCGCTTCGCGAACTCCACTCTTTCCGTGGAGGTGATGTCGCGGGCGATGGCGAGGCGGGACCGCATGCCGGTGTCCGGGAAGATCAGGGGATTGTCCGCGAGGGCGGCGGTGTCCTTGTCCTTCGATGCCGCCAGGACCTCCTTGGCGGCCGGGACCGGGCAGACGTAGTTGACCCAGGCGGCCAGCTTCGCGGCGACGGCGGGGTCGTAGTAGGAGTCGATCAGGCGCTCGGCGTTGGCCTTGTGGCGGGCCCGGTCGGGGATCATCAGGGAGTCCGACCACAGTTCGGCGCCCTCCTCGGGCACGACGAAGCGGATGTCGGGGTTGTCGGCCTGCAGCTGGATGACGTCGCCGGAGTAGGCCTGGCAGGCCAGCACGTCCCCGCTGACCAGGTCCTTGGTGTAGTCGTTGCCGGTGAAGCGGCGTATCTGGCCGCGGTGGACCTCCCGCTCCACCTCGTCGCAGACGTGGTGGAAGTCGTCCGCCGTCCACCGCGTGATGTCCACGCCGTTGCCCTGCATCAGCAGCGCGAACGACTCGTCCAGGCCGGAGAGGAGCGTCACGCGGCCCTTGAGATCGCTCGCCCACAGGTCCTTGACGTGCCGGATCTCGCGGCCCAGCTTCCTGCGGTTGTAGGCGATGCCGGTGATGCCCGACTGCCACGGCACCGTGAACCGGCGGCCCTTGTCGAAGGCGGGCGACCGCAGCAGCGGGTCGAGGTACCTGGCCACGTTCGGCTGGCGGGCGCGGTCCATCTGCTGGACCCAGCCCAGCCGGACGAACCGGGCGCACATCCAGTCGCTGATGACGATCAGGTCGCGGCCGGTGGGCTGGTGGTTCATCAGCGCGGGGCTGATCTTGCCGAAGAACTCGTCGTTGTCGTTGATCTCCTCGGCGTAGTCCACGGAGATGCCGGTGCGCTTCTCGAAGGCGTCCACGGTGGGCCGCCGGTTGGGGTTCTTGTCATCGGTGTCGATGTACAGCGGCCAGTTCGCCCAGGTCAGCCTCTTGTCGGCCGCTGACTCGTCGGCGACGCCCCGGTCGCCGGGCGCGACATAGGCGGCGGGCACCCCGCAGCCGGCCAGGGCACCGAGCGCGGCGGTGCCGCCGAGTGCGCGCAGGAGGGAGCGGCGGGACATCGGCGACGTACGTGAAGAAGTCTGGGGCACCCCGGAAGGATGCCGCTCCGGCGCTCGGAGGGGCAATCGACGCTGCGTCGAGCATGCCCCCGCCTGCCCGACACCCTGTCGATCAGTGCCGTTCAGGCACCGGCCGGCCCCCAGCTGCCGATCAGTTCCAGGGCCTGGGCCGCCTCGGTCTCCAGGGCCGGGAGATAGCTGACCAGCACCTGGCCGGGGTCGTTGGTGGCGAGCACCTCGAAGTCCAGGGTGAGCGGCCCGACCAGCGGGTGGCGCAGGGTGTAGCGGCCGGGGCCCTTGTCCGCCACGTCCTGGCGGGCCCACAGCGCCGCGAACTCCTCGCTCTTCATGGCGAGGGTGCCGATGAGGGAGGCGAGCGCCGGATCGTCGGGATACCGGCCCACGCTCACCCGCAGGAACGCCACGGTGGCCTCCGCCTTCGCCCTCCAGCTGTCCGCGAACAGCTCGCGGTACCGGGCGTCGAGGAAGATGAGGTGCGCGAACGTCCGGCGGTTCTCGGGCACTTCGCCGAAGTCCCCGAAGACCGCCGCGGCGAGCGCGTTCCAGGCCAGCACCTGGGTGAGGTGGCCGCAGACGTACGCCGGGCCGGGCTGCGCGTCGATCAGCCGGCGCAGGGACGGCCGTACCGCCTCGGCGGCCGGTGCCGGATCCGGCAGGGCCCGGTCGGGGCGGGCCAGGTTGCGCAGGTGCGCCCGCTCGGCCGCGTCCAGGCGCAGCGCCCGCCCGACGGCCTCCAGGACGCCGTCCGACACATGCGGGTTGCGGCCCTGCTCCAGGCGTACGTAGTACTCGACGCTCACCCCGGCCAGCTGCGCCAGTTCCTCGCGTCGCAGTCCGGGCACGCGCCGGGGGCCGTACGCCGTCAGTCCCACGTCGGCCGGGGTGAGCCTGGCCCGCCGGGACCGGAGGAACTGGCTGAGTTCGGTGCGCCGTTCGCCGGGTGTCGTCATGCCCACGAGTATCCGGGACGTGCGCCGGACAAGGGTGGCCAAGTCTTTCCCCCCTATAAAGCTTGCCTGTCGAGGTGGCCCGCGAGGGGCGCAGAGTCGTGGACGTCAGCGAAACCTTCCGAGCACGACAAGGACGTACGACGATGACTCTCCCCCTCCGCCCCCTCGGCTCCTCCGGCCTGGACATCTCCGTGATCGGGCTCGGCGCCTGGGCGTTCGGCGGCGACGGCTGGCGCTTCACCTGGGGCGCGCAGGACGACCGGCAGTCGATCGAGACCGTGCACCGTGCGGTCGAGCTGGGCGTCAACTGGATCGACACCGCCGCGGTGTACGGGCTCGGGCACTCCGAGGAGGTGGTCGGCAAGGCGCTGGCCGAACTGCCCCGGGCCGACCGCCCGTATGTGTTCACGAAGGCGGGCCTGGTCTGGAACCCGGAGGACCCGGCCGCGGCTCCCCGCCGGATCATGCGGCCCGACAGCGTACGGCGCGAGGTCGAGGACTCGCTGCGCCGGCTCGGCGTGGAGGTGATCGACCTCTACCAGGTGCACTGGCCGGACACCGGCGCCTCCCTGAACTGGGACGGCACCGAGCCGCCCGAGGACGCGCGGGCCACCCCGCTGGAGGAGTACTGGCAGGTGATGGCCGACCTGAAGGCGGAGGGCAAGGTGCGGGCGATCGGTCTGTCCAACCACAGCCCCGAGCAGCTGGCGGCGGCCCACCGCATCGCCCCGGTCGACGCGGTCCAGCCCCCGCTGTCCCTCCTCAACCGCTCCGCCGAGCCGGAGATCGACTGGGCGGCCGACCACGGCACCGGCGTGATCCCCTACCAGCCGCTCCACTCGGGCCTGCTCAGCGGCACCTTCACCCGGGAGCGGATCGACGCCCTCGACCCCGCCGACTGGCGCCGCACCCACCCGGACTTCACGACGAACCTGGACACCAATCTCCGTACGGTGGACCGGCTCCGGACGGTCGCTCGGGCGCACGGTACGACGGTGGCGGCGGTGGCCCTCGCCTGGGTGCTGGCCCGCAGGGGCGTCACGGGGGCGATCGCGGGAGCGCGCAAGCCGGAGCAGACGGCGGACTGGGAGCGCGCGGCACGGCTCGAACTGACCGAGCAGGAGCTGGCGTTCGTGGCCGGGGACGCCGCAGGGGAATGAGACGGCGCGGCCCCGGACGGAGGTGAACCCGTCCGGGGCCGCTCACTGCTGTCTGCGACGGTTACTCGCCGATGGACGTCATCACGTGCTTGATCCGCGTGTAGTCCTCGAACCCGTACGCCGACAGGTCCTTGCCGTAGCCGGACTTCTTGAAGCCACCGTGCGGCATCTCCGCGACCAGCGGGATGTGCGTGTTGATCCACACGCAGCCGAAGTCGAGCTTCTTGGACATCCGCATCGCGCGGGCGTGGTCCTTGGTCCACACCGAGGAGGCGAGGGCGTACTCGACGCCGTTGGCCCACTGGACGGCCTGGTCCTCGTCGGCGAAGGACTGGACGGTGATGACCGGGCCGAAGACCTCCTTCTGGATGATCTCGTCGTCCTGCTTCAGGCCGGAGACCACGGTCGGGGCGTAGAAGTAGCCCTTGTCGCCGACCTGGTGGCCGCCCGCCTCGACCTTGGCGTGCGCGGGCAGGCGCTCGATGAAGCCGGAGACCTGCTTGAGCTGGTTCGGGTTGTTCAGCGGGCCGAAGAGGACGTCCTCGTCGTCCGGCTGGCCGGTCTTGGTCTCGGACGCGGCCTTGGCGAGCGCCGACACGAACTCGTCGTGGATGGACTCGTGGACGAGCACGCGGGTCGCGGCCGTACAGTCCTGGCCGGCGTTGAAGAAGCCCGCGACGGAGATGTCCTCGACGGCCTTGGCGATGTCGGTGTCCTCGAAGACGACGACCGGGGCCTTGCCGCCCAGCTCCAGGTGGACCCGCTTGAGGTCCTTCGACGCCGACTCGGCCACCGACATGCCGGCGCGTACCGAGCCGGTGATGGAAGCCATGGCCGGGATGTCGTGCTCGACCATCAGGCGGCCGGTCTCGCGGTCGCCGCAGATGACGTTGAAGACGCCCTTGGGCAGGATCGAGCCGATGATGTCGGCGATCAGGACCGTGGAGGCCGGGGTGGTGTCCGAGGGCTTGAGGACGACCGTGTTGCCCGCGGCGATGGCCGGGGCGAACTTCCACACCGCCATCATCATCGGGTAGTTCCAGGGGGCGACCTGGGCGCAGACGCCGACCGGCTCACGGCGGATGATCGAGGTCATCCCCTCCATGTACTCGCCGGCCGAGCGGCCCTCCAGCAGTCGCGCCGCGCCCGCGAAGAAGCGGATCTGGTCGACCATCGGCGGGATCTCCTCGGAGCGGGTGAGCCCGACCGGCTTGCCCGTGTTCTCCACCTCGGCCGCGATCAGTTCCTCGGCGCGCTCCTCGAACGCGTCGGCGATCTTGAGGAGAGCCTTCTGGCGTTCGGCGGGCGTGGTGTCCCGCCAGGACGGGAAGGCGCGCGCGGCGGCCTCCATGGCGGCGTCCACGTCCGCCTTGCCGGACAGCGGCGCGGTCGCGTACGCCTCGCCCGTCGCGGGGTTGACCACCTCGGTGGTCCGTCCGTCGGCGGCGTCCCGGAACTCACCGTCGATGTAGTTGCGCAGACGACGCAGCTCGGTGCTCACTGCCGGCCTCCTGATCAGGTTCTTTGCGTCCACTCACTGAGACACCCACCCTAGCCGCCGGGCCCACGTTTTCAACACCCCCGTCGCCCACAGTTCTGCGAAATCCGCAAGACACAGCATTCGAAACAACGGATTTCATCGATCGGGCCTTGCGAAACTGTCGAGACGTCGTGCACAGTGAGGTCGTGGCCAGTCGAAGCGCAGACCAGAGGGACTCCTCCCGCGAGTCCAGGAACGGCAACAGCCCCCAGCTGGACGCCGTCTCCCTCGCCATCATCCAGCAGCTCCAGGAGGACGGCCGCCGGCCGTACGCCGCGATCGGCAAGGCCGTCGGCCTCTCCGAGGCGGCCGTGCGCCAGCGCGTCCAGAAGCTGCTGGACCAGGGCGTGATGCAGATCGTCGCCGTCACGGACCCGCTCACCGTGGGCTTCCGCCGGCAGGCGATGGTCGGGATCAACGTCGAGGGCGATGTCGAGTCGATCGCGGACGCGCTGACCGGCATGTCGGAAGTCGAGTACGTGGTGATGACCGCGGGCTCGTTCGACATCCTCGCCGAGATCGTCTGCGAGGACGACGACCACCTGCTGGACGTCATCAACAAACGCATCCGGGCCCTGCCCGGGGTGCGCTCCACCGAAAGCTTCGTCTACCTGAAGCTGAAGAAGCAGACCTACATGTGGGGAACCCGATAACCGTGAGGACCCGATAACCGTGAGCCAGAAGGACCTCAGCCGCACCGCGTACGACCACCTGTGGATGCACTTCACCCGCATGTCCTCGTACGAGAACTCGCCCGTCCCGACCATCGTCCGGGGCGAGGGCACCTACATCTACGACGACAAGGGCAAGCGCTACCTCGACGGTCTCGCGGGTCTGTTCGTGGTCCAGGCCGGTCACGGCCGTACGGAACTCGCCGAGACCGCCTTCAAGCAGGCCCAGGAGCTGGCCTTCTTCCCGGTGTGGTCCTACGCCCACCCGAAGGCCGTCGAGCTGGCCGAGCGCCTGGCCGACCACGCCCCGGGCGACCTGAACAAGGTCTTCTTCACCACGGGCGGCGGCGAGGCCGTCGAGACCGCCTGGAAGCTCGCCAAGCAGTACTTCAAGCTGCAGGGCAAGCCGACCAAGTACAAGGTCATCTCGCGTGCGGTCGCCTACCACGGCACCCCGCAGGGCGCCCTGTCCATCACGGGTCTGCCCGGTCTGAAGGCCCCCTTCGAGCCGCTCGTCCCGGGCGCGCACAAGGTGCCGAACACCAACATCTACCGCGCCCCCATATTCGGTGACGACCCGGAGGCCTTCGGCCGCTGGGCCGCCGACCAGATCGAGCAGCAGATCCTCTTCGAGGGCCCGGACACCGTCGCCGCGGTCTTCCTGGAGCCGGTGCAGAACGCCGGCGGCTGCTTCCCGCCGCCGCCCGGCTACTTCCAGCGCGTGCGCGAGATCTGCGACCAGTACGACGTGCTGCTCGTCTCCGACGAGGTCATCTGCGCCTTCGGCCGCCTGGGCACGATGTTCGCCTGCGACAAGTTCGGCTACGTCCCGGACATGATCACCTGCGCCAAGGGCATGACCTCGGGCTACTCCCCGATCGGCGCCTGCATCGTCTCGGACAGGCTCGCCGAGCCGTTCTACAAGGGCGACAACACCTTCCTGCACGGCTACACCTTCGGCGGCCACCCCGTGTCGGCCGCGGTGGGCCTCGCCAACCTCGACCTGTTCGAGCGCGAGAACCTCAACCAGCACGTGCTCGACAACGAGGGCGCCTTCCTGCAGACCCTGCAGAAGCTGCACGACCTGCCGATCGTCGGCGACGTCCGCGGCAACGGCTTCTTCTACGGCATCGAGCTGGTGAAGGACAAGCACACCAAGGAGTCCTTCAACGACGAGGAGACCGAGCGGGTCCTGTACGGCTTCCTCTCCAAGGCACTGTTCGACAACGGCCTGTACTGCCGTGCCGACGACCGCGGCGACCCGGTCATCCAGCTCGCCCCGCCGCTGATCTCCAACCAGGAGACCTTCGACGAGATCGAGCAGATCCTGCGCGCCACCCTCACGGAGGCGTGGACGAAGCTCTGAGCCTCCCCCGGGAGGTCCGATCATCCGATCGGCTGATCGAAACCGGCCCCGGTGCCTCCGTTCGAGTGGGAACGGCGGCCCGGGGCCGTGTGCTGTCCGGGCTGCCGCAGGGGACCTGTCCTAGCGTTCCAGTGACCGATCGGCCCAGCCTTCGTTCCCCCGCACGAGGGACCGAGGCAGGGAAAACGGATCAGGAACCGAGGTGTACGCGCATGGAGGCCCCGCCGGACAACGACGTGCTCTGGGCACGCTCGCTGCACTTCAGGTACCCGGACGGGTCGCCGGGGCTCGCCGGGGTCGCGCTCGCCGTGCGCGAGGGCGAGATCGTCGCCGTCACCGGCCCGCGGGGCAGCGGCAAGACCACTCTGCTGCGCTGTCTGTCCGGTCTGCTGCCGGTGCGGCACGGCGAGGTGTGGTTCAACAGCACGCCCCTGCACACCCTCGGCCCGATGCGCCGGGAGCGGCTGCGCCGGGACCGCTTCGGCTGGATCGACTCCGCGCCCGTCCTGGTCCCCGAGCTGAACGCCTGGGAGAACGTCGCGCTCCCGCTGATGCTGCGCGGTGCCGGCCGCCGCAGGGCCAAGGTCGCCGCCCTGGAGTGGCTGGAACGGCTCGACGTGGGGGAGAAGGCCCGCAACCGCCCGCACGCACTCCACCAGGCCGAACGCCAGCGGGTCTCGATCGCCCGGGCGCTGGCCGCGGCCCCCATGATCCTGTTCGCCGACGAGCCGACGGCGCCGCTGCACCGCGCCGACCGCATCCAGGCCCTGCGCACCCTCATCTCGGCCGCCCGCTCGCACGGCATCACCGTGGTCCTCGCCACGCACGACCCCGAGACCGCCGCCCTCGCCGACCGCGCCGTGGGCCTGCTGGACGGCCGCAGCGTGCGCACCGTACACCTGCCGGAGGCACCCGACACGGAGGGCCGCGCCGCGTGGTCGCTCTCCGTCTGAGCCGTGCGGGACGCCCCGCCGTCCAGCTGCGCCGTCTGCTGGTGGCCGCGGCCTCGGCGGGCACCGGCTTCCTGCTCCTGTCCTGCCTCGGCTACGCCCTGAACCACCCCGAGTCCGCGGACGCCGCCACGCTGCGCCTGGCCTGGTGCGCGGTACCGCTCGCCGCCACGGTGTACCTGGCGCTCGCCGTCGCCCGCACCGACCCCGGCACCCGGCCACGCCCCGGCCTGTCCGCGGTGGGCCTCGGCCCGGGGCGCCTGATGGCCGTCTCCGCCCTGACGACGGCCCTGTCCTGCGCCCTGGGCTCGCTGCTGGCGCTGCTGGCCTTCCTCCACCTGCGCGGCGACCTGACGGGCCTGCCCTTCGACGGCGCCGCGGCGGACGTCCTGGCGGCGGAACGGCCGCTCCCCGCCCCCGCGACCCTGACCCTGCTGGCGCTGCCCCCCGCCCTCGCGTCGGCGACGGTGGCCCTGGCCCTGCGCCCGCAGGACCCGCACCCCGCCACCCCGGCCCACCACCGGTACGGCCGCTTCGGGGCGTACGGCTCGATGGCCCGGGAGACGTTCGGCTCGTACGCACGGTTCGGCGGACGGTTCGGCCGGCGGAACGCAGGCGACGGCGAGCGCCCCGGTGCTCGGCCCGCGGGCCGTCGTGCCGCCGGGGCGGCTCCCGCCCCCGCGCCGGCCGGCACCCCGCCGGCGCCGGTCGGCGCGACCGGCCCCGAGCCCCCGGACCCGGACTGGACCGACCTCGGCACACAGCCCCCCAGGGACGCGCCCGCCGGCTTCCCGTGGGGCGTCGCCCTGCTCGCCACCGGCCTGACCGCCCAGGCGTACGCCGACCGGTCGGCCCTCGCCGTGCTCACTGGCTGGCTCCTCACCGCGACCGGCCTCGTCCTCGCCTCCCCCGGCCTCACCCACCTGTGCGGCCGCCTCCTCCAGTCCACCCGCCCCGGCGCCCTCCGCCTCCTGGCCGGCCGGGTCCTCATGACGGAGGCCACCCGCATCGGCCGCCCCCTGGGCGTCGTCTGCGCGGTCGCCGCCGCCGGCCTCGCCGGGACCACCCCGGCCACCGGCTCGGCGCCGGCGTTCGGCCCCCTGACCACCTTCGGCACCCTGTTCGTCGCCGGCTGCGCGGTCGCCACCCTCCTCACCGCGGCCGTGGAGACCCGCCAGTGCCGGGCCGGCACGACCGCCGCGCTGCTCCGCCTCGGCGCTCCGGCCTCGATGCTGCGCGCGGCCGCGGCCCTCCGCGCGGCGGCCCTGCTGGCGGTCTTCGGCCCGCTCACGCTCGGCGTCGCCGCCCTGGCGGCGCTCCCCGTGACCCGCTGAGCGGCCCGCCGCAAAAAAATCTCCTGCGGCCGATGAGTTCCGCCGGGGCACGGGGTCTACCCCTCCGAACACGCTGAACCCCACGCGCGAACCACGGAAGCGAGAACCTCATGTCCCAGCAGATGATCTTCGTGAACCTGCCCGTGAACGACCTCGACGCCTCGAAGAAGTTCTTCACGGAGCTCGGCTACACGATCAACCCGCAGTTCAGCGATGAGAAGGCCGCCTCCGTGGTGATCAGCGACACGATCTTCGTGATGCTGCTCACCAAGCCGTTCTACGCGACCTTCACCAAGAAGGAGATCGCCGACGCGACCACGACCAGCGAGGTGCTGGTCTGTCTGAGCGCCGAGAGCCGCGAGAAGGTCGACGAGCTGGTCGACAAGGCGATCGCGGCGGGCGGCACGGCGAGCGGCCCGACCCAGGACCACGGGTTCATGTACGGCCGCGCCTTCGACGACCTCGACGGCCACACCTGGGAGGTCATGTGGATGGACCCGGCCGCGGTCGAGGGCCAGGGCTGAACCGGGATCAAACGTAGCGGCGATTAATAAGCGGGTAAAGCCAACTGCCCTGGGCGGCATATGCATTGACACTGCTTACGGAGCGCTTATAGACCTGTGAGCCTCCTGGGGGTGCTGGGGCCTCACCTCGTCTGTAGCTCCAACTCCCTCACAGCCCCCCGCAGTTGCACCTGTAAAGGACAAACGTGTCCATAACTCGCCGCAGTGCACGCCGTTCCGTGCGCATCCTGGGTGTCGCCTCCGCCTCGGCCGCCGTGGTGCTGGGTCTGTCCAGCTCCGCGCTCGCGTGCACCATCAGTGACTTCAAGGCCGAAGCCAAGTGCGACGGCGACAAGGGCGTCATCGTCGTCACCGACACCGACGTCTCCCGTACCCCCGCCACCATCTCGGTGTTCCTCAAGAACAACGGTGGCGTCGAGACCAAGGTGGGCGAGCAGAAGGTCAAGGGCTCGGCTCTGGGCACTCCGGTCAGCTTCCCGGACGACTGGAAGCCGAGCGCGACGTACCGCGTGCACGTCACGGCCGCCAACAAGAGCGTGGACGAGGACATCCAGCCCGACCTGGTGACCCCGTCCACCGCCTGCAAGAGCGCGAGCCCGACCCCGACGCCGCCGGCCGGGACGCCGAAGCCGACCCCGTCGAAGTCCGCCCCGGCCGAGTCGGCGACCCCGACTCCGTCGGCCTCCGAGTCCAGCTCCGCCCCGGCGTCCGTGCCGAGCAACGCGCCGTCCCCGGCAGCCGGTGACTCGAACCTCGCCGAGACCGGTGCCAGCTCCAACACCGGCCTGATCGCCGGCATCGCGGGCGCGCTGGTCGTCGTCGGCGGTGCCGCGGTCTTCTTCGGCATGCGCCGTCGTGGAACGCGCGGCAACGGCTGACGCCTCGCCCTCCGTACACCGCCGCGGCCCGTCCTCCTGTCCCCAGGGGACGGGCCGCGGTCGTCTCTCCGTCCGGCTCAGCCGAAGGTCGCCCGCTGAAGCCAGGACTCCAGCACCTCGCGCTCGCCGAGGACTTCGAGGCCGGGGCCGTCCAGCGGCAGCCGCCGGTAGAAGGCCAGCAGCACGGAGGTGAGCGGGCCGCGCAGCGCGACCGTGGCCTTCTCGTGGCCGCGCCGCCAGCGCACGCCCTCCGCGCCGAACTCCACCAGCCACTCGGCGTTCAGCGCCGGGTCGGCGTCGGTGGCATGGAGGTGGATGGAGCGGGTGGGGCCGTCCAGGCGCAAAGCCTCTTCATGGCCCCGGACCCGCTGGAGGAAGACGCCGAAGTCCAGCCACTCGTCCATCGTGTCGACGGCGACCTCAGGTGACAGTTCGTAGCCGAGCCCGGCGGCGAGGGCCGCGTCGGCCCGGTGGACGGTGATCTCATGGGTCATCCGGCGGGCCCAGAACCCGGAGACGGACCGCTCCGGGACGAAGCTCCACACCGCGGTGTCCGGCCCGGCCTCGCGCAGGGTCGCGACGACCAGCTCGCCGGACCGGGCCAGCCACTTGTCGAGCGCCGCCGCGTCGCCCCGCTCCTCGGGCCCGGCACCGAGCGGCACCTGGTCGTAGGGGACCCTCTCCTGAGCCCGGGTGCGCACCAGGGTCTCCACCCACCGCAGGGCGCCGCCCATATGCCGTACGAGGTCTTCCAGCGACCAGTCGGGGCAGGTCGGCACGGTCGCGGACAGATCGGCACCGGAGGCCACCACGGCCCTCAACTGCTCGGTCTGACGGGAGATCTCATCGCAGTAGCGATCATGGGAGAGCACAGTCATGCCTTCACCCTAGGCCTCCGATGACGAGCCGAGCACGACGGTTTCGGCCGCGTCGAACTCCACGCCCACCGCGTCCCCGACCTCCGGCGCCTCCCGCAGCGCGCAGGCCGCCTCCAGGCGCGGCCCGTCCTCGGGCTGGAGGTGGACGGCGACATGGGTGCCCTTGAAGGTGCGGGCGGTCACCGCGCAGGGCAGACCGGTGTCGGGCGCCACGAGCCGTACCCCGGCGGGCCGGACCAGCAGGCTGCGGGCGCCCTGCGGGGAGCCCTCGGGCACCGGCAGCTTGCCCCAGGGGCTGTCGGCGGCCGTCCCCGCGACGGTCGCCGGGACCACGTTGTCGAAGCCGAGGAAGCGGGCCACGAACGCGTCGGCGGGCCGCTGCCACACCTCAAGCGGCGTGCCGGACTGCGCGATCCGCCCGTCCCGCATCACCACCACCCGGTCGGCCAGCGCGAACGCCTCGCCCTGGTCGTGGGTCACGGCGAGCACCGTGGTGCCCAACCGGCCGAACAGCTCCCGCAGTTCGACCACCAGCCGCTCCCTGAGCGAGCGGTCGAGCTGGCCGAGCGGCTCGTCCAGCATGAGCAGCCGGGGCCGGGGCGCGAGCGCCCGGGCCAGGGCCACGCGCTGCTGCTCACCGCCGGACAGCGAGGCCACGGCCCGCCGGGCGGCCCCGGGCAGCCCGACCAGCTCCAGCAACTCGCCCACCCCGGCGTCCCGTTCACGCTTCGCCACGCCGTGCATGCGCGGCCCGAAGGCCACGTTCGCGCCGACGTCCCGCTGCGGGAAGAGCTGGTGGTCCTGGAACATCAGGCCGACACCCCGCTTGTGCGCGGGCACGCCCGACTGGTCACGGCCGTCGAGCAGCACCCGTCCGCCGGAGAGGGGCTGGAGCCCGGCGACCACGCGCAGCAGGGTCGACTTGCCGCTGCCGCTGGGGCCCAGCACACACACCACCTCGTGCTCGGCGACGTCCAGGTCGACCGCGTCGAGCACGGCCCGCCCGCCGAAGCGGACGGTCGCGGCATCGAGGCTCAGCAGCATCGGGCACCCACCCGTCCGGTCAGCGGCATCAGAACTCCCCCCTCGGGCTCAGCAGCATCTAGAACTCCCCCGTCCGGTCGGTGCGCAGCCGCTCCAGAACCAGCAGCGCGGCGGCGCACACCACCATCAGAATCGTCGAAAGGGCCATCGCCTGGCCGTAGTTGAGGTCTCCGGGGCGGCTGAGCAGCCGGGCCACGGCGACCGGGAGGGTCGGGTTGTCGGGCCGGGCGATGAACACCGTCGCCCCGAACTCGCCGAGCGAGACGGCGAACGCGAACCCGGCCGCGACCAGCAGCGCCCGTCGCACCAGCGGCAGGTCCACCTCCCGCCACACCCGCCACGGCGAGGCCCCGAGCACCGCGGCGGCCTCCCGCAGCCGTACGTCCACCGCGCGCAGCACCGGCAGCATGGTCCGTACGACGAAGGGGGCGCCGACCAGCGCCTGGGCGAGCGGGACGAGCATCCAGGACTGTCTGAGGTCCAGCGGCGGCTTGTCGAGGGCGATCAGGAAACCGAAGCCCACGGTCACGGCGGACACGCCGAGCGGCAGCATCAGCAGCGCGTCGAAGCCGCGCACCAGCCGCCCGGCATCCCTGCGGGCCAGCGCGGCGGCGGCGAGACCTCCGATCAGGACGGCGACGGCGGTGGCGGCGACGGCGTACTGCAGCGACGTCCACACCGCGTGCACCGGCGCCACCAGGAACGTACCGCCGTCGGCGTTCGTGAGCGCCCGGTAGTAGCCGAAGCCCGGCGCGTCCAGGGAGCGCTGGACGAGGACGGCGAGCGGCAGCACCAGGAGCAGCGCGATGGTGGCGAGGACGCCGGCGAGCAGCGCCCACTGCCCGGCGCCGCGCGGCCGGCGGGCGGTCGCCTTCGGGTCGACGAGCCGCAGGGCGGCCTCCCGGCGCCGTACCGTCCAGGCGTGCACGACGAGGATCGCGCCGACGGCGGCGAACTGGACGAGCGTGAGGACGGCGGCCGTGGAGAGATCGAAGAACTCGGAGGTCTGCCGGTAGATCTCCACTTCGATGGTGGAGAAGGTCGGGCCGCCCAGGATCTGGACGACGCCGAAGGAGGTGAAGGTGAACAGGAACACCATCAGCGCGGCGGCGGCCACGGCGGGCGCGAGCGCGGGCAGCGTCACCTTCCGCCAGGCGTGCCACCCGGACGCGCCCAGCATCCGGGCCGCCTCCTCCTGCCGGGGGTCGAGCTGGGACCACAGCCCGCCGACGGTCCGTACGACGACCGCGTAGTTGAAGAAGACGTGGGCCAGCAGGATCGCCCACACCGTGGTGTCCAGCCGTACGCCCCACAGCTCGTCCAGCAGCCCGCCGTGCCCGACGAGGGCGAGGAACGCGCTGCCGGCGACGACGGTCGGCAGCACGAACGGCACCGTGACCACGGCCCGCAGCAGCTGCTTGCCCGGAAAGTCCAGGCGGGCGAAGACATACGCGGCCGGCAGCGCGAACAGCAGGGTGAGGGCCGTGGAGGCGAGCGCCTGCCAGGTGGTGAACCACAGCACCTGCCGGATGTCCGGCTGCGTGACCACGTCCGCGAGCCGGCCGAACCGCCAGGCGCCGTCCGCCTTCAGCCCGCGCGCGACGATCGCGGCGACGGGCCAGGCGAAGAACAGCGCGAAGAACGCGACGGGCAGGGCCATGAGCCCGAGCCGCGCCGCGCTCCCGCGCCAGTCCCTCGTGCGGGGGACTACTTCACTACGAGCGAGGTCCACGACTTGACCCACTGGTCACGGTTGGCGGCGATCTTGCCGGGCGCCATGCTCTCGGGATGCGGGGCGGCCTTGCCGTACTCGGTGAACTCGGCGGGGACCTTCGCGCCCTGCACCACCGGGTAGACGTACATGTTCAGCGGCATGTCCTCCTGGAACTCCCTGGAGACCAGGAAGTCGATGAACGCCTTGGCGCCCTTGGGGTTCTTCGCGTTGCCGAGCAGTCCGGCGAACTCGATCTGCCGGAAGCAGGTGCCGTACGCCACCCCGGTCGGGGCGGTGCTGGGCCGCTTCTTGGCGTAGATCACCTCGGCGGGCGGCGAGGAGGCGTACGACACGACGAGCGGCCGGTCACCGCCGGCCTTCTTGCCCTGCGACGAACCCGAGAACTCCTGGTAGTAGGCCTGGTCCCAGCCGTCGACGACCTTGACGCCGTTGGCCTTCAGCTTCTTCCAGTAGCCCTGCCAGCCGTTGTCCCCGAACTGGGCCGCGCTGCCGAGCAGGAACCCGAGGCCGGGCGAGGAGGTGGCGGCGTTCTCGGTGACGAGGAGGTTCTTGTACGCGGGCTTGGTGAGGTCGGCGAAGGACTGGGGCGGGGTGAGGTGGTGGTCGGCGAAGTACTTCTTGTCGTAGTTGACGCAGATGTCGCCGTAGTCGACCGGCGTGACCCGGTGCTTGTCCCGGTCGAGCTGGTACTGGGCACCGACCTTGTCCAGGCCCTTGGCGGTGTACGGCTGGAAGAGGCCGTTGTCGAGGGCGCGGGACAGCAGCGTGTTGTCGACGCCGAAGAAGACGTCGCCCTGCGGGTTGTCCTTGGTCAGGATGGCCTTGTTGACGGCCTGCCCGGCGTCGCCGTCCTGGAGGTTGCGGACCTTGTACCCGGTCTGCCGCTCGAAGTCCTTGAGCACGCTCTTGGACACGGCCCACGCGTTGTGGCTGACGAGCGTCACCGTCCTGGAGTCCGCGGACGACGTGGTGCCGCCGCCGGAACCGCACGCGGACAGCGTGATCAGGCCGAGCCCGACCGCCACGGCCACGAAGGTCTTGTTCTGCACTGGATGTCCTCCTGGGGTTGGCCAGGAAGAGACGCGGCCCTGCCCGGGCTCCGCTGGGGAGACCCGGGCAGGGCGCAACAGCTTGAGTGATGACCGAACTCCCTACCCAGAATGACCTGGGCGAGGTTCAGAGGGTCTGCGGCCCTGTCCGCCGCACTCTCAGCGCTGTGGCGCTCCCCTGTCGGAATATGAAGATATGTGGACCCGGCCAGATTACCGCTCGGTGGCCGCCAGCTGACCACAGGCTCCGTCGATCTCCTGACCACGGGTGTCCCGGACGGTGACGGGCACACCATGCGCGGCGATGGCCTCCACGAACGCCTTCTCGTCCTCCGGCCGGGAGGCGGTCCACTTCGACCCCGGCGTCGGGTTCAGCGGAATGAGATTGACGTGCACGGGCTTGCCCTTGAGCAGCCGGCCGAGCCGGTCACCGCGCCACGCCTGGTCGTTGATGTCCCGGATCAGCGCGTACTCGATGGACAGCCGGCGCCCGCTCTTCTCGGCGTACTCGAACCCGGCGTCCAGCACCTCGCGCACCTTCCACCGCGTGTTCACGGGGACGAGGGTGTCGCGCAGTTCGTCGTCGGGGGCGTGCAGGGAGATCGCGAGCCGGCACTTGAAGCCCTCGTCGGCGAACCGGTGGATGGCCGGCACGAGCCCGACGGTGGACACGGTGATCCCGCGCTGCGACAGCCCCAGCCCGTCCGGGGCGGGATCGGTCAGCGCCCGGATCGCGCCCACGACGCGCTTGTAGTTGGCGAGCGGCTCACCCATGCCCATGAAGACGATGTTGGAGAGCCGGGCAGGGCCCCCGGGCACTTCCCCGTCCCTCAGCGCCCGCATTCCGTCGACGATCTGGTGGACGATCTCGGCGGTGGACAGGTTCCGGTCCAGCCCCGCCTGCCCGGTCGCGCAGAACGGGCAGTTCATCCCACACCCCGCCTGCGAGCTGATGCACATGGTGACCCGGTCGGGGTACCGCATCAGCACGGACTCGACGAGGGTGCCGTCGAACAGCCGCCACAGCGTCTTGCGGGTCGTCCCCTGGTCGGTGGACAGATGCCGTACGACGGTCATCAGCTCCGGGAACAGCGCTTCCCGCAGCCTGTCGCGCGACCCGGCGGGGATGTCGGTCCACTGCTCCGGGTCGTGCGCGTACCGCGCGAAGTAGTGCTGCGAGAGCTGCTTGGCACGGAACGGCTTCTCACCGATCTCGGCCACCGCGTCCTTGCGCTCGGCGGGCGTGAGGTCGGCGAGATGCCGCGGCGGCTTCTTGGCTCCGCGCGGGGCGACGAAAGTGAGTTCTCCGGGCTTAGGCATGGCCTTACCAGTGTCGCAGATCCAAACGGGTGGCCCCGCTGTGCGTGAGTGACGGCCCGGGTGCGGGAGGTGAGCTGTGAAGTTCTGCTGACGAACGGTCGGGTTTCCTGGTCGGGCCTTGTCCCGCCCCCTGGCCTGCCGTAACCACATGAACCATGAACCTTTTCGGCCGCACCTCCTTCCAGCGGCGCGCGCAGCCGTCCCCCGCCCCCGCGACGACCGCCGCCCCGGTGGCCAGAGCCACCGCCGTACTGCCCGATCCCGGACTGGTGGGCCTCACCGGCGAGTGGCTGATCGATCCCGCGCACAGCAGGATCGGGTTCTCCGTGCGGCACGCGATGGTGACGACGGTGCGGGGCTCCTTCGCGGAGTACGAGAGCCGTCTGTACTTCGACGGACGCGACCCGGCCCGCTCCCGGGCCGACATCGTGCTGTACACCGCCAGCGTCGACACCGGTGTCGAGCAGCGCGACGCCCATGTGGTCGGCCGCCAGTTCCTGGACTCGGCGACGTACCCGCGGATGACCTTCACGAGCACCGCCGTGCGGCTCGCCGGCAAGGACGTCTACCTCATGACCGGCGACCTCACCATCAAGGACACCACCCGGCCCGTCGTCCTGGAGCTGACCTACATCGGCCATGTGACGGACGCGTTCGGTGACGAGCGGGTCGGCTTCGACGGCACCACCACCATCAACCGCTCCGACTGGGGCCTTTCCTACGACGCGAGGCTGGCCCAGGGCGGCTCCATGGTGAGCGAGAAGGTCCGCCTCCAGTTCGACATCGCTGCCATCCGCGCCACGCCGTCGGCCTGAGAGTCCGAAGACCCTGACCCTGCCGTACGCGACGGGCCCCCGCCCTGCACCAGGACGGGGGCCCGTGAGCCGTACGGCGTGAGACGCACGTCCTACGCGGAGCCGACGAACAGCACCATCAGGAGCCAGACCACCGGGGCCGTCGGCAGGAGGGAGTCCAGGCGGTCCATGATGCCGCCGTGGCCGGGGAGCAGGGTGCCCATGTCCTTGATCCCCAGGTCCCGTTTGATCATGGACTCGCCGAGGTCGCCCAGCGTGGCGCTGGCCGCGACCGAGAGGCCCAGCAGCAGGCCCTGCCACCAGCTGCCGTGGTCGATCAGGAACTGCATGCACAGCGCGCCCGCCACCATCGCGAACAGCACCGCGCCGAGCAGGCCCTCGCGGGTCTTGCCGGGGCTGATGCGCGGGGCCAGCTTGTGTCTGCCGAACCGCCAGCCGACCGCGTACGCGCCGGTGTCGCTGACGACCGTCAGGAGGAGGAAGGTCAGGACGCGCCACGGCCCGTCCCCGGCCGTCAGCATCATGGCGACGAACGTGGCCAGGAACGGCACGTAGAAGGCGGCGAAGACGCCCGCCGTGACGTCCTTGAGATAGCCCTCCGGCGACTCCGTCATGCGCCAGACCAGGGCGGCCAGCGCCGTGAGGGCCATGGCGACCCATGCTCCCTCGGCGCCACGGACGTACCCGGCGACGACCATCGCCGCACCGCCGACCGCGAGCGGCACCAGCGGAGCCTTGATGCCCTTGCGCTCCCGCAGCCTGCTGGTCAGCTCCCACAGGCCGACGACCACGGCGACCGCGATGACGCCGACGAACGCGGGCTTCCAGACGAACAGGGAGGCGATGATGACCACCCCGAGCCCGACGCCGACCCCTATGGCCGCGCTGAGGTCACGGCCCGCGCTCTTCTTCTGCGGCGCTGGCGCCGGCTGGTGGGCGTCGGGCATGGGCTCCGGATTCTGGTTCTCGGCCGGGACGGTCCGGGTCGGGGCGGGCTCGGAGCGGAACTCGTCCTGGAACAGGGAGCCGCTCACCCGAGCGGCCCTCCGGTTGTCGGCTCCGCCCTGGGCGGATTCGTCGGGCACGATGGGCATGGGGCGAGTGTGCTGCGCCTCAGGCGCATCGTACGCGGGACCCGCCGGGGCGGCCCCCTGGACAGGCCCACCCTCGGTGGGCCCCCAGTAGCGGGCCGGCCCCGCCGGTGGCGGCGCCCCCCAGGAAGAGTCGCTCATCAGACTTCGAGCAGCTCCGCTTCCTTGTGCTTGAGGAGCTCGTCGACCTGGGCGACGTACTTCGCCGTGGTGTCGTCCAGCTCCTTCTCCGCACGGCGGCCCTCGTCCTCGCCGACCTCGCCGTCCTTGATCAGCTTGTCGATGGCGTCCTTGGCCTTGCGGCGCACCGAGCGGATCGAGACCTTCGCGTCCTCGCCCTTGCCCTTGGCGACCTTGATGTACTCGCGGCGGCGCTCCTCGGTCAGCTCGGGGAACACCACCCGGATGATGTTGCCGTCGTTGCTGGGGTTGACGCCCAGGTCGGAGTCCCGGATCGCCTGCTCGATGTTGCGCAGCGCGCTCTTGTCGAACGGCGTCACGACCGCCATGCGCGGCTCCGGCACGGAGAACGAGGCCAGCTGGTTGATCGGCGTCGGGGCACCGTAGTAGTCGGCCACGATCTTGTTGAACATCGCCGGGTGCGCACGGCCGGTGCGGATCGCGGCGAAGTCCTCCTTGGCGACCACGACGGCCTTCTCCATCTTCTCCTCGGCTTCGAGGAGGGTCTCTTCGATCACCACTTGCTCCTGCGTGTCTTGAGTAAGGCCCGGCTGCGGTTCCTGAAGTCGGTCGGCGGCCGGCTGCGTCGCGTCTTCTTCCTGCACGGTTCCCGACCGGCAGGACATTGTCCATCCCCCGGCCGATGTCCGGCCCCTTTACGGGGCCGCGCACCACCGGCCGGGTTGATCCCGGGTCAGTCCCGGCTGCCCTGGTCACCCACCAGGGTGCCGATCTTCTCACCCTTGACGGCGCGGGCGATATTGCCCTCCGCGAGAAGCTCGAAGACGAGGATCGGGAGCTTGTTGTCGCGGCACAGCGTGATGGCGGTGGCGTCGGCGACCTTGAGGTCGCGGGTGATGACCTCGCCGTAGCCGAGGGCGTCGAACTTGACGGCGTCCGGGTTGGTCTTGGGGTCGGAGTCGTAGACCCCGTCCACACCGTTCTTGCCCATGAGCAGTGCCTCGGCGTCGATCTCCAGGGCGCGCTGGGCGGCGGTGGTGTCGGTGGAGAAGTACGGCATGCCCATTCCGGCGCCGAAGATGACCACGCGGCCCTTCTCCAGGTGGCGCACGGCGCGCAGCGGGATGTACGGCTCGGCGACCTGCCCCATGGTGATGGCGGTCTGCACCCGGCTGTCGATGCCCTCCTTCTCCAGGAAGTCCTGGAGGGCGAGGCAGTTCATCACGGTGCCGAGCATGCCCATGTAGTCGGAGCGGGCGCGGTCCATGCCGCGCTGCTGGAGTTCGGCGCCGCGGAAGAAGTTGCCGCCGCCGATGACGACCGCGATCTCGGCGCCGTCCCGGACGACGGCCGCGATCTCGCGGGCGATCTTGTGCACCACGTCCGGGTCCACGCCCAGGCCCCCGCCACCGGAGAAGGCCTCTCCGGACAGCTTCAGCAGAAACCGGCCGCGTACTTTGCCGTCGTCGCTCTTCTGGGCCTTGGTGGTCATGGGGATCCCGCCTCTTTCACGTGTTGCACATACGAAGAAGACCATTGCCGGTGGGGTCGCTTTTCGCTCCCATGCGCGGCAATGGCCTCCTCGTCAGATCTGCTGCCGTCCGCCGCACGCCGGGGTGTGGCGGTGTGCGCGGACGACTGCTTACGACCCTATCGGGATTCCTCCCGGGATTGTTCCCGGAATCTCCCCGTGGGTCGTGCGTCGATCGCGGTACGGACTCAGATGCCGACCTTGATGCGCGAGAAGCGCTTCAGGGTGACACCGGCCTCGTCCAGCACCTTCTGGACCGACTTCTTGTTGTCGAGCGCGTACGGCTGGCCGAGCAGCGTGGCGTCCTTGAAGAAGCCGTTGAGGCGACCCTCGACGATCTTGGCGATCGCGGCCTCGGGCTTGCCCTCGGCGCGGGTGGTCTCCTCGGCGATACGACGCTCGGACTCGACGACGTCGGCCGGCACGTCCTCCTTGGAGAGGTACTTCGGCGCGAAGGCGGCGATGTGCTGGGCGACGCCCTTGGCGACCTCGGCGTTCGGCTTGTCCAGCTCGACCAGGACACCGATCTGCGGGGGCAGGTCGGGCATGGTGCGGTGCATGTAGGCGAGCACGAAGCCGTCGGAGAACTGCGCGAAGCGGTCCAGGACGATCTTCTCGCCGAGGTTGGCGTTGGCCTCGTCGACGAACGCCTGGACGGTCTTGCCGGCCTCGATCTCGGAGGCGAGCAGGGCCTCCAGGTCGGCCGGGTTCGTCTTGGCGACGTGCTCGGCGATGGCGTTGGCCACGGCCTGGAACTTCTCGCCCTTGGCGACGAAGTCCGTCTCGCACTTCAGCTCGACGATGACGCCGGAGGAGTTGTCGTCGGCGATGATGGAGACCACGGCGCCGTTCTCGGCGGAGCGGCCCTCGCGCTTGGCGACGCCCTTCTGGCCCTTGATGCGCAGCGCCTCGACGGCCTTCTCGACGTTGCCCTCGGCCTCGTCCAGCGCCTTCTTGCAGTCCATCATGCCGGCGCCGGTGAGCTCACGGAGCTTCTTGACGTCGGCGGCGGTGTAGTTCGCCATGAGTCTGTGAGTCTTTCTCGAAGTCTGGAGATCTTCAGATCAGCACGGAGTGCGCTCCACATGTGAACGCGGACCGCGTACGGCGCGCCGACCTACGGGTGAACAGCGGGGGCGGACTTCACCGCGCCATAGGCGCGGTGGGATGCGGTACCGCCCCCGCCGTCGAACGCTGACGGACCGGCGTCAGGCCTGCTCGCCCTCGGCGGCCTGCTCGCCCTCGGCCGGAGCGGCCTCGGCAGCGGGGGCAGCCTCGGCGGCCGGCGCCTCGTCCTTCTTCTCACCCTCCAGCAGGTCGCGCTCCCACTCGGCGAGCGGCTCGCCCGCGGCCTTCTCGCCCTTGTCACCGGCGGCCACGCCGGAACGGGCGATGAGGCCCTCGGCGACGGCGTCGGCGATCACACGGGTGAGCAGGGTGACGGAGCGGATCGCGTCGTCGTTGCCCGGGATCTTGTAGTCGACCTCGTCGGGGTCGCAGTTGGTGTCGAGGATCGCGACGACCGGGATGTTCAGCTTCCGGGCCTCGCCGACGGCGATGTGCTCCTTCTTGGTGTCCACGATCCAGACGGCGCTGGGCACCTTCTGCATCTCGCGGATACCACCGAGGGTCTTCTCCAGCTTGGCCTTCTCGCGCGAGAGCACGAGAAGCTCCTTCTTGGTCAGACCGGACGCGGCGACGTCCTCGAAGTCGATCTGCTCCAGCTCCTTGAGGCGCTGCAGACGCTTGTAGACGGTCGAGAAGTTGGTGAGCATGCCGCCCAGCCAGCGCTGGTTGACGTAGGGCATGCCGACGCGGGTGGCCTGCTCGGCGATGGCCTCCTGCGCCTGCTTCTTGGTGCCGACGAACATGACCGTGCCGCCGTGGGCGACGGTCTCCTTGACGAACTCGTAGGCGCGGTCGATGTACGACAGCGACTGGAGCAGGTCGATGATGTAGATGCCGTTGCGCTCGGTGAAGATGAAGCGCTTCATCTTCGGGTTCCAGCGACGGGTCTGGTGACCGAAGTGGACGCCGCTCTCCAGCAGCTCCCGCATCGTGACGACGGCCATGGCCGTTTCTCCTTGTTGTTCTCGGTTGTGCCGCGCCCGCCGGACGGCGGCCGCGCCTGACGCCCGCGATGCGCCTTGCCGCGAGGGACCGAGGGGCGCTGACAGGGACCGTTGCCGGCCGCCGTGTCGGGGCGTGCGAAGTCGACCCGGTGACCCGGATCGCCAGAAGAAGTGTACGGGACCGCCGGGGCACCGGGTGACGCCGCTGTCCACAACCGGGCGGTGGTCCACAGGCTCCGGCCATGATCGGCGGGGTGCGGCACGGTGGTCGCATGCGACGAGCGATGCGATACGTGTCTGTGTGGGCGGTTCTGCTACTGGGCCTGCCGGTGGCGGTGCTCACCCCGCTGGCCTGGGCGGATCCCCCTCCCCCGGCGCCCGCCACGCCCCCCGCGCCCCCGGTCCCGGCCGTCGCGCGCACCTGGCCGGTGGGCGTACACCCGTTGGTGTTACGCGGCTGGGAGCCTCCGGCGACGGTGTACGGCCCCGGACACCGTGGCGTGGACCTGTCGGCGCCGGCCGGGTCCCCGGTGCGCGCGGTCGCCCCGGGCCGGGTCTCCTTCGCGGGCCGGGTGGCGGGGAGCGGGGTGATCTCGGTCGACCTGACGGGCACGGACCTCCGCACGACGTACGAGCCGGTGACTCCGTCGGTACGGAAAGGGGACGAGGTGGGGGCCGGGGAGGTGGTGGGCACGGTGGAGCCGGTGGTCTCCCACTGCGCCGCCGCCTGCGTGCACTGGGGCCTGCTGCGGGGGAAGGCCTACCTGAACCCGCTGTCGTTGCTACCGCCCTGGCTGCTGCACCGCGGGCCACCGCGACTGCTGCCGGTGCTGGGGGTACCGCTGCCGGGGTGACCGAGGCCGTTGTCCGGCCGCGGCCGGTGGGGCTGATCGCGCGGCTCCCGCGTCCCCCCGGGGCGCTTGCGCGGCGGCCGGGGTCAGCCCTGCACACCCCGCAGCACCATCGCCACGGCCGCATCCGTCACCACGGAGGGATCCTCGGCGACACCGAGCTCAACGCGCCGCACCGCCGCGTCCACAACCCCCTGCAGCAGCATCGCCGCCAGCCGAGGCTGCGCATGCCCCATCTGCCCGAGCGCCTCGGCGATCATCCCGACCAGCTCCCCGTGCGCCGCCCGGATCTTCTCCCGCGCCCCGGCGTCCAGCTCACTCGCGGAGATGGCGACGACCGCCCGGTGCCGCCGGTCCCCGACCAGCGCCAGCTGCTGCCGCACATACGCCTCGACCTTGCCCTCGGCGGACTCGGCCCGCTCCATCGCGGCGGCCACCTCGGCCGCCCACAACGGAAAGTCGACCTCGCACAGCTCCTCGACCACGGCGGCCCGCGACCGGAAGTACTCGTACACGGATGACCGCGCCAGCCCCGTCCGCTCGGCCAGCGCGGGAAAGGTCAGCGCTTCGGTTCCGCCCTCGGACAAGAGGGAGCGAGCCGCGTCCAGCAGGGCGGCTCGCTGCATCGACCGGTGCTCGGCCACGGAGGCCGCTCGAATCCTTGGCACGTCAACCACTTTACGGACGCCCCCACCCGAACGGGAGCCTCAACGCCCGAAGCTCGCCAGCTTGGCCCGCAGCTGCAGCACCGACTTGGTGTGGATCTGGCTGACCCGGCTCTCGGTGACTCCGAGCACATTGCCGATCTCGGCGAGGGTGAGCCCCTCGTAGTAGTACAGCGTGACCACGGTCTTCTCCCGTTCGGGCAGCGTGTTGATCGCCCGCGCGAGAAACCTCCGCAGTTCCCGGTCCTCGGCCACCTCGACCGGATTGTCCGCGGCGGTGTCCTCCAGCGTGTCCATGAGGCTGAGCCGGTCCCCGCCCTCGCTGCCGGCGTGCAGCAGCTCCTCCAGCGCGACCACGTTGGCCAGCGACAGCTGGCTGAACACGGCATGCAGCTCATCGACCTCCATGCCCAGTTCCGCCGCGACCTCGCCTTCGGTCGGGGTGCGCCGCAGCCGGGCCTCCAGGGTGGCGTAGGCCCGCTCCACGTTCCGCGCCTTCTGCCGCACCGACCGCGGGATCCAGTCGAGCGCCCGCAGCTCGTCGATCATCGCGCCCCGGATCCGGGTGATCGCGTAGGTCTCGAACTTGATCTCCCGGTCGATGTCGAACTTCTCGATCGCGTCGATCAGCCCGAAGACACCCGAGGAGACGAAGTCGGCCTGCTCCACATTGGGCGGCAGTCCGACACTCACGCGTCCCGCGACGTATTTCACGAGCGGGGAGTAGTGCAGGATCAGCTGCTCCCGCAGCCGGTCGTCCCCCGTCGCCTTGTACGACCGCCACAGCTCGTCGAGCGTCGAGGGAGCGGGCGGCCGCACGCTGCCACCGTCGCGGGCGGCTGGGGGGATCGCCGCCCGGTCGGACCCGGAGGTGTGCTGGGGCATTCGTCGCCTAGTGCCGTTCTGCCGTGAAGTGCTGTGAAGTGCTGTGAAGTGGAAGGGGTGGGATGGGCTGGGGTGAGGTGGGCTGCCTGGGTGAGCTGTCGGTCCGGTGTCGAGTTGGCGGGATCTGGGTGCCGCCTTCGTGAGCGTAGCGTGACTGAGCTGTCGCGGTGTGCGAACAACGAGGCACCACCCGTGCGCGGGGCGCTCCCGCCGGTCTCGCGCGCGCCTGGCGCAGCTCGCTCTGTGTGACCGGCCGGGGCGCCAACTCCGGGAAACTTCAAGGGCGTCGGGGGTTCCCCCGGACGGCCGAACACGTTCGGTCAGCACGGACCGTGACCGGTGCGGACCGACATCACCGCCTGGCGTGTCAACTTCCAGCCGTCGCCGTGTCGTTCGACGTAGCCAAGTGCTCGGAGTTCGTACAACCTCGCGATCGCCTCGTCCCGCGTGGTCGGCGTGCCGAGCGCGATCTCCTCGACGGTGGCCGCGCGGTTGCCCGGCAGGGCGGCGAGGACGGCCCGGACGGCGGGTTCCAGCAGGTCACGTGGGAGGACGGGGCCCCGGCGGGTCGGTGCCAGCTCTCCCATGTCACCCACGAGTTCCACGATTTCCGCGGCATCGGTGACCAGCGTGGCCTCGCCGCGCAGCAGTTCGTGCACACCGGCGGAGAGTGCGCTGGTGACGGGGCCGGGCACGCCCATGGTGAACCGTCCGAGGCGCCCCGCGGCCCGCGCGGTGGCCAGCGAGCCGCTGCGGGCGGCGGCCTCCACGACCACGGTTCCCCTGGTCAGCGCGGCGATGACGCGGTTGCGCAGGATGAACCGGCTCGGCGTCGGATGATCCCCCGGCGGCAACTCACCGACCACCAGTCCCTGTTCCGCGATCCGGCCGATGAGCGCGGCGTGGCCGCGGGGGTAGGGCCGGTCGACGCCGCAGGCCAGCACGGCGGCGGTGGCTCCGCGGGCGGCGAGGGCGCCCCGGTGGGCGGCACCGTCGATGCCGTACGCGCCGCCCGAGATCACGACCCAGCCGCGCTCGGCGAGTCCTGCGGCGAGGGTGGCGGCCATATGGGTGCCGTACTCGGTGCAGGCGCGTGCCCCGACCACGGCCACCGATCTGAGCGCCCACATCCGCAGACTGGGCCGGCCGCGCACCCACAGCCCGATGGGGCGGGCGTCCCCGAGATCGTCGAGCTGCCGGGGCCACTCCGCGTCGTGGGGGCCCACGAACCGCGCCCCGGCGGCCCGCGCCACCGCGAGATCCCGCTCCGGCTCGGCCCGCCGGGCCCGCGCGGCCAGCCCGGCCCACCGCACCTCACTCACCCCCGGCAAGGCCCGCTTTCCCGCCCGCAGCCGCCGCACCACCTCCCCCACCCCGAACTCCCGGACCCACCGCCCGCCCACCTCGTCCCCCGGCTCCACGACCCGGCAGAGGAAGACCCGCCCGAGCAGCTCGTCTGCCGGGTCCTCGTCCGTGGTCATGTCAGTGCCCCGATGGCCATCGGCACCCCTCGGGGGACTCCGGTGCGCAGTTGCAGGGCCAGGGCGACGTCGGTCGCGTCCGGACGGTCGTGCCCGACGAGGTCGGCGACGGTCCAGGCGACGCGCAGGACACGGTCGATCCCGCGGGCGGTGAGCACGCCTCGCTCCAGGTTGCGCTCGGCCTCGTCCATCGCACCGGCGACGGGGTGGTAGCGGCTGCGCAGCTCCCGCCCCGGCACCTCGCTGTTGGTGAGCCACGGGGTTCCGGCCAGGCGGGCCGCCGCCCGCTCGCGGGCCTGCCGCACCCGCTCGGCCACGGTCGCCGTGGACTCGCCGCGGGCCGCGGGTTCGGTGAGCTGGGCGCGCGTGACCGGGTCGACCTCGACCCGCAGGTCCACCCGGTCCAGCAGGGGACCGGAGAGCCGGGACTGGTAGCGGCGGATGGCAGACGGCGGGCACTCGCACAGGGAGTCGCGTTGCGAGAAGCGCCCGCAGGGGCAGGGGTTGGCCGCCAGCACCATGAGGAAGCGTGCCGGGAACCGGACGACGCCCGCGCTGCGTGCGATCACCACGTGTCCGGACTCCAGCGGCTGCCGCAGGGCGTCGAGGGTCTGGCTGTGGAACTCGGGCGCCTCGTCCAGGAACAGCACGCCCCGGTGGGCGAGGGAGACCGCGCCGGGCCGGGCGATGCCGGGGCCCCCGCCGACGAGTGACTGCATCGTGGCCGAGTGGTGCGGGGCGCAGTAGGGCGCGACGTCGATGAGCGGCTTGCCCGGCGGCAGCAGTCCGGCCACCGAGTGCACGGCCGTGACCTCCAGTGACTCCGCCCTGGTGAGCCGGGGAAGGACGGCGGGCAGCCGCTCGGCGAGCATGGTCTTGCCCGCGCCGGGCGGCCCTTCCAGGAACAGGTGGTGTCCGCCGGCGGCGGCCACTTCCACGGCTGTGCGGGCCGAGGTCTGGCCGACGACGTCCGCCAGGTCGTGATCATGGTCGTGCTGAGCGGCGCCGCCGCTGTGCATGCCGGTGGCCGCGCCCGTGCCGGGCATGCGCAGCCCGGCCAGCAGGGGGTCGGGGCGCCCGTGCTCGTCGGGTTCCTCGTCGGGGACGGGCTCGTCGGTGAGGACGGCGATGAGCTGCCGCAGACTGCGGACGCCGAGCACGGACACTCCGGGGACCAGCGAGGCCTCGGCGGCGGCGCACTCGGGTACGACCACTTGTTCGTAGCCCGCGTCGGCCGCGGCGAGGACGGCGGGCAGGATGCCGCGGACCGGCCGGACCCGGCCGTCCAGGCCCAGTTCCCCGATCATGACGATGTCCGCGAGGACGCGCGGATCGATCCGTTCGGCGGCGCCGAGCACCGCGCAGGCGACGGCGAGATCGAAGCCGGAGCCGGCTTTGGGAACCGACGCGGGGCTGAGTCCGACGGTGAGCTTCTTCTGCGGCCACTCGGCGCCCGAGTTCACCACCGCGGCCCTGACCCTGTCGCGGCTTTCCGTCAGGCTCTTGTCCGGCAGGCCGACCAGGGTGAAGGCGGCGACGCCGGGTTCCAGGTCGGCCTGGACCTCGACGACGACTCCCTCGACGCCGACGAGGGCCACGGAGCACGTGCGGGCGAATCCCATTCTCAGGCCACCCCCCGCGCGTGCTCGACGGACGGGGCGCCCCGGTGCGGCAGCAGGACGCCGACCAGGTCGATGCGGACGCCGCCCGGCGGGGCTCCGCCATGGGCCTGGATCCAGTGCTCGGCCAGCTCGCGCAGCCTGGCCGCCTTCTCCGGGGTCACCGCGGCCATCGGGTGTTCATAGCCGCCGCCCCTGCGGGTCTTCACCTCGCAGACGACCAGGACATCTCCGTCCCTGGCCACGATGTCGATCTCGCCGGACCTGCCGGAACGCCAGTTGCGCTCCAGGATCGTCATGCCGGCTCCGGCGAGTCGCCGGGCGGCCAGGTCTTCGCCGTACCTGCCGAGTCCGTTGCGTGCCTTGTTCATGTCGGCACCACCTCCGGCGCCAACGGTCACGCATCCCGGCCTCAGTTGTTGATCTTGGTGCGCTACTCGGCGGTTGTGGAAAACCCCGTCACCCGCCCGGCAGCTCCAGGTCGCTCTTGTTCAGCTCCTCGATGTTCACGTCCTTGAACGTGAGGACCCGGACCTGCTTCACGAAGCGGGCCGGCCGGTACATGTCCCAGACCCAGGCATCGGCCATCGACACCTCGAAGAACACCTCGCCCTGGACCGAGTGCACCTGCATCTCGTAGTCGTTGGTGAGATAGAAGCGCCGTTCGGTCTCGATCACGTATTTGAACAGACCGACGACATCTCGGTACTCCCGGTAGAGCTTCAGCTCCATCTCGGTCTCGTACTTTTCGAGGTCCTCGGCGCTCATGGCATGTTCCCCTTCAGCCGTGCGATCCCCCCATTGTGCGCCAGTCCGACGGGCCCTCAGACGATTTCCGGGTCGAGGGTCACAGGACTGGCCGGGGGACCCTCGTCGAGCAGCGTGCGCAGCAGCTCGGCGAGTCTGGTCGGATACACCGTCTCATGTGCCCGGGTCAGTTCCTGACACGTCCACCAGCGCGCTCCGGCGACACTGCGCCGCTCCAGTTCCGTGAGCCCCTGCGCCGCGGTGGCCGTCTGCGTCGTACGGGCCAGGTAGTACCACTCATCCTGGTCCCAGCGGCGGCCCGCGAACGGGAAGGAGCATCTGCGCCGCCACAGCACCGGGCCGAGGTCGACATCGGTGATGCCGGTCTCCTCGGCGAGTTCCCTGAGCGCGGCCTCCTCGCGCGTCTCGGCGCCCTCCAGACCGCCGCCGGGGGTGAACCACCAGTCGTCGGCCTTGTCGTCCGGCTCATGGCCGTGCAGGAGGAGGATGCGGTCCTCGGGGTCCAGGAGGACCACTCGGGCCACCTTGCGCGGGGCGCCGGCCTCGCAGGCGTCCTCGCCCGTCCGCGTGGGCTCAGCGGACACCGGCCGTCTCCGGGCGGGCGGCACGGGCGCGGGAACTGCTCATGCGCCCCGCGATCGGGCCGTAGGCTCCGCCGGCCAGGACCAGGGCGGCGCCGACGACGATCAGCAGCTCGATCGTGGTGAGCGGGCCGGGCTGCGAGAGGGTGCCGAGCGCCTCGAATCCGGTGGGGCGCTTGAGCGGGCCCTTCCAGGGCCATACGACGGCGTCCACCCGGGCGGTCACGGCATCCCGGGAGACCGTGCCCCGGGCGGCGTCGGTGAGGTGGGCCGTGGAGTCCAGGGAGCCCCGGCGTTCGTCGCCGAGGAGGAACAGGCGGCCCCGGGGGACGGTCACCGTCGGGATGTTCTTGAACTCGGCGAGGCTGCCCTGGGGCAGATACGGTTCGTCGATCTGCTTGCCGTTGACGGTCAGCTTGCCGTCGGTGCAGCAGGAGACGGTGTCGCCGCCGACCGCGACCACGCGCTTGACCACCTTGGCGCCGGTGACCCAGCTCTTGTCCTCGAAGACGACGACGTCACCGCGCTTGACCTCGCCGCCGTCGACCTTCTGCGCCAGCACACGGTCACCGGCGTCGATCGTGGGGGTCATGGAGCTGGTGGGCACGGTGTAGGGACGGTAGCTCACCGCCGCCCAGCCGAACCCGCCGAGGAACAGCACCAGCCCCAGCGCCACGGCGACTCCGGACAAGCGCTGTCCGAGCCCCTTCCTGCTCTCACCAGTCATGGACCCGGACCCTACCCGGCGGTACCCGGGCTTGCCCACCCACCCGGGTGACTTCGGCGGGCGGGCCGTCCGCCGGGGCGTCCGGTCCGGCTGCTCAGCCGCGCCCGGCCTTCACCGCCCTGCGGCGCCGCCACACCGCCACCGGCAGCACCGCCGCGATCGCCACGCCCTGCGGGGCCACCGTCAGGGCGGCGGACGCCGAGGTCTGCTGCCCGATGCCGGGCTGGTCGAAGGTGTCCGGGATCGGCAGGGTGCCCCAGCGGTTGATCGGCCAGGCCTTGACGATCGCGCGGCCGACGACCTTGTCGACGGGAACCATGCCGTGGTTCTTGTCGGACTGGTTGTAGCGGGAGTCCTTGGAGTTCTGGCGGTGGTCGCCCATCACCCAGATGTAGCCCTTGGGGACCTTCACCTTGAACTGGCCGCCGATCTGGTCATCGGTGCACGGCGTGTTGCCGGGGTACACATACGGCTCGTTCAGCGCCTTGCCGTTGACCAGCAGCGGGCCGGTGCCCTTGCACTGGACGGTGTCGCCGCCCACGCCGATCACGCGCTTGATGAGGTCCTTCTCGTTGGCGGACGGCATCAGGCCGATCCAGCTGAGGACCTGCTGCACGGCGTTCGGGGTCGGCGCCGGTTCGCCCGCCAGCCAGTCGTCCGGGTCGTGGAAGACGACGACCTCGCCGCGCTCGGGCTCGGAGCCGAACCACGGGGTGAGCTTGTCGACCAGGACGCGGTCACCCACCAGGAGGGTGTTCTGCATCGAGGCGGACGGGATCGAGAACGCCTGCACCAGGAAGGTCTTGATCAGCAGCGCCAGGACCAGCGCGATGACGACGAGGATCGGCAGCTCCCGCCAGAAGGAGCGCGGCTGCTTCTTCGGCCGGCCGGCCGCCTCGCCCGCACCCGCGCCCTCGGTCGTCGGCCGCTGCCCGTGCTCCGGCGTGCCCTCGCCGCCCGCTGGTTCATTCTCTGAGGTCATGGTGCCGTCCGGTGCGGGGGCGTTCGCTTCCACGGGGTGCCCGCGGTGCTCCTCGCCGTCGTGCCCCGACCGTGCGCCAACCGCCACATCCCCCACGCCAACTCCTTACTCTGTGCCGCCGCCTGCCCCACATACGACGCAGGCCCACCACTCCCATAACGAGCGGGAGTTCCGCAGGGGTCGGGAGTTGGGTCATTCCGTTCGGATTCTCGGGGGCAACCCTATGCGACACCCGGGGACCGGCAGTCGCCCCCGACACGGAGTCGGCGACGCTTGCAAAGGTTTTAGGTTCGCGCAAACGCGTCCAGTGGCCGACCGGCCAGCCGATGACGACGGCCCGGCCGACGACGGAGTCCTCGGAGACCGTGCCGCCGTAGGGGGTGTTCTGGTGGGCGCGGGAGTCGGCGGAGTCCTCCCGGTGGTCGCCCATCACCCACAGCCGGCCCTTGGGCACGGTGATGTCGAAGGGGGTGGCGGCGGGCGACGTGCCGGGGTAGAGGTAGTCCCCTTCCGTGAGCGGTACGCCGTTGACGGTGACCCGGCCTTGCGCGTCACAGCACTTGACGTGGTCGCCTCCAACCCCGATGACCCGCTTGATCAGGTCTTTCTCGTTGTCGGAGGGCAGCAGGCCGATGAAGGTGAGGCCTTCCTTGAGCTGCTTGACGACGACCGGGTCGTGCTTCTTGGCCGTGTGCTCGTCGGCCAGCCAGCCGCCCGGGTCGTGGAAGACGACGACGTCCCCGCGCTGCGGCTCGGAGCCGAACCACGGGGTGAGCTTGTCGACCAGCACGCGGTCGCCGATCCGGATCGTCTGCTCCATCGAGCCGGACGGGATCACGAACGCCTGGACGAGGAAGGTCTTCAGGACCAGCGCTATCAGGACGGCCACGCCGACCAGGAGAGGGATCTCCCGGACGGCTGAACGCCGGCGCTTGCGCTTGACCTTGCGCTGGAGTTTCCGCCGCTCCGCGCGCGTACGGCCGCCGCCGGGCGCAGAGGCGGGCGCGGAGGCGCGGCGCGAGCCGGTGGGCAGCAGTTCCTCGGCGGGGCTGCTGGGCACCCCGCGCCGCTTGCCGCGGCTACCCATGGGCGCCCCCCGCCGAAGCGGCGGGCACGCGCGCGTAGGCGGACGGCCGCGTCAGGTGCGTCCAGTGGGCGTACGGCCACAGGATCCAGTCGGCGCGGCCGATGACGCCGTCGACCGGGATCATGCCGCCGCCGGGCGAGCCGAGATGGTCCCGGGAGTCGCTGGAGTCGCTGCGGTGGTCGCCGAGGACGAACAGGCGGCCGGCGGGCACGGCGACGTCGAAGGGCACGCTGGAGGCGCTGTCCCCCGGATAGAGGAACGCCGACTCGTCGACCGCGCGGCCGTTCACCTCGATCTTTCCCTTCTTGTCGCAGCAGACGACATGGTCTCCCCCCACCCCGACAACGCGCTTGACGTAGTCCGCGTCCCCGAAATACCCGGTGCCGTCGAAGACGATCACATCGCCGCGGCGCGGCTGGGCACCGAAACGGTACGCCAACTTATTTACGAGAACGCGGTCCCCGATCCTCAAACCCTGTTCCATGGATCCGCTCGGAATCTGGAACGGTTGGACCACGAAAGCGTTGAGGACCAGCAAAAACGCCAGGCAGGCGAAGAGGGTGAGGGTGATCCGGCCGCCCGGCAGCCAGTCGGCGAGCCGTGCCACCAACGCGAAACGCGACCGTTCCTCCGGCCCCGGGGAGTCCGGGTGGGAGGAGCGGTCGCGTTCCGTCGGCTGTGCTTCGGTGTCCATCGGAGCCAGATGCTATCCGGCTCCGCTGTGAGCCCGGTGTGGGCCGTGACACCGGGGAGGCGCTCAGCTCTCGCGCTTCTCCTTGATCTTCGCGGCCTTGCCGCGCAGCTCACGGAGGTAGTACAGCTTGGCGCGGCGCACGTCACCACGGGTGACCAGCTCGATCTTCTCGACGATCGGGGTGTGCACCGGGAAGGTGCGCTCGACGCCGACGGAGAACGAGACCTTGCGGACCGTGAAGGTCTCGCGGACACCGGAGCCCTGGCGACGGATCACGACGCCCTTGAACTGCTGCACACGGGAGCGGTTGCCCTCGATGACGCGGACGTGGACGTTGACGGTGTCACCCGGGCGGAAGGCCGGGATGTCGCTGCGCAGCGACGCGGCGTCGACGGAGTCGAGCAGGTGAGACATTTCGTCTGCTTTCTTCGCTGATGCCACAGGTCATCAACGGAAACTAGGTGTACGGGAAGTCTGCCGTGCGGGTCGGGACGGGCGTCGTGTCCCCCTGTGGCAGGGGCGCACGCCGGACGGGCGCACAACAGCGCCCTATTCTTCCACGCCCTCGGCCCGGCGCCAAAATCGGCCGTACGGCTCACCGTCGGGGTCGGGCGCCCAGCCCAGAATGGAGAGCATCTCGCGGTCCTTCTTGTCGAAGGCCTTGGGGTCGCAGCGCTCGATCAGGTCGGGCCGGTTGGCGGTCGTCCGCCGCAGCGCCTCGTCGCGGCGCCAGCGGGCGATCTTCCCGTGGTGGCCGCTGAGCAGCACGTCCGGGATGTCCCGGCCGCGCCAGACGGGCGGCTTGGTGTAGACGGGGCCCTCCAGGAGGCTCGCCATCGCGCCGGGCGCGAAGGAGTCGTCGCGGTGGGACTCGGCGTTGCCGAGGACACCGGGCAGCAGCCGGGCGACGGCCTCCGTGACGACGAGGACGGCCGCCTCGCCGCCGGCGAGCACGTAGTCGCCGATGGAGACCTCGTAGACGGGCATCCGGGTCGCGTACTCGTCCATCACGCGCCGGTCGATGCCCTCGTAGCGGGCCGGCGTGAAGATCAGCCAGGGGCGCTCGGAGAGTTCGACGGCCAGCTCCTGGGTGAAGGGGCGGCCGCTGGGGGTGGGGACGATCAGCGCGGGGGCCTGGGCACCGGACTCGTAGCCGTCGGCGAGGACCGTGTCCAGGGCGTCGCCCCAGGGGTCGGTCTTCATGACCATGCCGGGGCCGCCGCCGTACGGGGTGTCGTCCACCGTGTTGTGGCGGTCGTACGTCCAGTTCCGCAGGTCGTGCACGTGGACGTTCAGCTGCCCACGCGCGCGTGCCTTGCCGACGAGGGAGACGTTCAGGGGTTCCAGGTACTCGGGGAAGATCGTGACGACATCGAGCCTCATGCGCCGTCGTCCCTCGACGAGTCGATCTCCGCGCGGTCGTCGATGAGGCCCGGCGGCGGGGCGATGACCGCCTTCTGCTCCGCCAGGTCGATCTCGGTGACGATCTCCTCCACGAAGGGGATCATGACCTCGGTCCCGTCCGGGCGCCCCACGATGAACAGGTCCTGCGAGGGCAGGTGCGAGATCTCCGTGATCCGGCCGACCTCCGTGCCGTCCTCGGTGACCACGTCGAGGTCGATGAGCTGGTGGTCGTAGTACTCGTCCTCGCCCTCGGGCAGCTCCTCCGGGTCGATCTCGGCGATCAGGAGGGTGTTGCGCAGGGCCTCGGCCGCGTTGCGGTCGGCGACGCCCTCGAAGCGCAGGAGGAGACGGCCGCTGTGGACCCGGCCCGTCTCGATGGTCAGCGGTCCCGCGGAGGCGGGATCCGTGGCCAGTACGGCGCCGGGCGCGAGCCTGAGTTCCGGCTCGTCGGTACGTACCTCGACGGTGACCTCGCCCTTGATGCCGTGGGCGCGGCCGATCCGTGCGACTACCAGCTGCACTGTGCTTGATCTCCTGTCATACGACCAGCCATACGACTGCGGGCCGGGGACGGCCCGGAGGCCCTCCCCGGCCCGAGCCGGTGCTGCGAATGCGTCAGCGGACGTGATCCACGTCGACGAGGTCGACGCGGACACCGCGACCGCCGATGGCGCCCACGACGGTGCGCAGGGCGCGCGCGGTGCGGCCGTTGCGGCCGATCACCTTGCCGAGGTCGTCCGGGTGGACCCGGACCTCGAGCACGCGCCCGCGGCGCAGGTTGCGCGAGGCGACCTGCACATCGTCAGGGTTGTCGACGATGCCCTTCACGAGGTGCTCAAGCGCCTCTTCGAGCATGCTGCTCAGGCCTCGGTCGACTCGGACTCAGCCGCGGCCTCGTCCTTCTTCTCAGCCTTCTTCTTCTGGGTGATCGCCTCACCCTTGCCCTCGTCGTCACCGCCGAGAGCCTCGAACGACGGACGGGCCGGCTTCGGCTCGGCGACGAGCAGCGGCGCGGGAGCCGGCTCGCCCTTGAACTTCTGCCAGTCGCCGGTCTTCTTCAGGATGGCGAGAACGGGCTCGGTCGGCTGCGCGCCGACACCCAGCCAGTACGCCACGCGCTCGGCGTCCACCTCGATGACCGACGGGTTGTAGGTCGGGTGGTACTTGCCGATCTCCTCGATGGCCCGGCCGTCACGGCGGGTACGGGAGTCGGCGACGACGATGCGGTAGTGAGGCGAACGGATCTTGCCCAGACGCTTCAGCTTGATCTTGACTGCCACGGGAGTGGGTTCTCCTGGATTTGACGTGGTTGGGCACGGCGAGATGCCGCGTGGGGTTGCGGTACCCGAGTGCCCGATGGACGCGTCAGCCGGAGGAGAGAGGGGTCCTGTGCGGCTGTCGAGTACAGCTAGCCATTGTGCCACACCCCGCGGGTCGCTTCTGGCCGAGGGTGGGTGAGGTGCGTTTGGGCATGGCTGGGAGGCACCCGGCGTGGAGGTGAGGTCACGTCGGGTGCGCTGCCCGGTCGCGGAGGGTGGGACCACTTCCGGCACCCACGAGATGCCGGTACGCATGGCCCGCGGTCACGCCGCTCCCGCGACCTCCGGGATCCTGAACGGCTTGCCGCAGCCACCGCAGACGATGGGGGCCTGGGCCAGGACCGAGGGGACCACGCGGACGTTGCGGCCGCAGTCGCAGACCGCCTTGACGCGGACGCCGCCGCCGGAGGAGCCGTGCCGGGCGGCCGGGCCGCGGAAGCTGCGGGTGGTGTCCGACGAGGTGGCCGCCGTATGGGCCTTCAGAGCGCGCTGCAGCCGCTCCATGGTCGGGCGGTAGCGCCGCTTGGCCTCGGGGTTGAGCGTGACCAGCGAGAAACCGCTGCTCGGGTGCGGCTCCTCGGGGTGGTCGAGGCCCATTTCCTCGGCGATCGCGAGGAAGCGGCGGTTGTGGTAGCGGCCGGCGCGGGAGGTGTCGCGGATCCCACGGGCGGCGGCGATGCCGTGGACTGCCTCATGGAGCAGTCGCTCGAAGGAGAGTTCGTGACCGCACGCGGACGACGACTCCCCGATCAGGGACTCTGGCGCGGCGAGGTCCGGCAGCTCGGGGTGGTACCGCTGAATGTCGGCCCACGCCTGCGCCAGCTCTGCGGCGAGAACAGGTGGTGTCTGTGTCGTGCTCACGTAATGACAACGAGCGGGAGCTCGAATGTGTTCCTATTCCGGGTCATCTCAAATAATTTGCACGTACCCGTCAGTTGCCGCTGATGCGTCCGGACGAGGGCGGGTGCGCTGAT
The DNA here is from genome assembly GCF_040297165.1 of Streptomyces sp. NPDC001851. NCBI lineage: Bacteria > Bacillati > Actinomycetota > Actinomycetes > Kitasatosporales > Streptomycetaceae > Streptomyces > Streptomyces sp. NPDC001851. Next base: position 216,917 of record NZ_JBEOYR010000003.1, on the reverse strand, counting down.
CTGCGGAGAAGGCGCACAGCTCATACCAAGCTGGTGCGTAGTCCGCCGTACGACCCGGCATGTACGACCCGGTGCAGCTGTGGTCGGCGGTCGCGCAAGAGACGTTTCGGCCGCTCTCCTCGCGATGCCTCACCTCGGTCAGCGTCTGTGACGGCCGTGACGTTACCGCTGGGGGTCCGGCGCCCCGGAACCGGCCGGTACCCCGGAAGCGGACACCGTATGGCCTTCCGGATGACCGGGATGTGAAATCTCGCCACACCCGCGTCCGGAGCCCAAGCGGGACCCCACACCCCCTGGACGGGGCCGCGAGCCGGGAGTTACCTGACTTACGTGGGAAGTGCGTGCGCACGGTACGGGGGCCACGCAACCGGGCACAGCGGCGAACTGTCGGCGGATTGGGGCGCTTACCTATGACACCTACGCTCGTGCGGCAGCACGCGTTTCACGCGGATTCCGCACCCCGCGTGGACCTGTGCGCACGCGCGCGTGACTGGTCCGAGATCCAGGAGCGGATGCTGGTACCGCTCTACGAAGCCGTCTACGAACGACTCGAAGTGGGCCACGCCACCCGGCTGCTGGGCCTGCGCTGCGGTTCCGGGCTCGCGCTGCTGCTGGCGGCGGGCAGAGGGGCGACGGTCACCGGGGTCGACACCTCCTCCGCCGAGCGGCTCGCCCTCGCCCGCGAACGGCTGCTGCCGGACGCCTCGCGGGCCGGCAGCGGCGGCGCGGCCGCGTACGGCGGGAAAGGGCGACCACGCGCGCGTGCGGCGGCGCGGCTCGTCGACGGCTCGGCCCGTGACGCGGCCGGAGCCCAGACGGCCGGGTACGGCCTGGTGACCGTCTTCGAGCCGATCGGCTGCCTCGCCGGCGACTCGGAAGGGCTCGGCGCGCTGCTCGCGGACGCGCTGCCGCTGGCCGCGCCCGGCGCCGCCGTGGTGCTGACCGGCTGGGGTCCGCCGGAGCGCTGCGCCACCTCCTCGGTGCTGCGGGTGGCGACGAAACTGGCCGATCCCCTGCGCAGCGCGCGCAGCTGGCGGGCCGCCCGGCGGGACGACCTGGAGGAGGTCGCCCAGCGGGCGGGGCTGAAGCCCGACGGCTCGGGGCGGGTGGCCTGCCCGTTCGGGTACGCCGATGTCGACAGCGCGGTACGCGGGCTGCTGTCGACCGGCCTGTTCGACGCGGCGATCGCGGCCACCGACGCCAAACAGGTCGACAAGGAGCTGACGGAGGCCCTGCACCCGCACCGGCGCCCGGACGGGACCGTGTGGATGCCGAACGTCTTCCGCTACCTCGTCGCCCGGGTGCCCTAGGGTCTGCCGCCAGGCAGACGGGAGTTTGACGACAGACCCTAGGACGCGTCGGCGTCCTTGGTCAGGCGGGTGATCCCGGCGATCCGGTACGCGTCCGCCTCCTCCAGCGTCTCGTTCGCCAGCAGCGCCTCGGCGAGAGCGTCCAACTGGCCGCGGTGGTCGCGGAGTTTGCGGCAGGCCTCCTCGTAGCACTCGTCGACGATCCGGCGCATCTCGGCGTCGATCACGTCGAGGGTCTGCGGGGCGGCGGCGAGGCCGTAGGCCTGCTGGGCGTCGTTGGGGAGGGCGGAGAGCCGGCCCACCTCCCGGCTCATGCCCCAGCGGGACACCATCCCGCGCGCGATGCTGGTGACCTGTTCCAGGTCGCTCTCGGAGCCGGTGGTGATCACGCCGTAGACGACCTGCTCGGCCGCCATGCCGCCGAGGGCGCCGATGATCCGGCCGCGCAGGTACTCCTCGGTGTACGCGTACTTGTCGGCGTCCGGCGTGGAGAGGGTGACGCCGAGCGCGCGGCCGCGCGGCACGATGGTGATCTTGCGGACCGGGTCGGCGCCCGGCTGGAGCATGCCGAGCAGGGCGTGTCCGCTCTCGTGGTACGCGGTGCGCCGGCGCTCCTCCTCGGGCATCACCAGCGGGCGCTCCGCGCCGAGCTGGACCTTCTCCAGGGCGTCGGAGAGGTCGGACTGGGTCACCTGCGCCTGTTTCCGCTTCACCGCGAGCAGCGCGGCCTCGTTGGCGAGGTTGGCCAGATCGGCGCCGGTCATGCCCGGGGTCGTACGGGCGACCTGGGCGAGGTCGACGTTCCCGGCGAGCGGGATGTCGCGGGTGTGGATCTCCAGGATGGCCTCACGGCCGCCGCGGTCCGGGGGCGAGACCTGGACCACCCGGTCGAAGCGCCCGGGGCGGGTCAGCGCCGGGTCGAGGATGTCGGCGCGGTTGGTGGCCGCGATGACGATGACGCCCTCCGAGCCGGAGAAGCCGTCCATCTCGGTGAGGATCTGGTTCAGGGTCTGCTCGCGCTCGTCGTGCCCGCCCATCGACGCCCCGCCGCCGCGGGCCCGGCCGATGGTGTCGATCTCGTCGATGAAGATGATCGACGGGGCGAGCTTGCGGGCCTCCGCGAACAGCTCCCGCACGCGCGAGGCGCCCACGCCCACGATCATCTCGATGAACTCGGACGCGGACGCGGAGAAGAACGGCACACCCGCCTCACCGGCGACCGCGCGCGCGAGCAGCGTCTTGCCGGTGCCGGGCGGTCCGGCGAGCAGTACCCCGCGGGGCATCTTGGCACCCATACGGCGGTAGGCGTCGGGGTTCTTCAGGAAGTCGACGACGTCGTTCAGCTCGCCCTCGACCTCGTCGATGCCGGCCACGTCCTCGAAGGTGGTGCGCTTCTCGCCCGGGACCAGCTCGACCGGTTTCGGCGGGGCCTTGCGGCCCAGCATGCCGCCCGCGCCGCCGAGGCCCGCGCTCATCCGCCGCGCGACGAAGATCCACAGGGCGACGATGACCAGCATCGGCGCCAGCGAGATCAGCAGGTTGGACAGGAAGCTGCGGTGCTGGACGACCGGCTCGGCGGTGACCGTCACCTTGTGCTTGGTCAGGTTCGCCCAGAGGTCGTCGTGCGCGAAGGACGGGCGCTCGGTGTTGAACTTGGTGTAGTCCCCGCCGCCCTCGGGCTTCTTCCGCTGCTTGCGCAGCTGGCCCTGGATCGAGTCGCCCTTGGCGTAGATCTTGGCGACGTTGCCGTCGTTGACCTGCCTGCTGAACTCGGTGTACGAGATCGTCGGCTCGTTGGCCTGGTCGAAGTAGGACAACACCAGGTTGGCGACGAGGTACACGACCAGCGCGGTGACGACCAGCCGCCACCAGCCCCCGCGCATCCGGCGCCCGCCGGGCTGCTGCGGCGGCTCGTCGGGGGCGCCCTCGGTACGCCAGGGCTGGTCGGGCGACTTGCGTGGCGGCGCGGGGTTGGTCATATGCGGACGGTACGACAATGACCAACCCCTGGCACGCGCAGTGGTGGAACCAGAGACGAACTCAGCCCATGAACTTCTTGAACTCGTCGGGCAGCTCGAAGTCCTGGCCGCCCTGCTGGGGCAGCCCGAAGGCGTTCCCGCCCTCGGCGGCGGCGGCCCGGCGGGCGGCCTCCTCCAGCTCCTGCTGCTTGCGCTTCATCGGGTTGCCGGAGCGCTGCTTGCCCTTGGCCTTCTTCTGCTGCTTCTTCTGCCGGCCGGGGCCACCGCCCATGCCCGGGAGACCCGGCATGCCCGGCATACCGCCGCCCTGCGCCATGCGCGACATCATCTTGCGGGCGTCGAAGAACCGCTCGACCAGGTTCTTCACCGCGCTGACCTCGACACCGGAACCCTTGGCGATACGGGCGCGGCGGGAGCCGTTGATGATCGTCGGGTCCTGGCGCTCGGCCGGGGTCATCGACTTGATGATCGCGGCGGTGCGGTCGACGTCGCGCTCGTCGATGTTGTTGATCTGTTCCTTGATCTGGCCCATGCCGGGCAGCATGCCGAGCAGCTTGGAGATGGAGCCCATCTTCCTGACCTGCTCCATCTGGGCCAGGAAGTCGTCCAGGGTGAAGTCCTGGCCCTTCTTGGACGCCAGCTTCGAGGCCATCTTGGCGGCCTCTTCCTGGCTGAAGGTCTTCTCCGCCTGCTCGATCAGGGTGAGCAGGTCACCCAGGTCGAGGATGCGGGAGGCCATCCGGTCCGGGTGGAAGGCGTCGAAGTCGTCCAGCTTCTCGCCGTTCGACGCGAACATGATCGGCTTGCCGGTGATCTGCCGGATCGACAGGGCGGCACCACCGCGGGCGTCACCGTCGAGCTTGGAGAGCACCACGCCGTCGAAGCCGACACCGTCGCGGAAGGCCTCGGCGGTGTTGACCGCGTCCTGGCCGATCATCGCGTCGACGACGAACAGGATCTCGTCCGGGGAGACCGCGTCGCGGATGTCCGCGGCCTGCTGCATCATCTCCTGGTCGATGCCCAGGCGGCCGGCGGTGTCCACGATCACGATGTCGTGGACCTTGGACTTCGCGAAGTCGATGGAGTCCTTGGCGACCTTCACCGGGTCGCCGACGCCGTTGCCCGGCTCGGGCGCGTAGACGGCGACGCCCGCGCGCTCGGCGACGACGCTGAGCTGGTTGACCGCGTTCGGGCGCTGGAGGTCACAGGCGACGAGCAGCGGGGAGTGGCCCTGCTCCTTCAGCCAGCGGCCGAGCTTGCCCGCGAGGGTGGTCTTACCGGCACCCTGCAGACCCGCCAGCATGATCACGGTGGGCGGCTGCTTGGCGAAGCGCAGCCGCCGGGTCTCGCCGCCGAGGATGGTGACGAGCTCGTCGTTGACGATCTTCAGAACCTGCTGGGCGGGGTTCAGCGCGCGAGAGACCTCGGCGCCGAGTGCGCGCTCCTTGACGTTCTTGATGAACGTGCGGACCACCGGCAGGGCCACGTCGGCTTCGAGGAGCGCGATGCGGATCTCGCGTGCGGTGGCGTCGATGTCCGCCTCGCTCAGACGCCCCTTGCCGCGCAGATTCTTGAAGGTCGCTGAGAGGCGATCGGAGAGAGTATCGAACACGGCGGCGTCGGTCCTCGGAGTCGGGGGCAGTCTGAGCGTCTTCCAGGGTATCCGGCCCCGCAACCTCTTCGTCCTCGCGTGCCCCCTTGAGTGGGCGCGGGCGAGCACGACCGGGTCGCGGGGTCAGGCCCGCAGGGTCTCCTCCAGCGCCCTCGCCGTTGCCGCCGCGTCCTGCGCCGGCAGTGGCGCGCCGGTGCCGGTGGTGACGTAGAACGCATCGACGGCGTTGGAGCCCAGGGTGCTCACGTGCATGCTGCGCACCCGCACCGCCGCCTTCTCCAGCGCCATGCCGATGCGGTGCAGCAGACCCGGGGCGTCCTGGGCGCGGACCTCGATGACCGTGGCGTGGCGGGAGGCGGCCGGGGCCACCGTCACGCGGGGCGGCGGGGCGGTCCAGCCGCGCCGGCGGGGGTAGGCCGCGTCCCGTTCGGCCAGGCGGCCGGCGATGTCCAGGGTGCCGTCGAGGGCGCGGACGAGGTCGGCGCGCAGCCGGGTGGCCTGCGGCAGGGAGCCGTACTCGGCGGCCACCCGCCAGTTGAGCAGCAGGACCGAGCCGTCCTCGACGTCGTCGGGCAGTCGCAGGGCGCGGAGTTCCGCCGTACGGACCGTGAGGCGGTGGACCGCGAGGACGCCGGCGACCGCCGGGAGCACGGCGGGCTGGTCGGGTACGGCGATGAGCAGCTCCACGCCGAGGGGTTCACCGGAGCCGCCCTCCTCCGCGGCCGGTTCCGGCTGGGCGCGCAGCGCGAGGACCGGGCCTCCCGTGCGGTACGCCTCGATCGCCAGCCGCTCCTGCTCGGCCGTGGGCGCGGCGGGCTCCGGCTCCTCGGCGGCGTCCCCGGCGAGCACGGCGGAGACGCGGCGGACCAGGTCGGCGACGAGGGAGCCGCGCCAGGAGGACCAGGCCGCCGGTCCGGTGGCGAGGGCGTCGGCCTCGGTCAGCGCGTGCAGCAGCTCCAGGGTGCTCTGGCTGCCGACCGCCTCGGCGACCGAGCGTAGCGTGGCCGGGTCGTCCAGGTCGCGGCGGGTGGCCGTCTCGATGAGCAGCAGGTGGTGGCGGACCAGCAGGGACAGCACGGCCACGTCCGCGGGGTCGAAGCCGATCCGCGCGGCCACGTCCCTGGCGATGATCTCGCCGGCCACCGAGTGGTCGCCGGGCCAGCCCTTGCCGATGTCGTGCAGCAGGGCGGCGACGAGGAGCAGGTCGGGCCGGCTGACGCGGCGGGTCAGTTCGGAGGCGCGGACGGCTGTCTCGATCAGGTGCCGGTCGACTGTCCAGAGGTGGACGGCGTTGCGCTGCGGGCGGAAGCGGACCCGCTCCCAGTCCGGCAGCAGGCGGCTGATCAGGCCCTCCGCCTCCAGCGCCTCCCAGACGTCCACCGTCGGGCGGCCGGAGCCGAGCAGTGTCACCAGCTGTTCGCGGGCCTCGGCGGGCCAGGGCGTGGGCAGGGGGCGTGCGGTGGCGGCCATGCGCCGTACGGCGTGCAGGGAGAGCGGGAGGCCGGCCTGCGCGGCGGCGGCCGCGGCGCGCAGGGGGAGCACGGGGTCGCGCTCCGGGCGCGCGGCACGGGCGAGCACCACCTCGCCGTCCTGCTCCACCACCCCCTCCGCGAGCGGGGAGCGCTCGGCCACGGGCTTGCCCCCGCCCATCATGGCGCGCAGGCGCGGGCGGACGGCGCGCGAACGCAACACGCGCCCCACCTCGCGCCAGGTGACGTCACTGGCGTACGAGATGACCCCCGCCGCCTCGTAGACCTGCCGCAGCAGCGTGTCCGCGTCCAGCAGCCCCAGCGCGGCCGCCACCTGGTCCTGCTCCTGCAGCGCGAGCCGGTCGGTCGCGCGCCCGGTGGCCAGATGCAGCGCGTCCCGTACGTCGAGCAGGCGCCGGCGGGCGTCCGCGAGGCCCTCGCGCGGGGCGTCGGCGAGCCAGGAGGCGGCGACGGCGCGCAGGGCGGTGGCGTCCCTCAGGCCGCCGCGGGCCTCCTTGAGGTCGGGTTCCAGCAGGTACCGCAGCTCGCCCTGCCGTTCGGCGCGCTCGGCGCAGAGTTCCCGCAGTTCGGGGAGGCGTTTGGGGGCCTGGTTGCGCCAGTCGGCGAGGACGGCCGTACGCAGCCCCGCGGTGAGGGCGGCGTCACCGGCGAGATGGCGGGCGTCCAGGAGGCCGAGCTGGACTTTCACATCCTCCGCGGCCGTCCTGCGGGCCTCCGCCGGGGTGCGCACGGAGTGGTCGAGGGCGAGGCCGAGGTCCCAGACGGGGTACCAGAGGCGGTCGGCCAGGGCGGCGACCGCGCCCGGGCCTGAGCCGTCGTGCAGCAGCAGGAGGTCGAGGTCGCTGCGCGGGGACAGCTCGCCGCGGCCGTAGCCGCCGACGGCGACGAGCGAGACCCCGGGCACCCCGTCCGCCGCCGCGGAGAACAGTCCGGCGAGCCAGTCGTCGGTCAGCTCCGCGAGGGCGGCGCGGCGCGGCGGCCCGGACCGCGCCCCCTCGGTGAGGAGGCGCAGCCGGGCCGCCGCGTAACCGCTGGGTCCCGAGTCCTCTGCTTCCGTGCGCACGTCCGTTCCCGTCACCCAGCCACTCCCGTTCTCACCCGTTGTGGTCAGAGCGCGTCCGGACCGCGCTCGCCGGTGCGGACCCGCACGGCCGTCTCGACCGGCAGGGACCAGACCTTGCCGTCACCGATCTTGCCGGTGCGGGCGGCCTTGACGATGACCTCGACCAGCTGCTCGGCGTCGTCGTCCTCGGCCAGTACCTCGATGCGGATCTTGGGGACGAGGTCGACGGTGTACTCGGCACCGCGGTAGACCTCGGTGTGGCCCCGCTGCCGACCGTAACCGCTGGCCTCGGTGACCGTCAGTCCGTGGACGCCGAACGCCTGAAGGGCTTCCTTGATCTCGTCCAGCCGGTGGGGCTTGACGACGGCGGTGATGAGCTTCATGCGTCCACCTTCTTGGTCTGCGCGGCGGCCAGGGCGGGGGCGTGGGCGACGGAGCCGATGACACCGCCGCCGGCGCCGCTGAAGTCGTAGGCGGTCTCGGCGTGCTCGGCCTGGTCGATGCCGGAGATCTCCTCGTCCTCGGTGACCCGCATGCCGATCGTCTTGTCCAGCAGGAAGGCGAGGACCGCGGAGACGACCAGGGAGTAGGCGAGGACCGCGCCGACACCGGCGCACTGCTTCCACAGCTGGGTCCAGCTGTGGTCGCCGTAGAAGACGCCCGTGGCGGTGGACTGGCCCTTGCCGGTGGCGAAGAAGCCGATGAGCAGGGAGCCGATGATGCCGCCGACCATGTGGACGCCGACGACGTCCAGGGAGTCGTCGTAGCCGAACCTGAACTTCAGGCCCACGGCCGCGGCGCAGGCGACACCGGCGATGGCGCCGACGGCGATCGCGCCGAGCGGGGAGACCGCACCTCCGGACGGGGTGATCGCGACCAGACCGGCGACCGCGCCGGAGGCGGCACCGAGGGTGGTGAACGCGCCGTGCCGGATCTTCTCGTAGGCGAGCCAGGCCAGCATGGCGGCACCGGTGGCGACCTGCGTGTTCACGAACATCAGCGCGCCGACGCCGTCGTCGTTGCCGAGCCAGGAGCCCGCGTTGAAGCCGAACCAGCCGAACCACAGCAGGCCCGCGCCGAGCATGACCAGCGGGAGGCTGTGCGGGCGCATCGGGTCCTTCTTGAAGCCGACGCGCTTGCCGATGACGAGGATGACACCGAGGGCCGCCGCACCCGCGTTGATGTGGACCGCCGTACCACCCGCGAAGTCGATCACCCCGAGCTTGTAGGCCCAGCCGTCGGCGCCCCAGACCCAGTGGGCGACCGGGACGTAGACGATCGTGGCCCACAGGGCGATGAACAGCGACCAGGCCGAGAACTTCACCCGGTCCGCGAGGGCGCCGCTTATCAGGGCCGGGGTGATGATGGCGAACATCATCTGGAAGACCATGAAGACGAAGACCGGGATGGTGTAGCCGGGCCACAGATCCGTCAGCCCGATCCTGCTGAGGCCGAACCAGTCGGAGTTCCAGCCGATGAGGCCGTTGTGCTCACCGAAGGCGAGGGAGAAGCCGTAGAGCACCCACAGAATGGTGACGATGCCCATGCTGATGAAGCTCATCATCAGCATGTTGAGGGTGCTCTTGACGCGGACCATGCCTCCGTAGAAGAAGGCCAGGCCCGGGGTCATGACCAGCACCAGGGCGGAACAGATGAGCATGAAGCCTGTGTTCGCGGCAGACAGCTTGGGTGCCTCCGCGGCAAGCGTGATGGCTGGGGCCATCGGCGTCTCCTCGTCGGTTGGTACGGCTCCGTGCGGGCGGTGCCTGAGCGGTCCGGCGGGTCGGGGGGTGTGGGCCGGTTATGCGCCATGAGACTGGCGCAGCGCGGTTTCGGTGGAAGCCCCTCGTTGTTTCGCCGGGGTGACAAGGGCGCCGTGCTTGTTACGCCTGGATGAACCGCCGGATTCCGGGCTCGCCGATCGTTATCGTGGCGCAACCTTCCGCGGAGGATGCGGCCGGAGACGCAGGCCGGCCGCGGCGGGCCTCTCCGATGACCTGGCGCGGGGGAGCCGAGTCGGGCAGTTCGGGAGGACCGGCCGCGGCCGGGGCACGGTGCCGGAGGTTCAGACCGCTTCGGCGGTCTCCGGCAGGTCGACGGCGAGCTGGTCGGTGAGGTCGACGACGGCGGCGAGATCGCCGTAGTCCCGTACGGCCGTGTCGACCGTCTTTCGAATACGAGTGTTCACACGCTCGGAGCGGACCTTCTTGGCGATTTCCATGGCGCGGCAGGCATAGGCCGTGCTCTGTTCCGGCTCGCGCTGGAGCAGATGCACGGTGGCCATGCCGATCAGGTTGAGCGCGTACGACCGCTGGTGCTCGCTGTCCCTGGCGAACAGCTCCACCGCGCGCTGCATGAGCGGCTCGGCCAGGGAGGCGTAGGCGGGACTGCGTCCGGCGACGTAGGCGAGGTCGCGGAAGGAGTGGGAGTTCTCGCCGTACAGCTCCGCCTCGGAGAAGAAGCGGATCCAGTCGGGGTCCGGCTCGTCCCACTCGTCGGCCTCGGCGAAGGTGTCCTCGGCCATGCGGACCGCGCGCTTGGTCTTGCCGGGCTGGCCCATGTTGGCGTAGGCGCGGGCCTCCATCGCATACAGCATGGACTGGGTGCGCGGGCTGGCGCAGTCGCGGCTGCCGTACTGGGCGAGGTGGATCAGCTCCAGCGCGTCGTCGGGCCGGCCGAGGTGGATCATCTGGCGGCTCATGCTGGAGAGGATGTACGAGCCGAGCGGCTTGTCGCCGGCCTCCTTGGCCGCGTGCAGGGCGAGGACGAAGTACTTCTGCGCGGTGGGCTGGAGCCCGACGTCGTACGACATCCAGCCGGCCAGTTCGGCCAGCTCGGCGGCGACCTTGAAGAGCTTGCGGGTGGTGGCCTCCGGCTGGGGTTCCTGGAGCAGGTCGGTGACCTCGTGCAGCTGGCCGACGACCGCCTTGCGGCGCAGGCCGCCGCCGCACTGGGCGTCCCACTGGCGGAACATCCGCGTGGTGGACTCCAGCAGGTCCAGCTCGGGCCTGGAGAGCCGGCCGGGCCTGCGGGAGTCGAGGACCGGCTCGGGCTCGGCGAGGACCGGGGAGGCGGGGCTCGGGACGAGCCAGCGCTGCATGGGCTCGATGAGGGACGGGCCGGCGGACAGCGCCAGGGAGGTGCCGAGGAAGCCGCGCCGGGCCAGCATCAGGTCGCTGCGGGAGAACTCGCTGAGCAGGGCGACCGTCTGCGGGGCGGTCCAGGGCAGGTCGACTCCGGACGCGGAGGGTGACTGGCGGGCGGCGCGCAGGCCGAGGTCCTCGATGGAGACCACGCAGCCGAAGCGCTCGGAGAACAGCTCGGAGAGGATGCGCGGAATCGGCTCCCGCGGATTCTCCCCGTCCAGCCACCGGCGTACGCGCGAGGTGTCCGTGGAGATGTGGTTGGCGCCCATCTGGCGGGCCCGGCGGTTCACCTGGCGGGCCAGCTCGCCCTTGGACCAGCCGCTGCGCACGAACCACGAGCCGAGCAGCTCGTTGGGACGCTTGTCGGCGTTCGCCCCGCTACCGCCGTTGCCACTCACTGGAACGCCCCCATCCCTGTTGCGATCCTCGGTCGCCCCGGTGGGCGGACCGCCGCGCGCCAAGCCCTATCAGAATGCCGGTAAATACGGCTTCTCGTCCGGAGGTTCTCACCCTTCGAACGAGCTGACGACTCGCCTCCGGCATACCCATGGGTGCATATGCCCGCCGGACTCGCGCACTCACAGTAATCCTACGATCACCCGCTCAGCCACCGGGATCCCAGAAACGCCACCATTCGCCACCCCTTCGAATGAACTCACGGACAGTCGCACACGATTCACTTGACATAGGACGGCCGGAAGTGGGCGGAGTGAAGCACGAGGGGGCGCGCAGCCCTCCGGGTGCCACCCCGTTGCGCTTCAAGGCGCCGCCTTGGCTTGGCGTCGGGACGGGCAAGCGGAGCCGTAGCGTTACGTTCCGCTTCCGTCTCGTTCCGTGTCGTAACCACCGGCGCGCAGGACCCGTTGGAGGGGGCATGGGCTTCACGATCGGCGGCATTCGCGAGATCCGCTCCGGCACGCGCCGGCGCGGCCGTTCGTCGGAGTGCACCACCGTCGCCGAGTTCACCGGGCTGTGGGGCTGGGACGTGGTGCCGGGCGCGCGGGCCGCGGGCGGCGCCTGCTCGTGCGGGCACGCGGACTGCCCGGCGCCCGGCGCGCATCCGCTGGACTTCGCACCGCGGGTGCCGGCCGGGGCCACGCTGGACGAGGTGAGCAAGGCGTGGTCCGAGTTCCCGGGCGCCGCGGTGATGCTGCCGGTGGGTCGGGCGTTCGACACGATCGAGGTCTCCGAGGCCGTCGGCCGCCGCGCCCTGGTCCGCCTGGAGCGCATGGGCCTGCCCCTCGGGCCGGTGACCGCCACCCCGGACGGCCGCGCCCACTTCTTCGTCGCGCCCGGCGCCGCCGCCGAGCTCCCCCGGCTGCTCTACCGCATGGGCTGGGACGACCCTTCGGCCCTGGACCTGCGCGGCCTCGGCCCCGGCGCGTACCTCACCGCGCCGCCCTCCGACCGGGGCGGCCTGGGCCCCGTGCGCTGGCTGCGCCCACCCGCGCTGGACTCGGCGACACGGCCTCCGGCGGCTCGGCTGCTGCTGGGGACACTGGCGTACGTGGCACACCGGTCCCGCACACGGACGTAGCCACCCCCGGAAGAGCGAAACGCCCTCCGCGGCGCGGCCAGAAGAGCGAGGCGCCCGCCCCGGCTGTTCGGGGCGGGCGCTTCTCGTCGGGTACCGGCTTCGGTAACCGCTCAGTCACCGATCAGCGCGTCCACGAACGCCTCCGGCTCGAACGGCGCCAGATCGTCCGCGCCCTCGCCGAGTCCGACCAGCTTGACCGGCACGCCCAGCTCGCGCTGGACCGCGACGACGATGCCGCCCTTGGCCGTACCGTCCAGCTTCGTCAGCACGATGCCGGTGATGTCCACGACCTCGGCGAAGACGCGGGCCTGCACCAGGCCGTTCTGCCCCGTGGTGGCGTCCAGCACGAGCAGCACCTCGTCGAGCGGCGCGTGCTTCTCCACGACCCGCTTGACCTTGCCGAGCTCGTCCATGAGGCCGGTCTTGGTGTGCAGGCGGCCGGCGGTGTCGATGAGGACGACGTCGACCCCCATCTCCTTGCCCTCCTTGACCGCGTCGAAGGCGACGGAGGCGGGGTCGCCGGCCTCGGGCCCGCGCACGGTGTGGGCGCCGACCCGCTCGCCCCAGGTCTGCAGCTGGTCGGCGGCGGCGGCGCGGAAGGTGTCGGCGGCGCCGAGCACGACCGTGCGGCCGTCGGCGACGAGCACCCGGGCGAGCTTGCCGGTGGTGGTGGTCTTACCGGTGCCGTTGACGCCGACGACCATCACGATGCCGGGCTTGCGGTCCTCGGGCTCGGTCCTGACCGTACGGTCGACGTCGGTGCCGACCAGCTTGAGCAGCTCCTCGCGCAGCAGGCCGCGCAGCTCCTCGGGGGTGCGGGTGCCGAGTACCTTCACGCGCTCGCGCAGGCCCTCGACCAGCTCCTGGGTGGGCTGCACGCCGACGTCTGCGGTGAGCAGCGTGTCCTCGATCTCCTCCCAGGTCTCGTCGTCCAGGTGCTCGCGCGAGAGCAGCGTGAGCAGGCCCTTGCCGAGGGCGTTCTGGGAGCGGGACAGGCGGGCGCGCAGCCGGACCAGCCGGCCCGCGGTGGGCTCCGGGATCTCGATCCCGGGAGCCTCGACGGCAGGAGGCTCCTCTACGACGACCGGTGCCGGGCCGGGAAGATCCACCTCCTCGATCGTCCGGCGCGGTTCGTCGCGCGGCGTCTCGGCCTCGTCGCCGACATGCGGCTCGGCCGGGGGCGCGGTGATGTCGGGCGTCTTCGGGGGCGGCGGAGGCAGCGGCTTCCTGCGCCGGCTGCCCACGACCAGCCCGCCGAGCGCGACGAGCACGACCACGGCGATGACTACAGCAAGGATGACGGTTTCCATAACGCGTCCAGTATCCGCCATGGGGTACGTCCAGAAGCTGTTTGTGGCTTCCTCTGAGAGACAAACGCCACTTAAAGCGAGGAGTCGGAGCAAAGTACGATGGTGGCCACTCGGTTGACGCGCGTAGAGTCCCGATCGTCACTGTCCCCCCACGTCTGGCCCCTTTTTCATGAGCAAAACCGTCGAGACCGAAGGCGCTCTCGAAACCCGCGGCATCGAGCAGGTCCCGGATCACGAGCGGACCGCGAAGACCCGTGAGCTGTTCCCCACCTGGGTCGGCGCCAACATCAGCGTGCTGCTGCTGACCATGGGCGCGAGCCTCGTCGTGGCGTACCACCTGAACATCTGGCAGGCGCTCGTCGTCGCGGTGGCCGCGCCGGTCGTGTCGTACGGCCTGGTCGGGCTGATCGGCATCGCCGGCAAGCGGGGCGGTGCGCCCGGCATGGCGCTGTCGCGCGCGGTCTTCGGGCAGCGCGGCAATCTGCTGCCCGGCTCGCTGATCTGGGTCGCCCGCTGGGGCTGGGAGACGATCAACGCGGTGACCGGCGCCTACGCGATGCTCACCATCCTGGACATGCTGTTCGGTCTGAAGGCGAACAGTGTGCTCGACATGGTGATGCTGCTGGCGTTCGTCGTCTCGACCTTCGCGATCTCGGGGCTCGGCATCAACGCCGTGCAGAAGTGCAACAAGTACGCGACCTACCTGTTCGGCGTCTTCTCGGTGCTGGTCCTGGCCTATCTGGCCGTGAACACGGACTGGTCGAAGGTGCTGCACCAGGGCGGCGGCTCCACGGCCGCGGTGATCACCGGTGTCGGCATGATCGCGGCCGGCGGTGTCAGCTGGATCCCGTCCGCGCCCGACTTCACCCGCTACCTGCCGCGCACGGCGTCCTCGAAGGCGATCGTGGGTACGGCGGTCGGCGGCGCGGGAGTCGTCGTACTGCCAATGGTCCTCATGGGCGCGGTGATGGCGGTCTCCACGCCGGACCTGGCCTCGGCCACCGACCCGGTGTCCTTCCTCGGCGAGATCCTGCCGACGTGGATCGCGGTGCCGTACCTGTTCATCGCGCTGATCGGCATGCTGCTGATCAACTCGATGTCGATGTACTCGGCGGGCTTCACCGCGCAGACGCTGGGCTTCAAGGTGCCACGGCACTGGGCGGTCTCCGTGAACGCGGTGATCTCGCTGGTCTTCGGCGGGGTGCTGATGCTGGTGGCGACGAGCTTCATGGGCTCGTTCATCGCCTTCCTGTCGCTGCTGGCCGTCGCCTTCTCCGCCTGGGTCGGCGTCTTCGGCGCGGACATGCTGCGCCGCACCGAGTACGACGGCACGGCCATGGCCGACACGACCCGCACCAGCGCCTACTGGTACCAGGGCGGCTTCTCCCCCGCGGCCGTGGCCGCCTGGGCGATCGGCCTGGTCTCGGGCCTGATGTTCACGACCTCGGACTGGTTCACCGGCCCGCTCGCGAAGAACAACGTCATCGGCGAGTACGGCCTCGGCTGGGTCGCCACGATCGTGATCTCGGGCGCGCTGTACCTGGCCCTGCCGAAGCCGGCGGTGACGAAGCCGGCGGAGGTCGGCGAGCCGGCGGACGAGCCCGAGGCCGTCACCGTCTGACGGCTCTCGCACCGGCCGGACACATGGCCATCTGACACTGCGTCAGCTACCGTCCCCCTCCACCACACCGCACCGGAGGGGGACTTCCCATGCCCGTCACGGTCGTCCGTTTCAATCTCGTCGCTCCCGGCGCCGCCCCCGCCGCCCTGTCCGCCCGCTACCGGGCCGCCCTGGAGATGGCCGCGTACGCGGACGCGCACGGGATCAGCACCGTGCAGACCGAGGAGCACCACGGCGCCGCCGACAACTGGCTGCCGTCGCCGTTCGCCTTCGCCGGCGCGGTGTTCGGGGCGACCCGGACCATCGCGGTGACGGTGTCGGCGGTCATCGGCCCGCTGTACGAGCCGCTGCGGCTGGCCGAGGAGATCGCCGTACTGGACCTGCTGAGCGGCGGGCGGCTGGTGACGGTGGCCGGGATCGGCTACCGGCCCGAGGAGTACGCCCTGTTCGACGTCGACTGGACGCGCCGGGGCCGGCTCCAGGACGAGCTGCTGGAGACGCTGCTGAAGGCGTGGTCCGGCGAGGCGTTCGCGTACCGGGGCCGCACGGTACGGCTCACCCCGCGCCCGTTCACCGAACCGCACCCCCTGCTCCTGGTCGGCGGCTCCTCGAAGGCCGCCGCCCGCCGGGCCGCCCGGCTGGGCCTGCCGTTCTTCCCCAGCGCGTATCTGCCGGAGCTGGAGGCGTACTACAAGGAGAGGCTCACCGAGTACGGCACCGAGGGCTGGGTCATGATGCCGGCCGCCGAGACTCCCCTGCTGCACATCGCCGAGGACCCGGACCGGGCGTGGGCGCACTACGGCGAGCACTTCCTGCACGAGGCCCGGACGTACGCCTCCTGGCAGTCGGGCCGGATCCGCTCGGCGGTGAGGTCGGCGGCCACGACGGTCGAGGAGCTGCGGGCGGAGGGCGTGTACCGCATCCTCACGCCGGAGCAGTGCGTGACGCTGGGCGCCGGCAGCCTGGTCCTGCATCCGCTGGCGGGCGGGATGCCGGTGGAGGAGGGCTGGCGCAGCCTGCGGTTGTTCTCGGAGCGGGTGCTGCCGGGGGTGGGCGGCTGAGGTGCCGGGCCCTGGCCCTCGTACTGGATGTACGTGGGCCCGGGCCTGGTGCGGAACGCATCCGCCGATCGCCCTTGCCGACGCAGGCCGCCGCCCCCGGACCGGGCAGTGGCCGGTGCGGGGGCGGCGGGGGGTGCGAGGAGAGGGGCAGCGGGGTCTTGGGCCCCACTCCTCGGTATCGGGGGGCTGTCCGTCCGGGTCAGCCCATCTCCTCCAGCGACTTGCCCTTCGTCTCCTTGACGAACTTCAGGACGAACGGGATGGAGAGCGCGGCGCAGACCGTGTAGATCACGTAGGTGCCGGAGAGGTTCCAGTCGGCCAGCGACGGGAAGCTCGCGGTGATGGCCCAGTTGGCGATCCACTGCGCGGAGGCGGCCACGCCCAGGGCGGCGGCGCGGATCTTGTTCGGGAACATCTCGCCGAGGAAGACCCAGACCACCACGCCCCAGGACAGGGCGAAGAAGAGGACGAAGATGTGCGCGGCGATCAGGGCGGTCCAGCCCTGGGTGGTCGGGAGCTTGCCGTCGACCAGGTGGTAGCTGAACGCCCAGGCCTCCAGCGCCAGACCGACGACCATGCCGACCGAGCCGATCAGGGCGAGCGGCTTGCGGCCGACGCGGTCCACGAAGATCATCGCGATCACGGTGCCGATGATGTTGATGATCGACGTCGTGAAGGAGTAGAAGAACGAGTCCGTCGGGTCGACACCGACCGACTGCCACAGCGTCGAGGAGTAGTAGAACGCGACGTTGATGCCGACGAACTGCTGGAAGACCGACAGGCCGATGCCGATCCAGACGATCGGCTTGAAGAAGAAGCCGCCGCCGAGCAGGTCCTTGAAGGTGGACTTGTGCTCGCTCTGCATGGCGTGCTCGATCTCGGCGACGCGGGCGTCCAGGTCGGCGCCCTTGCCCTCGACCTCGGCGAGGATCTCCTTGGCGCGCTCACGCTTGCCGACGGAGAGCAGGAAGCGCGGGGACTCGGGGATCGCGAAGGAGAGCATGCCGTAGAGGACGGCCGGGACGACCATCACGCCGAGCATGACCTGCCAGGCCTCCAGGCCCATCAGGTGACCGCGCTGGTTGCCGCCGGCGGCGTTCAGCAGGCCCCAGTTGACCAGCTGCGAGACGGCGATGCCGACGACGATCGCGGCCTGCTGGAAGGAGCCGAGCCGGCCGCGGTAGGCGGGCGGGGCGACCTCGGCGATGTAGGCCGGGCCGATGACGGAGGCCATGCCGATGGCGAAGCCGCCGACGATGCGCCAGAGGGCGAGGTCCCACAGCGCGAAGGGCAGCGCGGAGCCGACGGCGCTGATGGTGAAGAGGACGGCGGCGATCTGCATACAGCGGATACGGCCGATGCGGTCGGCTATGCGGCCCGCGGTGGCGGCGCCGACGGCGCAGCCGATCAGGGCGACCGCGATGACCTGGGCGAGGGCCGCGGAGCCGATGTCGTACTTGCCGCGGATGGCCTCGACCGCGCCGTTGATCACGGAGCTGTCGTAGCCGAAGAGGAAACCGCCCATGGCGGCGGCCGCCGCGATGAAGATGACGTGCCCGAGATGTTCGGGATGAGCCGTCCTGACTCCTGACTGAGGTGCCTGCGCTGTGCTGGTCACGTGAATCTCCTCGGGCCGCGGCAACGCTGCCGGGGTGGGAACGAGCCCTTACAGGTGAGACCTGAAGGTAAAAGCAACGTTGCAGAGACTATGCCTTCAAGTTTCGAAGTCAATACTTCAACGGCTGTGAGTTTTTAGATATGACCCACTGCTCCGTGTTTACTTCTTGAACACGGAGTCAGATGATCTTGAATAGCCGCGCTACCGAAGGCGCTGGGAGATGACCTTCGAGACGCCGTCGCCCTGCATGGACACGCCGTAGAGCGCGTCGGCGACCTCCATCGTGCGCTTCTGGTGCGTGATCACGATCAGCTGCGAGGCATCCTGCAGCTCCTGCATGATCCGGATCAGCCGCTGGAGGTTGGTGTCGTCCAGCGCCGCCTCGACCTCGTCCATGACGTAGAAGGGGCTGGGTCGTGCCTTGAAGATCGACACCAGCAGGGCCACCGCCGTCAGCGAGCGCTCCCCGCCCGACAGCAGGGAGAGCCGCTTGACCTTCTTGCCCGGCGGGCGCGCCTCGACGTCCACGCCCGTGGTGAGCATGTTGTCGGGGTCGGTGAGCACGAGCCGTCCCTCACCGCCGGGGAAGAGCCGGCTGAAGACGCCCTCGAACTCGCGGGCCGTGTCCCGGTAGGCCTCGGTGAAGACCTGCTCGACGCGTTCGTCGACCTCCTTCACCACCTGCAGCAGGTCGGCGCGGGTCTTCTTCAGGTCCTCCAGCTGCTCGCTGAGGAACTTGTGCCGCTCCTCCAGCGCCGCGAACTCCTCCAGCGCCAGCGGGTTGACCTTGCCCAGCTGCTGGTACGCCCGCTCGGCGGCCCTGAGCCGCTTCTCCTGCTCGGCGCGCACGAAGGGGCGCGGCTGGTTGCGCGGGTCCGCCGGGTCCTCGGGCAGGTGCTCGCCGTCGGCGGGGGGCGAGGGCGGCACGGGCTGGTGCGGACCGTACTCCGCCACCAGTCCCGCCGGCTCGACACCCAGCTCCTCCAGCGCCTTGTTCTCCAGCTGCTCGATCCGCAGCCGCTTCTCGGCGCCGAGTACCTCGCCGCGGTGCACTGAATCGGTCAACTTGTCGAGCTCCGACTTGAGTTCGCGTCCGGCGGTGCGCGCGGCGGTCAGCTCCTGCTCGCGCTGCGCCTTGGCGGCCTCGGCGGCGGTGCGTTCCCGTTCGGCGCGGGCGAGGGACACCTCGATGTGCGCGAGGAGCTGCCGGGCGCCGGAGGCGACGGCCCCGGCGACCGCGGCCTCGTGCCGCAGACGGGCCCGGCGCTGCTCGGCACGCGCGCGTGCCTCGCGCTCCGCGCGGGCCGCCCGGTCCAGCGAGTCCGCCCGTCCGGCGAGCCCCTTGACCCGTTCCTCGTGGGTACGGACCTGGAGGCGGGCCTCCATCTCGGTCTGGCGGGCGTTGGCGCCGTCGGCGGCGAGCCGGTCCCGGACGGAGGTGTCCGGCTCCTCCTCGGCCGGCATCTCCTCCGCGACGGCCAGCCGCTCGGCCAGCTCCTCGGCCTCCTGTACGGCCTTGTCCAGAGCCTCCTGGGCGCGGGCGGCGGCGGCAGCGGAGCGTTCCGCCTCTCCGGCGGCACCACGCGCCTGACCGGCCAGCCGGCCCAGCTGCTGGGCCACGGCCGACTTCTCCCGGTCGGCGGCGCGGCGACGCTCTCCGAGTTCCTCCACGAGGGCGGCGGCGTGCGCGCGGCGCTCGGCCGCCGTGTGCTGTGCCCCGGCGAGTTGCTCGCAGCGGACCGCCAGCTCGGCGAGCTCGGCCGCGGCCTCGTCCACGGAGGCCTGGACCTCCAGCAGGCTGGGGGCGCCGGCCGAACCGCCGTGGGCGAAGTGGGCGCCGAGGAGGTCGCCTTCGGCGGTGACGGCGGTGAGTTCCGGGTGGGCGTAGACGAGGTCCTCGGCTTCTTCGAGGGTGCCGACGACCACGATTCCCCGCAGGAGGCGGCGGACGGCGGGGAGGAGCTCGGCGGGGCCGCGGACGAAACGCTCCGCGGGGAGGGCGGCCACGGGGAGTTCGGCGTCTGCGGGTGCGTCGTGGCTGGTCGCGCCCGCGCGGCGGCAGCCGCATGTCAGACAGGGCCCCGCGTCCCTCGGGGGCGCCTCGGCTTCCCCTGCCAGCAGCAGTGCCGCCCGGCCCCCGTCCTGCTTGCGCAGGAGCCGGATCGCCTCTGCCGCCGATGCGGGGGTGGTCACGGCGATCGCGTCCGCCGCCGCGCCGAAAGCCGCCGCCAGCGGGACCTCGTAACCCGGCGTGACCGTCAGCAGTTCCGCCGCCGGGCCGAGGATGCCCGTGAGGCGGTCCCGGGCGCCGAGCAGTATCCCGGTGCCGTCCTTGCGGCGCAGGCCCAGGGCCAGGGCCTCGTGCCGGGCCTGGGTCGCGGCGCGGGCGCGTTCCGCCGCGGTGGACGCCTCCCGGGCCGCGCTCAGGGCGGACTCGGCCTCGGTCAGCTGCCGCTTGGCCGCGTCGTGCTGCTCGGCCAGGTCCGCGTCGTCCGCGTCCAGGCCGTCGACCTCCGCCTTGAGCGCCTCGTACTCCTCCTGGGCCCGGACGGCACGTTCCCGCGCCTCGTCGCGGGCGGTGGCCAGGCGGTCGATCTCGGCCTGGGCCGAGGCCGCGCGGGAGCGGGCCGCGTTGACCTGGCCGGTCAGGCGGGCCAGGCCCTCGCGGCGGTCGGCGATGGCGCGGGCGACGTCCTTCAGGCGCCGTTCCTCGGCGGCGAGCTCCCGCTCCAGCTCGGCGCGGTGCGCGACGGTGTCGTCGAGGGCGCGCTGGGCCGCCTCCAGGGCCGCCTCCAGCTCGGCCTCCTGCTCGCGGATGCGGGCGGCCTCGCGCTCCAGGTCCTCGGGGTCGCGGCCGCGCCGCTCCTCGGGGGGCGCGGAGGTGGCGCTCTTCACCCGGGCGTCGGCCAGCGAGACGGTGCCCCGAACGCGTTCGGCCAGCTGGGAGAGCTCGTACCAGGTCTGCTGGGCGCGCTGCAGGCGCGGTGTGAGCTGCCGTACCTCGTCCTCCAGCAGTCCCTCGCGGTGCAGGGCCTTCTTCAGCTCCTGCTCGGCCGACTCCTTGCGCTCCTTCAGGGCCGCCTCGTCGGCGATCTCGGCCTTGAGGGCTTCGCGCAGGCGTACGAGGTCGTCGGCGAGCAGGCGCAGGCGGGCGTCGCGCAGGTCCGCCTGGATGACCGCGGCCCGGCGGGCCACCGCCGCCTGGCGGCCGAGCGGCTTGAGCTGGCGGCGCAGTTCGTCCGTCAGGTCCTGTACGCGCGCGAGGTTGGCCTGCATCGCGTCCAGCTTGCGCAGCGCCTTCTCCTTGCGCTTGCGGTGCTTCAGGACGCCCGCGGCCTCTTCGATGAAGGCGCGGCGGCCCATCGGGTCCGCGTGCAGGACGGAGTCGAGCTGGCCCTGGCCGACGATGACGTGCATCTCCCGGCCGATGCCGGAGTCGGAGAGGAGCTCCTGGATGTCGAGGAGGCGGCAGGTGTCGCCGTTGATCTGGTACTCGCTGCCACCGTTGCGGAACATGATCCGCGTGATGGTGACCTCGGCGTACTCGATGGGCAGCGCGCCGTCGGAGTTGTCGATGGTCAGGGAGACCTCGGCGCGGCCCAGCGGCGGACGGCCGGTGGTGCCGGCGAAGATGACGTCCTCCATCTTGCCGCCGCGCAGCGACTTGGCACCCTGCTCGCCCATGACCCAGCTGAGCGCGTCCACGACGTTGGACTTGCCCGAGCCGTTCGGTCCGACGACGCACGTGATGCCGGGTTCGAACCGGAGCGTGGTCGCCGAGGCGAACGACTTGAACCCGCGGAGGGTCAGGGCCTTGAGGTGCACGCCGCCGGACTCTACCGGGCGCCGCTATCTCACTCCATGAACCCTCGCAACCGCGCGGTTTCGCCCATGAACATGCAGGGCACACCGTACGTTAAAGAGGGTGAAAGGATGCGCGGGGCAAGAAGAAGGGACGCCGAAGCGTCCCTTGCCATTCTGGCGGCCGGGTTCCGGTCGCCCAATCAACTGAGCGGTTGATACGGCAGCCCGATCGCTGCGACTGCTGTTGTGGAGCTGATGCAGTGATCAGGTGAGCGCAGGCTCCGCCTGGTGTGCGTCGATGCTCTCCATGATCCTGTCCTGAGAGGCGGCAGCCGACAGCGCTTCGTTCTCCGCCTGGATCCGTACGAGCTCGGACTCCAGGTCCTGCACGCGCTGCTGCAGCCGTCGCATCTCGGCGAGGAGTCGAGGGTCGGAGCCGCCGACGTAACCGAGAAGCGCCTTTGCCATGATGGATGGTCCTCCACACTGAGTGACCGACCGATGCGGTGTGGGTCGTGAGGGATTCGCACCCGCGGTGCTTGGCACATCCGGGTGTTGCTCTGGTGTTGCTCCATGCCAAACAGCTAAGGTGCGCGGGGCTTTCAGCGTCTCACCAAAAAGTTTGACGGTCAACACGATCACGCCCTGTATTGGGGCCAAACCGGGGCGTGCGGCCGGGAAAGCGGCGGCGCTGCGACTCATCCGGGGCCCTCAGGGCGTGACGATCAGGAGTACCAGCCGGAGCCTGCCATGTCGGGCCGTTCTTGGCAACCACCAGGTCGTTTCCGCTCCGCGCGGGCGCTCCCGGGAGCTCGCCGCGCGCCCGTCCGCACGCCCTCGCGGCACCGGCTCAGCGGATGGCGAAGCCGTCGTAGCCGCCGCGGGGTGTGTCCCAGATCTCGGTGACTCCGTCGACCCTCCCGGGCGTGTCGTCCCCCTGAAGCCAGTCCAGCAGCCCCTCGCAGCCCTCGCGGGCCCCCTCCGCGACCACCTGGACGCGGCCGTCGGCCAGATTGAGAGCAAAACCACTCAGGCCGCCGATCTCCAGCGCCTTGGCACGCGTGAACCAGCGGAAACCCACACCTTGGACCTGTCCGCGCACCCAGGCGACCAGTCGTACATCCTCGCTCATGCGTGCAACCTAACCGGCCGATGTCGGTCGGGACACATCGCGCCCCGACGGCATGGGGTACCGTCCGGACCCAATGCATCTCATATGAAACTCACTCGATCGAGTGAGCCGGGTTGGCCAGAGGGAGTCACTCGCCAGCGAGTCACTCGCCGCACAGGCGCCGGTCGACCGCGAGGACGAGGAAGAGGGCAAGGACATGGGACGCCACCGACGCATCGGCGCCGGCCGCGCCGCCACGGGCCGCGCCACGGGGGTCATACGTACGGAGCGCTCCGGCGCCGGAAGCGGCGGCCCGCGGAACTCGTACGCGGAGGCACCCAGGGGCATCGCGCCGTATCTGAACCCGGAGGCCTACGCCGACGCGACCGCCAAGGCCCACGCCTATCTGTTCGCGGCGGACGACGAGGGGCCGGCAGCGGGCGGGGGCTTCACGCCGGGCGGCGAACCCCCGGGCGACCGCCGGCGCCGGAAGAAGGCCGGGAAGCCGGTGCGCACGGGCCTGCTCGGGGTGTCCGCCGCCGTCGCCCTCGGCACGGCCGCGGTGGCCACGGGCGTGGTGCCGGGGCTGCAGAACTACAAGCTCGGCGGCGCCACGGACACCACCGGCGGTGAGCGGGTGCAGGCGGTGGGCACACCGAGCAACACGGCCGCCGAGCAGGGCGGCACCTCGGGCAGCGCCGACCGCCACGGGGGCGGCGTCGGCCGTGGCACGGTTCGTCCGGAGTCCCCGAGCCCGTCCGTCTCCGCTTCGGCGTCGCGGTCGGTCTCCCCCACGCCCGCCCCGTCGAAGACGGCGTCCGAGCGGCCGACGCCGGTGCCGACGCCGTCGAAGCCGAAGGGCACGGGCAGCCCGTCGCGTACGGCGTCCAGGACACCCGAGTCACCCACGGCGCCCAAGGCGCCCCAGACACCCGAGGCACCCGCGGCGAGTTCCGCACCGGTGGCGGTGTCGGCGCGGGCCGCGGCCGAGGCGGAGGTGCTCAGGCTGGTCAACCAGGAGCGGGCGAAGGTCGGGTGCAGCCCGCTGGCGGCGAACTCCGCGCTGACCGGCCTGGCCGAGTCGTTCAGCGACGACATGGCGGCACGGGACTTCTTCGACCACACCGACCCGAACGGCAAGTCGCCGTGGGACCGGGCCGCGGCCGCGGGTGTCACCGACCTCGGCGGCGAGAACATCGCCCGCGGCCAGGCCGACGCGGCGGCCGTGATGACGGCCTGGATGAACAGCCCCGGCCACCGCGCCAACATCCTGAACTGCGACTTCAAGACCCTGGGCGTCGGCGTCCACTTCGGCCCGGGCGGGCCTTGGTGGACGCAGGACTTCGGTTACTGAGCCGCCCGCGGGTCACATCCCGAGGATCAGCCGACGCCGGCCGCCACCGCGGTCAGGCAGCGATACGCCCCCGAGTGAACACCTTCGCCGTCTCCGTCACCCGGCGGCCCAGGTGCTCGGCCGTGGCCAGGTCCGCCTTGTGGACGGCCTCGGGGCCCTCGTCGTTGTTGCTCTGAGCGGCCGCGCCGGCGAAGAAGCCGAGGCGGTTGAGGTCGTTCTCGGAGGCGGTGCTGGCGTTCCAGCCGGGCAGCAGGCCGAGGTTGACCCAGTGCATGCCGTGCTGGGCGGCGAGCGTCTGGAAGAACTGCAGGGTGTGCCCCTTGTCGCCGCTCTTGGACGCCGAGTTGGTGAAGCCGGCGGCCAGCTTGTCCTTCCAGTCCTGGCCGAACCACCGCTTGGAGGTCGCCTCGGCGAAGACGTGGAAGGCACCGGAGGCGGTGCCCATGTAGGTGGGCGAGCCGAAGACGATCGCGTCGGAGCGGTCCAGCGTCTCCCACTGCTCGTCGGTGATCTCGTCGACCTTGATCAGGTGCACCTCGGCGCCCGCGTCGGCGGCGCCCGCGCGGACGGCCTCGGCGAGGACGGCGGTGTGGCCGAAGCCGGAGTGGTAGGCGATGGAAACGACAGGGGTGGTCACAGGGACTCCTCATCTAGGTGCGCCGGAGAAGGGCAGCTCAAGTGCAGTGACCCCAGGAAAGCACTAACTTTGAGTTAGTGCAACCTGGTGGTTAGCGCTGCACGCGCGTACTCTTGGCACCATGACCGCCACCACTCAGGACCACGACGACCAGGCGTACGACGACCTGGCCTACAACGTCTTCGCGAAGGCCTGCCCGTCCCGCGGCACGCTGGAGCACGTCACGGGCCGCTGGGGCGGGCTGACGCTCGGCGCGCTGTACGAGGGCTCGCTGCGCTTCAACGAACTGCGCCGCCGCGTGGACGGGGTGAGCGAGAAGATGCTGTCCCAGACCCTGCACGCGCTGGAGCGCGACGGCCTGGTGCACCGCGAGGCCCAGCCGACGAACCCGCCGCGCGTGGACTACGAACTGACCCCCCTGGGCCGCCGGGTCGCCGAGCGCCTGCTGGCGCTCATCCACTGTGTGGAGGACGCCATGGACGACGTCCTCGCGGCCCGCGCGCGTTACGACGAGACGCGCGGCGCCCTCTGACACCTCGGGCAGAAGTAGCTGGAGCGGTTCATCCACGGGCGGCGGCGGATCGGCGTACCGCACCGCTTGCAGGGCTCGCCCTCGCGGCCGTACGCGTCCAGGGACCGGTCGAAGTAGCCCGACTCGCCGTTGACGTTGACGTACAGGCTGTCGAAGCTGGTGCCGCCGACGGCGAGAGCCGCGTTCATCACGTCCCGGACATGGCCGAGGAGGGCCGTCGTGACGGGGCGGGTGAAGGCGGCGGTCGGGCGCTCGTAGTGGATGCGGGCGCGCCACAGCGCCTCGTCCGCGTAGATGTTGCCGACCCCGCTGATCAGCGACTGGTCCAGCAGAGCGCGTTTGATGGTGGTCCGCTTGCGGCGCAGCGCCTGGTGGAAGGCCTCGTCGTCGAACAGCTCGTCGAGGGGGTCGCGGGCGATGTGCGCGATGACGTCGGGCAGGCCGTCCGGGGTGTTGTCGTGCAGTGACAGCCCGCCGAAGGTGCGCTGGTCGACGAAGCGGAGTTCCGTGCCGAGGGAGTCGGCGAACCGGATCCGGATGCGCAGGTGCTTCTCGTCCGGGCTCTCGTGCGGCTGCACCAGCAGCTGGCCGCTCATGCCGAGGTGCGCGAGGACGGACTGGTTGGTCTCCTCCAGCGGCAGCCACAGGTACTTGCCGCGGCGGCGGGGGGTGCCGATGTGGTGGCCCTTGAGGCGGTGCGCGAAGTCGTCGGCGCCCGCGATGTGCCGGCGTACGGCACGCGGGTGCAGCACCTCGACCTCGGCGACGGTGCGATGGGCGACCCAGCGGGCGAGGCCGCGCCGGACGACCTCGACCTCGGGCAACTCGGGCATGGGACCCCCGTACGAAGCGGTGGACGAGCTGAGCGCCCGCCCCGCCGTGAAGGGCGGGGCGGGCGCTCGGTACTGCTGTGGGTCAGGCGGGGGCGGACGACGACGCGTCGTCCTTGACGGCTTCCTTGGCCGCCTCGTCGGCCCGCTGGGCCTCCTTGGCCGCCTTGGCGCGCTCGTCCGCGGCGGCCTTGATGGCCCGCCAGGCGGACTCGGCGGCCTGCTGCTCCGCCTCCTTCTTGCTGCGGCCGGTGCCGGTGCCGTACGAGACGCCTCCGACGCGGGCGGCAGCAGTGAAGGTCTTCTCGTGGTCGGGGCCGGTCTCCGTGACCAGGTACTCGGGCACGCCGAGCCCTTCGATCGCGGTCAGCTCCTGGAGACTGGTCTTCCAGTCCAGGCCGGCACCGAGGTTCGAGGACTTCTCGATCAGCGGGTCGAAGAGCCGGTGCACCAGCTCGGACGCCGCGTCGAGGCCCTGATCGAGATAGACCGCACCGATCACCGCTTCCAGGGTGTCGGCGAGGATGGACGCCTTGTCCCGGCCGCCCGTGCCCTCTTCACCACGGCCGAGCCGGATGAAGGAACCCAGGTCGAGGCCACGGCCGACCTCCGCCAGCGCACGCGAGTTGACCACCGCGGCCCGCAGCTTGGCCAGCTGGCCTTCCGGCAGGTCCGGGTGGGTGCGGTACAGCGTGTCCGTGACGACGAGACCGAGGACGGAGTCACCGAGGAACTCCAGCCGCTCGTTCGTCGGCAGACCGCCGTTCTCGTACGCGTAGGAACGGTGGGTCAGCGCGCGCACCAGAAGGGCGGACTCGACCTGGTAGCCGAGCCGCCCTTCCAGAAGCGTGTGGGACGAGGCCTGGTTGTCCGCCTTCTTCTTGGCGGGTGCGTCCGCCTTGGCGTCTTCCGCCTTCTTGGGACTGGACACAGTGCCTCTCACCAGCCCGCTCAGACTTCGAGGACCTGGCGCTTGTTGTAGGTGCCGCAAGACGGGCACGCGATGTGCTGCTGCTTGGGCTCGTGGCAGCGCTCGCACGCAACCAGGGTGGGGACCGCAGCCTTCCACTGCGACCGGCGGTGGCGCGTGTTGCTGCGCGACATCTTCCGCTTCGGAACAGCCACGGCTACTTCTCCTGCTTCTCGTCGACGCCCGCTTCGGCGCCGCTCATCTCGTCCTTCTCGCCGTCTTCGAGTGAACCGGCGAGTCCCTGCAAAGCCGCCCAACGGATGTCGACGGCGTCGTGGTGGTGGTCCGGGTCGTCCGCGAGCCGCGCTCCGCACTCGGAGCACAGACCCGGGCAGTCTTCCTGGCACACCGGCTGCATCGGCAGTGCGAGCACCACCGAGTCACGCAGCAGAGGTTCGAGGTCGAAGAGTCCGTCCTCGAGGAAGAACCTGTCCTCGTCGTCCTCGGCGTCGTCGCCCGGTTCCGCGATCACACGGCCCCGGTCGTCGGCGTCAGGGTACGTGAACAGTTCCTGGAAGTCCGCTTCGAGCTCCAGCCCGACCGGCTCCAGACACCTTACGCACTCCCCCTCGGCCTGTGCACGGGCGGTGCCTGTGACGAGCACCCCTTCCATGACCGACTCAAGGCGGAGTTCGAGCTCCACCGGGGCGCCTTCCGGCACTCCGATGACCCCCTGGATGCCGAGATCGGCGGGAGCGTCGATCGTGCGGGTCAGGCGCTGCAGCGCGCCAGGACGCCGACCCAGCTCGTGCGTGTCGAACACGAGGGGGTTGCGGTGGTCGAGGCGGGCGTTGGAAGCCATTCCTGCTTTCGATCTTCGAACTCGGAGGGCCGCCGCCCGTCGGTGTTCGGGGCAGCGGAGATCGCGGACGTACACGCGACCGAAGAGCCAGGATACTGGAGCTTTCGCTCAGGGCCCAATCCGGGCCGTCACTGCAGACCGCGCCCCTGCTCGTACGCCCGCAGCTGCTCCGCGCTGATCATGCCGGTGTCGAAGAGGCTGGTCTCGTCCAGAGCGTAGTTCTGCTGCTGTTGGTGCTGCTGGGGCTGATGTGTCTGCTGGGCCTGCTGCGGGTCGTAGGCGGCCTGCTGGGGGTCGTAGGAGCCCTGGAAGGCGTAGGGGTCGGCCTGCTGGTAGCCGTACGGGTCCTGCTGGCCGTAGGCGGTCTGCTGCGGGAAGCCGCCGTAGGGGTCGGGCTGCTGCTGGTCATAGGCGTACGACGGCTGGGGCTCGTACGACGGCTGCTGCGGCGGCTGGGCCGGCCGGTCCGGGCGCTCGGCGGGGGTGTCCTGCTCCGCGAGGGCGGCGAGGTCGGCGAGGTAGTCGGCGTCGCTGGAGTGCTGGAAGGTCGAGGTGTCGTCGGCGAGGGCGCCGAGGTCGTCCGTGGCGATCCGGCCGTGCAGCTTCTGCCGGCCGCGGCCGACGGCCTCCAGGGTCTTGGCGAGGACCGCCTCGAAGGCGCCCAGCTTGGCGTCGACGTACTGGTCGGCGTTGTGGCGCAGGGTCTCCGGGTCGTGGCTGCGCTCGGGGGCGTCCTCGTCCTCGTAGCCGTTCTCGTCCAGGCCGGGGCCGGTGCCGAGCAGCTTCTCGCGGCCACGGCCGACCGAGCCGAGGGTCTTGGTGAGGACGACCTCGAAGTTGGCGAGCTTGGAGTCGACGTAGTCGTCGGCCTCGGCGCGGATCTCCTCGGCCTCCTTGCGGGCCTCGGCGAGGATCCGGTCGGCCTCGGCCTGGGAGCGGCGGGCGATCTCGGTGTCGGAGATCAGCGAGCCGCGCTCGGCGTGCGCGTTCTCGATGATCCGCTCGGCCTCCATGCGGGCCTGCTCGACCATCTGCTCACGGCCGCCGATCAGCTCCTGCGCCTGCGCGAGGGAGCCGGGCAGCGCCTGGCGCACCTCTTCGAGCAGCGCGAGCAGCTCGGCGCGGTTGACCACGCACGATGCCGACATGGGCATGGACCGGGCGCCGCTGACCGTGGAGACGATCTCGTCGAGCTTCTTCTGCACGTCCACCTGTGCTCGCCACTCTCTACAGCCGGGATGGAGACGGACGGGACGACTGTAGCCCCATCAGTCCTTGCGCAGCCGCTTGTTCAGGGCCTCCAGAACCGGCGCGGGCACCAGGTGGGAGACGTCGCCGCCCCAGGCGGCGACCTCCTTGACCAGGGAGGAGGAGAGGAAGCTGTACGTGGGGTTGGTGGGCACGAACAGCGTTTCGACGCCGGTGAGGCCGATGTTCATCTGGGCCATCTGCAGTTCGTAGTCGAAGTCGCTGACGGCGCGCAGGCCCTTCACGATGGCGGGGATGTCGCGCTGCTTGCAGAAGTCGACGAGCAGGCCGTGGAAGGCCTCGACCCGGACGTTCGCGTACTCGGCGGTGACCTCGCGGATCAGCTCGATCCGCTCCTCGATCTCGAACAGGCCCTTCTTGGACTTGTTGATCATCACCGCCACATACACCTCGTCGTACAGACGGGAGGCGCGGGCAATGATGTCGAGATGTCCGTTGGTGATCGGGTCGAACGACCCGGGACAGACGGCGCGGCGCACTTGAGATCCCTCGCTCTCCGGTCCGGTCATCGTGCGTCTTCGCACGTAGAGGCGGCGCGACCGTACCAAAACGTTCCCTCGCCGTAGCGACGGGACCGGATCGCCTCGAAGCCGTCCGGCCAGTGGAATTCGCCGCCTCTGGTGCTGCGCTCCACGGTGACGAGCGCTTGCTCAGCGAGCCAGCCTTCCGAGTGGAGTGTGAGCAGAATCTCGCGAAGATCGTCGTCTGTGACGGCGTACGGGGGGTCGAGGAAGACGAGGTCGTAGGGCTCGGCGGGGGGTGCGGTTCTGATCACTTGTTCCGCTTTGCCCGCTCGGACTTCGGCGCCGGGAAGGCCCAGGTTCCTCACGTTCTCGCGGACGGTTCTGGCTGCGCGGGCGTCGGCCTCGACGAGGAGGGTGTGGCCGGCGCCCCGGGAGAGGGCTTCGAGGCCCACGGCGCCCGAGCCGGCGTAGAGGTCGAGGACCCGTTCGCCGTCGAGCGGACCGCCCAGGAGGGACTGCCAGGTGGAGAAGAGACCTTCGCGGGCACGGTCCGATGTCGGCCGGGTTCCGGTGCCAGGCGGTACGGAGAGGCGCCGTCCGCCGGCCCGGCCGGCGATCACGCGGGTCATGTGGGGTCCTTCTTCGTGGGCGGCTTTACGTTCATTGTGTCTCAGCCCTTTTCCAGGTACTGCTCCCTCTCGTCGTCCAGGAGGGCGTCCAGGGCCGTACGCAGGCCCGGGAGCTGCCGCAGCTCCGGATCCGCCGCCACCACCGCCGTCGCCTCCTCTCTCGCCTCCGCGATGACCTCCTCGTCCTCGATGACCGCCAGGACGCGCAGGCTGGTGCGGGCGCCGGACTGGGCCTGGCCGAGGACGTCGCCCTCCCGGCGTTGTTCGAGGTCGATGCGGGAGAGTTCGAAGCCGTCGAGGGTGGAGGCGACGGCGTTCAGGCGCTGGCGGGCGGCGCTGGCCTCGGGCATCTCGGTGACCAGGAGACAGAGACCGGGGGCCGAGCCCCGGCCTACGCGGCCGCGCAGCTGGTGGAGCTGGGAGACGCCGAAGCGGTCGGCGTCCATGATCACCATGGCGGTGGCGTTGGGGACGTTGACGCCGACCTCGATGACCGTGGTGGCGACCAGGACGTCCGTCTCGCCCGCGGCGAAGCGGCGCATCACGGCGTCCTTGTCGTCCGGGTGCATACGGCCGTGGAGGACCTCGACCCGGAGGCCCTGGAGGGGGCCGCGGCCCAGCTGGTCGGCCACGTCGAGGACTGCGAGCGGGGGGCGCTTCTCCGCCTCGTCCTCCGCGGACTGCTTTCTGCCCGCCTTCTTCGGGTCGTCCTCCTCGTCACCGATGCGGGGGCAGACGACGTACGCCTGGTGGCCGTTCGCCACCTCCTCGCGCACCCGCTCCCAGGCGCGGGCCAGGAAGTGGGGTTTGTCGGCGGCGGGGACGACGTGGCTGGCGATCGGGGAGCGGCCGGCCGGGAGCTGGTCCAGGACCGAGGTCTCCAGGTCGCCGAAGACCGTCATCGCGACCGTGCGCGGGATGGGGGTCGCCGTCATGACGAGGAGGTGCGGGGGCTGCTTGCCCTTGCCGCGCAGGGCGTCGCGCTGCTCGACGCCGAAGCGGTGCTGTTCGTCGACCACGACCAGGCCGAGGTCGTGGAACTGGACCTTGTCCTCGATCAGGGCGTGGGTGCCGATGACGATCCCCGCCTCGCCTGTGACGAGGTCCAGCAGGGCCTGGCGGCGGGCGGCCGCGCCCATGGAGCCGGTGAGCAGCACGACCTTGGTGGCGTGCTCGGTGCCGCCCAGCATGCCTCCCTCGGCCAGCTCGCCCATCATCTCGGTGATCGAGCGGTGGTGCTGCTGGGCGAGGACCTCGGTGGGCGCGAGCATGGCGGCCTGGCCGCCCGCGTCGACCACGGCGAGCATGGCGCGCAGGGCCACCATCGTCTTTCCCGAACCCACTTCCCCCTGGAGCAGGCGGTGCATCGGGTGTTCCGTGGCGAGGTCGTCGAAGATCTCCTTGGAGACCTTCTGCTGGCCCTCGGTGAGGGTGAAGGGGAGGCGGTCGTCGAAGGCCGTGAGCAGGCCGTCCGGCCGGGGGGTGCGGGGGACGGCGGGGAGCTGGGCGTCCGCGTGGCGGCGGCGGGCCAGGGCGACCTGGAGGACGAAGGCCTCGTCCCACTTCAGCCGGGCGCGGGCGTCGGCGACGTCGGCCTTGGTGTGCGGGCGGTGGATCTTGAGGAGGGCCTCGGGGAGGGGAACGAGGCCGCGGCCCTCGCGGAGGGAGGGCGGCAGGGGGTCCAGGGCCTCCTGGGCGGTGGGCAGCACCGTCTGGACCGCCTTGCCGATCTTCCAGGACTCCAGTTTGGCCGTGGCCGGGTAGATGGGGATCAGGGCGCCGGCCCAGCTCTCCACCGTTTCGTCACTGTCGCCGCGCAGCAACTCGTAGGCGGGATGGGCGAGTTGCAGACGGCGGTTGAAGACCGAGACCTTTCCGGCGAACATCGCACGCGTGCCGGGCAGCAGCTCCTTGTGGGGCTTGTGGACGCCGTTGCCGAAGAAGACCAGCTGGAGCCGGCCGCTGCCGTCGGTGATCGTGACCTCCAGGCGCTGGCCCTTGCCGCGCGGTGCCTTGGCGGAGGCGAAGGTGTGCAGGCGGGCGTCGGCCACCTGGGCGACCACCGTGACGTGCTCGTCCATGGGCAGCTCGGCGAGCTGGGTGAGCTGGCCGCGCTCCTCGTATCTGCGCGGGTAGTGGTGGAGGAGGTCGCCGACGGTGTGCAGGCCGAGGTGCTCGGCCATCACCTTCGCGGTGGCGGGGCCGAGCACCGACTTCAGTGGCTGCTTCAGTGGTTCTTCCAGTCCGTGCACGCGATCCATTGCACACCACCGCACTGACAATGCCGTATATGTCTTGGGAAACCCCTGGTCAGGTGGGCTGTTCGGGCTCTAGCATGGCGCGCTCCGGCCATCCTTCGCGGTCACCGCCCCACCTGGGACCGCCCGACCCCACGCCGATGCCCTCCCCCCTCCGGCGCTGCGACGATGGACTCTCAGAGCTCACACACATCCCAGAGTTCCCTCCCACCTCATACGTTCCAGGTCGACCTCCGCGGTCTGGTGGATCTGCTCTCCCGTCACCTCTACTCCAGCCCCAAGGTCTATCTGCGCGAGCTGCTGCAGAACGCCGTCGACGCCATCACGGCACGGCGGGGCGAGGAGCCCGGCGCGCCGGCCCGGGTGCGGCTGTACGCCGAGGGCGGCGGCCTGCGCGTGGCGGACAGCGGGATCGGGCTCACCGAGGCGGACGTGCACGATCTGCTGGCCACCATCGGGCGCAGCTCCAAGCGGGCCGAGGGGCTGCAGGAGGCCCGCTCGGACTTCCTCGGCCAGTTCGGCATCGGCCTGCTCGCCTGCTTCGTGGTCGCCGAACGGATCCGGGTGGTCAGCCGCAGCGCACGCACGCCCGGCGCGCCGCCGGTGGAGTGGACGGCGCGCGACGACGGGTCGTACACCGTGCGGACGCTGCCCGGCACGGCGCGGCCCGAACCGGGCACGACGGTGTACCTGACCGCGCGGGCCGGGGCGGCCGAGTGGCTGGCGCCCGAGCGGGTCCTCGCCCTCGCGCGGGACTTCGGTTCGCTGCTGCCGTACGACGTGCGGGTGGGCGAGGAGCCGGTGACCGGTCTGCCCGCGCCCTGGGACCGGCCGTATCCGGGTCCCGCCGCGCGCCGGGTCGCGCTGGCCCGGCACTGCCGGGAGCTGTTCGGGTTCACGCCCCTGGACTCGATCGACCTGGATGTGCCGCTGGCGGGGCTGCGCGGGGTGGCGTATGTGCTGCCGTCGGCGGTGAGCCCCGCCCAGCGGGCGAGTCACCGGGTGCACCTGAAGGGCATGCTGCTGACCGAGCGGGCCGAACAGGTGCTGCCGGACTGGGCGTTCTTCGTGCGCTGCGTGCTGGACACCGACAGCCTCCGGCCGACGGCCTCGCGCGAGGCGCTGTACGAGGACGAGACGCTGGCCGCCGTGCGGGAGGCGCTCGGCGAGCGGATCCGCTCGTGGCTCACGGGGCTCGCCGCCGGTGATCCGGAGCGGCTGGCGGCGTTCCTCGCCGTGCACCACCTGGGTGTGAAGTCCCTCGCCCGGCACGACCGCGGCATGCTGCGCACGATGCTGCCCTGGCTGCCGTTCGAGACGACGGACGGGCAGCTGTCCCTGGAGGAGTTCGCGCAGCGGCATCCGGTGGTGCACTTCACGCGGACCGTCGAGGAGTTCCGGCAGGTCGCGCCGATCGCCTCCGCGCAGGGCGTCGGCGTGGTCAACGGCGGCTACACGTACGACAGCGAGCTGGTCGAGGCGCTGCCGTCGGTGCGGCCGGGGACGGTGGTCGCCGAGCTGGACGCGGACACCGTGACCGCACATCTGGACGCGGTCGACCCGGGCGAGGAGCTGGCGCTGTCGGGCTTCCTGGCGGCGGCGCGGGCGAAGCTGGACCCACTGGGCTGTGACGTCGTCCTCCGGGCCTTCCACCCGCTGTCGGTGCCCGCGCTGCACCTGGACGACCGGGCGGCCCGGCACGAGCAGGCGCGGGCCGAGGCCGAGGAGCGGGCCGACGACCTGTGGGCGGGCATCCTCGGCTCGCTGCGCGGCAGCGCGCCACGCGCACGTCTCGTACTCAACCACCTCAACCCGCTCGTGCGCCGGATCAGTTCGCTCGGGGACCCGGAACTGATCGGTACGGCGGCCGAGTCGCTGTACGGGCAGGCACTGCTGATGGCACAGCGCCCGCTGCGGCCCGCCGACTCGGCGCTGCTCAACCGGGCGTTCATCGGTCTGCTGGAGTGGGCGACGCACGGGGAGCGTGACGGGCGATGAGCGGGATCACGGACTTCGACGCGCTGCGCCGGGCGATGGCGGAGAACTCCGAGGAGCCGGAGGGCCCGGCCCGCAACGCGCGCGCGGAGCAGCTGCTCGCCGAGGCCGAGCGGCTGGACATCCCGCTCGCCGTGATCGAGGCGCTCGGACACCAGCTGAAGGTCTACAACTACAGCTCCGAGAAGGACAAGATGTTCGTCCCCTTCGCGCGGCTGCTGCGCATGTGGGACGAACGTTCCGGGGACTTCGACGCGTACGAGACGCACTCGCTGCACTGGGTCTTCAAGTGGATGTCGGCCGGCATGCTGGACCAGCCGCACATCCCGCTCGCCTCGGTCGAGAAGTGGCTCGGCGAGATGGCCCACCGCTACCGGCTCGCGGGGCACTCCGAACGTGCCGTGCGCAGCGCCGAGTTCAGCGTGGCCGCGCACATCGGGGACCTGGCGCGCGCGGAGCGGGCGTACGCGGCGTGGCTCGCCGCGGACCGCGACGAGATGGCCGACTGTCCCGCGTGCGAGCTGCGCGGACAGGGCGCCTGGCAGGTCGAGCGGGGCCGCGACGCGGAGGCGCTCGACCTCTGGCGGCCGGTGCTGGAGGGTGAGTTCGCGTGCGCGCACGAACCGCACACCGTGCTGGCCTCCTCGCTGGCCCCGCTGCTGCGCCTGGGCCGTGCGGACGAGGCCCGCGCCCATCACCTCCGGGGCTTTCGCCTCGTACGCCCGATGGAGTCGATGCGCGGCGCGTACGCCGACCATGTGGAGTTCTGCGCGCTGACCGGCAACGAGGCGCGCGGTCTGGAGCTGCTCGCCGAGCGGCCGGCGTACTTCACGGACACCGGGCATCCGCGCAGCCGGCTGGAGTTCCTGGCCGTGGTGGCGCTGCTGATGGACCGGCTGGCCGAGCTGGGGCTCGCCGGACAGCGGGTGCCGGGGCCGGCCGGGCGGACGTGGACCGCGGGGGAACTCGCCGCACACGCGCGCGTGGAGGCGCTGGAGCTGGCCGAGCGGTTCGACCGGCGCAACGGCACGTCGTACGTCGGCGACCGGACACGCGCGCGTATGGCCGGGCGGCCGCTGGTGGACCGCCTGCCGCTGGGCGTGCGCACGGTACGCCCGGCGCCGGCGCCGGTGGCCGCACCGGCGGCACCCGAGGTCCCCGAGGCGCCCGGCCTGGGGGCTCTGCTCGCCGAGGCCCGACGGCTGTCGGACACGCTGCAGCCGCATGCCCTTGAGGCCTGGGCGGCGGTCGCGCGAGCCGCGGGCGACGCGGGCGACGCGGAGCTGGGACCCCGCGAACGCGCCCAGATCGCCGACCACGAGGCGATGGCCCGTGGCCCCGAGGGCATCGAGCTGTTCGAACGGGCGGCCGTGCTGTACGCGGAGGCGGGCGACCCCGGCGAGGCCCTGGCGGCACGCGCGCGTGGCGCCTACGTCCGCGCCCTGACGGGCGAGGTGGACGCGGCACTGCACACGGTCAACGCCCTGTACGACGAGGCACTCGCCCTCTACGCCACGGATGCCACCGGCCTGCGCCAGACGGCATCGGTGCTGATGAGCCGGGCCCGGATCCTGATGCGACGCCTGCAGGAGGGGCCGGTGTCCGAGCCCCCCACGGGCGCCGGGCCGGCACCGGATGGCTCCACGGCGGAGAGCTCAGCGACCGGAGGGGCCGCTTCGGGCGGGGCGGGGCGGGACAGAGGCTCGGTGGCGCAGGCCGCTTCGGGCGGGGCGGGCCCGGACAGAGGCTCGGCGGTGCAGGGCGCTTCGGGCGGGGCGGTGCCAGAAGCGTCGGCCTCGGGCGGGGCGGGGCCGGACAGGGGCTCGGTGGCGGAGGCCGCTTCGGGCGGGGCGGTGCCTGGGGCGCCTGCGGCCGAGACGCCCCGGCCGGACGGGGCGGTGCCAGAAGCGTCCGCCTCGGGCGGGGCGGGGGCAGACAGAGGCTCGGCGGCGGAGGCCGCTTCGGGCGGGGCGGGGCCGGAATGCTCCGTCTCGGGTGAGCCGGAGCGGGACAACCGCTCCGCGACGGACCACGTTTCCGGCGGGGTCGGTGCGGGAGGCGTGGGTGTTCACGGGGATGCCGGGGCGGGCGTCGAGCAGGCTGTGCGGGAGGTGCTCGCGCTGGTCGGGGGGCGGAGCGGGGGCGATGTGCGGCTCGCCGCCCGGGGCGCGGAGGCGCGGGCCATGCTCGCCGAGCTGGCCGCGCACGCCGGGGACGCCGAGCGGTCCGCGGAGCTGTTCCGGCGGGCCGCCGCCGACTACGTGGCCGCCGGGCTCCCGTGGTTCGCGGTCGAGTACGAGGTGCAGGCCGCCGCACTGGCCCACCGGTCCGGTGACCTCGCCGGGGCCGAGCGGGCGCTGCGGTCCGCCCTGGAGCACGGCGGGCCGTACGTGGAGCCGGCCGGCCGGGCCCAGCTGCATCTGCAGCTCGCCGAGGTGATCGGCGTGCGGGGCGAGACCGCCGAAGCCGCCGAGCACGCGCTGGAGGCCGCGCACTGGGCCGACGAGGCGGGCGAGAGCGGCACGCTGGGCGCCTGGGCCCGGCAGCAGCTGGGCGGGCTCCTGCTCCGCCAGGGCCGTTGGGCGGAGGCCGCCGAGGTGCTGGAGTCGGCGCTGGCCGACCTGTCCGCCGAGACACACGGCGACGGCGCCGTCGTACAGGCGCAGTGGTGGCTCGGTGACTGCCTGAGCGAGCTGGGCGACCACCGCGCGGCAGCCGAACGCCGGCTGCTGGCGGCCGAGACCGCCCGGCACTGGCCCGAGCAGCAGGACCACGCCACGCTCGCCCATCTCGCCGCCGAGTCCCTGAGCGACGCCGGTCTGCCGGCGGAGGCGGACCGGGCCTACGCGCGCGCGGGTGACCTGTGGCGCGCGCTGGGCCACGCGCCCTTCCTCGTCCGCTCGCTGCGCGCCCGCGGCTGGCTGGCGCTGGACGGGGAGGGCGGAGCGGAACGCGCCCGCGAGCTGATGGCGGAGGCGGTGCGGGAGGGCGAGCGGGCGCTGGAGGCCGCCGCCGACCCGGTGTCCCGGGAGCAGCTCACGGAGGAACTGGCCGACACCCACCGCCAGTTCGGCGATCTGCTGGTCCGCTCGGTGCCCGAGGAGGCGGCGGACGGCGCCGTCCGGGCGGTGTTCAAGGCGGCGCTGGTCCAGCTGGAGCGGGCGGCCTCGCTGTTCGGCACGCTGGGCGCGGACGGGCTGCACAGCCGTACCGGCGCCGAACTCGCCGCGGGCCGGCTGGAGGCAGACCTCGGCCGTCCCGCGGAGGCGGCGGCACGCGCGCGTGCCGTACTCGCGGCCTACGAGGATGCCGACGACGAGGACGGGACCGTCCGCGCGCGGCGGGCGGAGGCCGCCCGGATGGCCGGCCCGGAGTCGTGAGGGCGGGTCACTCCACGCCGATGAGGAGCAGGGCGCCCTGGCGTCCGCCCCGGTACACCACCGTGTCCACGGCGAGGTAGGACTCCCGTACGCGCGCGTCGAGGTGTTCGGCGATGGTCTCGGGGGCGTCGTCGCCGACGACGAGGGTGACCAGCTCGCCGCCGGCCTGGAGCATGCGGTCCAGGACGGTCGCGGCGGTGGCGGTGACGTCCGGGCCGATCACCGCCACATCGCCGTCGATCAGTCCGAGCACGTCCCCGGCCTGGCAGATCCCGGCCGTCGTCCAGGACCGGTGTTCGGCGACGACGACCTCGGCGTACCGGGTGGCGCCCGCCGCCGCGGTCATCTGGACGACGTCCTCGTCGAACCGGCGCTGCGGCTCGTGCACGGCGAGCGCGGCGATGCCCTGGACCGCCGAGCGGGTCGGGATCAGGGCCACGCGGATGCCCTCGGTACGGGCCTGCTCGGCGGCTGCCGCGGCCGTCTGGCGCAGCTCGGCGTCGTTGGGCAGCAGCACGACCTCGCGCGCGTGGGCACGCCGTACCGCCTGCACCAGCTCCCCGCCGGCCGGCGGCTCCCCCGGGCGCGCGAGGACGGTGGTCGCGCCCGCCTCGGCGTAGAGGCCGGCCAGGCCCTCGCCCGGTACGACGGCGACGACGGCCCGCTGGACCCGCTCGCGCGGGTGCCGCTCGCCGCCGGTGTGCGCGTCCCCGAGACCGAAGTGGGTGATCCGGATCCGGTACGGCCGCCCGGCCTCCACGCCCGCCTCCACCGCGGCGCCCGCGTCGTCGACGTGCACATGGATGTTCCACAGCCCGTCGCCGCCGACCACCACCAGGGAGTCGCCGAGCGCGTCGAGGCGTTGCCGGAGCCGGGCCACGGCCGTGTCGTCGGCCTCCAGGAGATAGATCACCTCGTAGGCGGGTCCGGCGGTCTCGGAGCCGTCCGCGCACGGCCCGGCACACGGCCCGGCGGACGGCCCGTCCGGCGGTCCCGCATCGGAGACGGCCACGCACGCGTGCGCCTCGCGGGCGCTGCCGTCCGCGGTCCCGGCGCCGTCCGGGGCCTCGCCGGCGCGCGGGATCCCCGGGGTCTCCCCCGCCGCGGGGGCCTGCGCCACCGTCGGCGCCTCCCGCACCGCCTCCCCCGTGAACGCCTCCACCAGCGCCCCCAGCACCGCCACCAGCCCGCGTCCGCCCGCGTCGACCACTCCGGCCCGGCCCAGCACCGGGAGCTGGCCCGGCGTGGCCGCCAGGGCGGTCAGCGCACCGTCGTAGGCCGCGCGCGCGACCGCACCGCAGTCACCCTCGGCCCCCTCGGCGGCTTCGGCGGCGGCCGAGGCGACCGTCAGGACCGTGCCCTCGACGGGGTGCGCCACCGCCTGCCGGGCGGAGTCGGCGGCCCGCCGCAGGGCCAGCCGCAGTCCCGCGCCGCCGACGCGGTGCGTCTCGCCCCCGGGGGTGTCCGCGAGCACCTGGGCCATGCCCCGCAGCAGCTGCGCCAGGATCGTCCCGGAGTTGCCGCGGGCCCCGACGAGCGCCCCGTGCGCCATCGCGTGCACGGCGTCGGCCAGGGAGGGTTCCCCGGTGCCCGTCCCGTACCCGGCGAACACCGCCTCCACGGCCGTGGCCGCCGACTCCAGGGTGAGATAGAGATTCGTCCCGGTGTCGCCGTCGGCCACCGGATAGACGTTGATCGCGTCGATCTCCTCACGGGCCCGCCCCAGTGCCCGGAGCGCCAGACCGCACCAGGTGCGCACCGCGAGAGCATCGAAGAATGTCTGCGGCACCTGCGCCACCTGCGCCTCCCTGAGCTGGACGTGGGACGCAGCGTAGACCCCGGGACCGTGTGCACCGGAAGAGGGCCGGGAGCGGGGGCCTGAGCTGCCATGGTAGTTTCGTT
Source organism: Streptomyces sp. NPDC001851 (assembly GCF_040297165.1). NCBI lineage: Bacteria > Bacillati > Actinomycetota > Actinomycetes > Kitasatosporales > Streptomycetaceae > Streptomyces > Streptomyces sp. NPDC001851. Next base: position 177,233 of record NZ_JBEOYR010000003.1, on the reverse strand, counting down.
GTACGGACGCAGTCGTTGTATGCTGCTCCGGTTGCCCGATCCTGATCGGGCCGTTCCCCTGGCAACGCCACTCAGATCTCAGGTCGTACGATCTCGATCCCGGCATGCCGGGATTAACCGTAAGTGCATCTGAAGTCTTTGGAGTGACCCGTGGCTGCCAACTGCGACGTCTGCGGCAAGGGGCCGGGCTTCGGCAACAACATCTCGTTTTCGCACCGCCGTACGTCCCGTCGCTGGAACCCGAACATCCAGCGTGTGCGTACCGTGGTCGGCGGGACGCCGAAGCGCGTGAACGCTTGCACCTCGTGCATCAAGGCCGGCAAGGTCTCGCGCTGACGCTACAGCTGAGCGCGCGGCCACTGCCTGGTTCGCTGCACTGAGCCGGTCCACCTGAGGGTGGGCCGGCTTTTTGCCGTACCCGGGCTCTTTACCGCCGCATCCAGGCTCCTTGCCGCCGTACCCAGGGCCACGCCCCGCCTGCCAGAATCCGGGGAATGCGCTTCGGCATCCTGGGCCCGCTGGACATCCGCACCGACGACGGCACCCCGATCGACCCCGGCGGCCCCCGCCCCCGTGCCCTGCTCACGCTGCTGCTCCTGGACGCCGGCCGCGCGGTCGCCACGGAACGGCTCACCGACGGTCTGTACGGTGCCGCACCGCCCGCCGGAGCCGCCGGCGCCCTGCAGTCGCAGATCTCCCGGCTGCGCAGGCGCCTCGGCCCGCACGCGGAGGTCGAGGCCACGCCCGGCGGTTACCGGATCACCGCCCCCGCCGACTCCGTCGACGCCCACCGCTTCGAGCGGCTGGCCCGGGAGGGACGCGAAGCCCTCGCCGCGGGCGACCCGCGGACCGCCGCAACCCTGCTGCGCGAGGCGCTCGCCCTGTGGCGGGGCCCCGCGCTGCCCGATCTGCCGGACGCCCACGCCGAGTCCGCCCGGCTGGAGGAGCTGCGGCTGGCCGCCGTACAGGACCGGGTCGAGGCCGACCTCGGCTCGGGCGGCGGCCCCGAGCTGGTGCCCGAGCTGCGCTCGCTGCTCGCCGCGCAGCCGCTGAGCGAGCGGCTCTACGGCCAGCTGATGCGGGCCCTGCACGCCGGCGGCCGGTCCGCCGAGGCGCTGCGCGTGTACGAGGAGGCCCGGCGCACGCTCGCCGACGAACTGGGCGCGGATCCCTCGCCCGAGCTGGCGGCCCTGCATCTGGAGCTGCTCCGGGGTGCGGAGCCGGTCCGCGCGCGGTCCCGGCTCCCGGCCCAGCTGACCCGCTTCGTCGGCCGGGACGCCGAGCTGTCCCGCATCCCCGCGCTGCTCGCCGAGGCGCGCCTGGTCACGCTCACCGGTCCCGGCGGGGCGGGCAAGACCCGGCTCGCGATCGAGGCCGCCCGCGCCCGCGCGGACGCGTACCTCGTCGAGCTGGCCCCGCTCACCGACGGCACCCGGATCCCGTACGCGATTCTCGCCGCCCTCGGGGTCCGGGAGGGCCTGCGCAGCGCCACGACGGACACCGCCGGGCGGCTGCTGGCCGCGCTGGAGGACCGGGAGCTGCTGCTCGTGCTGGACAACTGCGAGCACCTGGTGGAGGACGCGGCCCGGGTCGCCGGGCTGCTGCTCGGCTGCTGCCCCGGGGTGCGGATCCTCGCCACCAGCCGGGAGGCCCTCGGTATCACCGGCGAGGTGCTGGTCCCGGTGCCCGCGCTGCCGCCGGAGCCGGCCGAGCAGCTGTTCCTCGACCGGGCCCGGGCGGTGCGCCCCGGATTCGACGGCCACGCGCGCGTGGCGGACATCTGCCGGGCCCTGGACGGGCTGCCGCTGGCCATCGAGCTGGCGGCGGCCCGGCTGCGCACGCTGGAGCCGCGGGAACTCGCGGACCGGCTGGACGACCGTTTCCGGCTGTTGTTCCGCGGCGACCGCACCAAGGCGCCCCGCCACCGCACGCTGCGGGCCGTGGTGGAGTGGAGCTGGGAGCTGCTGGACGAGGAGGAACGGGAGCTGGCCGGGCGGCTGACCGTGTTCTCCGGGGGCGCCACGGTGGACGCGGTGGAGGCCGTGTGCGGGGTGCCGTATCCGGAGGACCTGTTGGTGTCGCTGGCGGAGAAGTCGTTCCTGGAGGTGTCCGAGGGGCGGTACCGGATGCTGGAGACCCTCCGCGCCTTCGCCGCCGAGCACGTGTCCTGCGGCCCCGCTCTGCGGGACGCGCACGCCGCCTACTACCTGCGGCTGGCCGAGCGTGCCGAGCCGCTTCTGCGCACCGGCGGGCAACTGCCCTGGCTGGCCCGGCTGGCCGCCGAGCACGCCAACCTGGACGCGGCCCTGCGCCACCTGATCCGCGGCGACGCGACGGACGCGCTGCGCCTGATGGCCGCGCTGTCCTGGTTCTGGCGGCTGCGCGGGCTGCACGGCGAACAGGTGCCGTCTGCCCGCGCCCTGCTGGCGGCCGTCGGCGACGAACCGCCCGAGGGGCTGACCGAGGAGTACGCCCTGTGCATGATGAACACGATCACCGGGCGCGGCGACGACCCCGCCGAACCCGGCCGCATCGCGCGCGTGGCCGAGCTCATGCGCACGCTGGACGGCCCGCTGCGGCTGCCGTTCACGATGGTGCTCTGGGCCCTGACCGGGGGCCCGTTGTTCTCCGACGACGAGAAGCTGCGCGCCGTCCGGGTCGAAGACGACCCGTGGGCTCGCGCGCTGCTGGATCTGGGGCTCGCCTACCAGGCGCAGTTCGCGGGGCGTCCGGCCGACTCGGAGGCCGCCTTCACGCGTGCCCTGGAGGGCTTCCGGGCGACCGGTGACCGCTGGGGGATGGCCAACTGCCTGGATCCGCTGGGTACCTTCGCCGGCTGGCGCGGCGACCACGAGCGTGCCCTGACGCTGTTCGACGAGGGACTGGCGCACGTCCAGGAGCTTCAGGCGCCGGAGGAGACCGCGGACCTGCTGCGCACCCGGGCGACCGTGCTGCTGCACCGCGGTGACGTCGAGGACGCGGTCGCGCACTTCGAGCGATCGGCCGCCCTCGCCCGCTCCACCGGCGCGCTCGACAAGGTGGCCGCCGCCCGGCGGGGCCTCGGCGACGCCGCCCGCCTGTCGGGAGACGCCGCACGCGCGCGCGTGCACTACGAAGAGGCCCTGCGGACGTGTGCCGCCAACTGGTTCAGCGCGGGCGAGAGCGTGCGGATCCTCATCGGCCTGGGGCGTGCGGCGGCCGCCGACGGGCGGGGCGAGGAGGCGCGCGACTGGTTCGAGCAGGCCGCCGCTCTGGCCGCCGACGGCCCGGGCGTCCTGGAACTCGCCGAGGTGGCCGAGGCCCTGGCGTCCGCCGCCGAGAGCCCCGAGCGGGCCGCCGTCCTGCTCGGCGCGGGCGCCGGTCTGCGGGGTGCCGTGCCGCAGGGCGACCCGGATGTCGCGGACACCGTACGGGACGTGCGGGCGCAGCTGTCGCCGGAGGTCTACGACCGGGCCTTCGAGCGGGGCCGGCGGCTGCGGTCAGCGGCGGTCAGCGAACGGTAGGCGGACGGTCAGCGCGCCCGCCGAGCCTGACGGACATGACGCACACACCGAACCGCCTCGGCCACCTCCACGTCCTCGTCTCCGGCGCGAGCGTCGCCGGACCCGCGCTCGCCCTGAACCTGGCCCGGTACGGCGCCCGGGTCACCGTCGTCGAGCGGGCGCCCGCCCTGCGCGGCGGCGGCTTCGCCGTCGACTTCCGCGGCCATGTGCACCGCAGGGTGCTCACCCGCATGGGCATCTGGGAGGAGATCCACGCCCGCCAGACGCACATGGGCCCGCAGCGCGTCGTCGACGCCGACGGCACCCCGCGCGTGGACCTGCCGGCCGAGATGATGAGCGGCGACGTGGAGATCTTCCGCGGCGAGCTGGCACGGATCATGTACGAGCGCACCGCGGACCGGGTCGAGTACGTCTTCGGGGACTCGATCGCGGCGCTCACCGAGACCCCGGACGGCGTCGAGGTGGCCTTCGAGCGCGGCGCCTCCCGCCGCTTCGACCTGGTCGTCGGCGCCGACGGGCTGCACTCGAACACCCGCCGTCTGGTCTTCGGCGACGAGAGCCGCTACCTGCGGTTCTTCGACCACTACGTGGCCGGTTTCCCGGTCCCGAACCAGCTGGGTCTGGACCGCAGCGGCCTCCTGTACAGCGAGCCCGGACGCTGCGTCGCCCTCAGCAACTACGACGGCGACCCGGACCGGGCCGGCGCGCTGCTGGTGTTCCGGTCGGAGCCGCTGGCCTACGACCGCCGGGACACGGCCGCGCAGAAGCGGATCCTCGCCGAGCGGTTCGCGGGCATGGGCTGGGAGGCCCCCCACGTGCTGAAGGCGCTGGAGGAGGCCGACGAGCTCTACTTCGACGCCATCGCCCAGATTCACGTCGACCGGCTGGCCAAGGGGCGGGTGGTGCTGCTCGGAGACGCCGGGTACGGCGCCACCATGGGCGGGATGGGCACGGGTGTGGCGGTCGTCGGCGCGTATGTGCTGGCCGGTGAACTCGCCCTCGCGGGCGGTGACCACCGTACGGCGTTCGCCGAGTACGAGAGCCGGATCACAGGATTCGCCAAGGGCTGCCAGAAGATCTCCGGCAACGCGGGCCCGTTCTTCGCGCCGCCCACCGAGCGGCGCATCCGCAGCCGCGACCGGATGTACCGGCTGCTCAGTTCACGTCTGATGGGCGGCTTCTTCAAGCGGCTCACCGAGAAGGCCGCCACGGACATCCGGCTGCGGGACTACCCGGCGTGAGTCCGGCGCAGGGCCCATCCGTGGTCCACCGGCCCGATCCCCGCGCCCAGCGTGAAGCCGGCCGCGATCGCCCCGGTGACGTACTCCTTGGCCCGCGTGACGGCCTCCGGCACGCTCAGGCCCTTCGCCAGCCCCGAGGCGATCGCGGAGGCGAGCGTGCAGCCCGTGCCGTGCGTGTGCCGGTTGCCGTGGCGGGGTGCGCGCAGCCGGTGCTCCTCGGAGCCGTCCGTCAGGAGATCGACCGCGTCCCCGGGCAGGTGCCCGCCCTTGACCAGCACCCACCGCGGCCCGTACGCCAGCACGGCGGCCGCCGCCCGCCGCAGGTCGTCCTCGGACTCGACGCGCACCCCGGTGAGTTGGGTCACCTCGTCGAGGTTCGGGGTGGCCACGGTCGCCACCGGCAGCAGCCTGGTGCGGACCGAGTCCAGGGCGGTGGCGGCCAGCAGCGGGTCGCCGTGCTTGGAGACGCCCACCGGGTCCACCACGGCCGGGGCGTCCGTGGCGGAGATCAACTCGGCGACCGTCTCGACCAGTTCCGCCGAGGCCAGCATGCCGGTCTTCACGGCCTGCACCCCGATGTCGTCCACGACACTGCGGTACTGCGCCCGGACGGCCTCCACGGGCAGCTCCCACACGCCCTGCACGCCCAGGGAGTTCTGCGCGGTGACGGCCGTGACCACGCTCATCCCGTGCACGCCGAGCGCGAGCATCGTCTTCAGGTCGGCCTGGATGCCGGCGCCGCCGCCGGAGTCGGAGCCCGCCACCGTCAGGACCCTGGGCAGGCTCATGACTCGATGTCCCCGAAGTGGTCCCAGCCGCCCTTGCTGGTCCAGGGCGCCCCGTCGACGGTCACCTGGGGCAGCGCGGAGGGGTTGAGGACCTCGCCGATGACCTTCCAGCGGGCCGGGAGCTTCACGTCCGGCGGGAAGGTCGCCACGATCGCGTGGTCCTCTCCCCCGGTCAGCACCCACTGCATCGGGTCGACGCCGACGGCCTGGCCGATGTCGTTCATCTGCGTCGGGATGTCGATCGCGCCGGAGCGGATGTCGATGCGGACCTTGCTGGCCTCGGCGATGTGCCCGAGGTCGGCGATCAGCCCGTCGCTCACGTCGCACATCGCGGTCGCGCCCAGCGCCGCGGCGGCCGGGCCCGCGTGGTACGGCGGCTCGGGGCGCCGGTGGGCCTCCACGAAGGCGCGCGGGGAGCGGAAGCCGCGGGAGAGGACCGCGTAGCCGGCCGCGGACCAGCCCAGCCAGCCCGTGACCGCCACCAGGTCGCCGGGCTGGGCGCCGGCCCGGGTGACGGGCTCCTGGTTGCGCAGATCACCGAGCGCGGTGATCGACACCATGATCGTGTCGCCGCGTACGACGTCCCCGCCGACCACGGAGGCGCCCGCGACCTGGCACTCGTCGCGCAGGCCGTCCATCAGCTCGCTGGGCCAGGTCACCGGGAGTTCGGCCGGTACGACCAGGCCGAGCAGCAGGGCGGTCGGTACGGCGCCCATCGCGGCGATGTCGGCGAGGTTCTGTGCCGCCGCCTTGCGTCCGACGTCGTAGGCCGTGGACCAGTCGCGGCGGAAGTGCCGTCCCTCCAGCAGGATGTCGGTGCTCGCCACCACCCGCCGGTCGGGTGCGGCGACCACCGCGGCGTCGTCGCCGGGGCCGATCCGGACCGCCGGGGTGGTGGTGAGACGGGAGGTGAGCTCCCTGATGAGCCCGAACTCCCCGAGCTCACCAACAGTGCCCTTCATCGCCTTGCTCCCCTTCTCTGCCATGCCGTGCCCACTCGCGCGTCATCAGTGTCCCCGATACGGTCGAGGTGACCGTCGACACGGTCGGAACGACCGTCGAAACGGTCAGGTGACCGTCAACTTCCGTCGTGCCTGCACCCTGGCGCGCAAGCCCGGTTCCCGCAGGTCTCCCCGCGGGGAGCGGCGACGCGATACCGTGGCGTTCCTTTTCCCCACATGATCCTCGTGGCCGCCTTGGAGGTTCCGTGGTACAGGCGTACATCCTGATCCAGACGGAGGTCGGCAAGGCGTCGACCGTCGCCGAGACGATCAGCAAGATCCCCGGAGTGATCCAGGCCGAGGACGTGACGGGACCGTACGACGTCATCGTGCGCGCCCAGGCCGACACGGTCGACGACCTCGGTCGCATGGTGGTCGCCAAGGTCCAGCAGGTGGACGGCATCACCCGCACCCTGACCTGTCCGGTCGTGCATCTGTAGCCCCCGTCTACCCTTGGCCGGTGAACATTTTCCGTCACCGGTCCCGCGGCCTGCTCGCGCCCGCGCTGCTGATCGCGGTCGCGGGCTGCTCATCGGCGGACGACGGCGCCGCGGTGGCGGTTCCCAGCCCCGACGCGAAGGCGGCGAAGGTGTGCCGGGAGCTGCACCGGGTGCTGCCGCGGAAGCTCGACGGACGGAACCGCAACGACCCCGAACCCCGGTCCGCCTACACGGCGGGCTGGGGAAACCCGGCGATCATACTGCGCTGCGGTGTCGTACGGCCGCCGAAGATGGTCGATCCCAAGGTGGCCGAGGGTGGTGACCCCGACGCCGTCGCGGGCGGGGTGAACGGCGTCGACTGGCTGATGGAGAAACAGGGCGACGGCACCTGGCGGTTCACCACGGCGAACCGCGTGGCCTATGTGCAGGTGAGCCTCCCCCGGGGGATGTCCGCGCAGGAGGAGGGCACGGCGGTCCTCACGGACCTCGCCCCGGCCGTCAAGAAGGCGATCCCCGAGGGGATCGCCTCCATGAGATGAGCGTGCGGGCTCAGCGCAGCCCGGTCGAGCGGCGCAGCGCGGCCTGCACCAGGCGGTCGATCAGCTCGGGGTAGCCGACGCCGCTGGCCTGCCACATCTGCGGGTACATCGAGATCGGTGTGAAGCCGGGCAGGGTGTTGACCTCGTTGATCACGAACTCGCCGTCCTCGGTGAGGAAGAAGTCCGCGCGGACCAGGCCCTCGCAGGAGACCGCCTCGAACGCCTGCACCGCGAGCTCCCGCACCTCGGCGGTCTGCTCCTCGGTGAGCGGCGCCGGGACGATACCGGGCGTGGAGTCGATGTACTTGGCCTCGAAGTCGTAGTACGCGTGCGCGTCCGGCGGCGGGATCTCGGCCGGCACGGAGGCGCGCGGCCCGTCCTCGAACTCCAGCACCCCGCACTCGATCTCGCGGCCCCGCACGGCGGCCTCGACGAGGATCTTCGGGTCGTGGGCCTGCGCGGTGGCGATCGCCTCGTCCAGCCCGGACAGGTCGTCGACCTTGGTGATGCCGATCGACGAACCCGCGCGCGCGGGCTTCACGAACAGCGGCCAGCCGTGCTCGCCGGCGAAGTCGACGATCTTCTTGCGGGCGGCGGACTCGTCCTGCCGCCACTCGCGGGGCCGGATCACCACGTACGGGCCGACCGCGAGCCCGTAGGAGGTGAAGATCCGCTTCATGTACTCCTTGTCCTGGCCGACGGCCGAGGCGAGCACACCGGCGCCCACGTACGGCACCCCGGACAGCTCCAGCAGGCCCTGGAGGGTGCCGTCCTCGCCGTAGGGGCCGTGGAGCACCGGGAAGACCACGTCGACCTCGCCGAGCGCCTTGGGCACCGAACCGGGCTCGCTGTAGACGACCTCGCGGTTGGCGGGGTCGACGGGGAGCACCACGCCGCCCTCGTGCGACTCCGCCAGCTCCTCCACGCTGGGAGTGCGGCGGTCGGTGATGGCCATCCGCTCCGGCTCGTCGGCCGTCAGCGCCCAACGGCCGTCCCGGGTGATGCCGATCGGCAGGACGTCGTACTTCGTCCGGTCGATGGCCTTGAGGACGGCGCCGGCCGTGACCACGGAGATCCCGTGTTCGGAGCTGCGCCCGCCGAACACGACGGCCACGCGCGGCTTGCGCGACGGCTGCTCAGGGCTCTGGGGAAGGTTCTCGGTGCTCATATCGCGTTGAGAGTACCCGTTGGTATCCGCCGAGTCAGCGCCCGCTGGGCCGCCGTGACCGAGCGTCCCCCCAACGGTCGCTCAGCGTCGCGCGTGCGGCCCGGTCAGCGCCTCTCGGGCTTGGCGCTGCGCCCCATCAGCTCCTTGAGGGCGACCACCGGCGGCTTGCCCTCGTGCACGATGTCCACGACCGTCTCGGTGATGGGCATCTCGACGCCGTGCCGGCGGGCCAGATCCGCCACCGACTCGCAGGACTTGACGCCCTCGGCGGTCTGCTTGGTGACCGCGATGGTCTCCTCCAGCGTCATGCCCTTGCCGAGGTTGGTGCCGAAGGTGTGGTTGCGGGACAGCGGCGAGGAGCAGGTGGCCACCAGGTCGCCGAGGCCCGCCAGTCCGGAGAAGGTCAGCGGGTCGGCGCCGAGCGCCATGCCGAGCCGGGTGGTCTCGGCGAGACCGCGGGTGATGAGCGAGCCCTTGGCGTTGTCGCCGAGCCCCATGCCGTCGGCGATGCCGACCGCGAGGCCGATGACGTTCTTGACCGCTCCGCCCAGTTCGCAGCCGACGACGTCGGTGTTGGTGTACGGCCGGAAGTACGGCGTGTGGCAGGCGGCCTGGAGGCGCTGGGCGACGGCCTCGTCGGTGCAGGCGACGACGGCCGCGGCGGGCATGCGGGCGGCGATCTCGCGGGCCAGGTTGGGCCCGGTGACGACCGCGATGCGGTCGGAGCCGACCTTGGCGACGTCGTCGATGACCTCGCTCATCCGCATGGTGGAGCCGAGTTCGACGCCCTTCATCAGGGAGACGAGCACGGTGTGCGGGGCGAGCAGCGGGGTCCACTCGGCGAGGTTGGCGCGCAGGGTCTGGGAGGGGATGGCGAGGACCGTGAAGTCCGCGTCGCGCAGGGCCTCGGCCGGATCCGAGGTCGCCGTGAGGTTCTCCGGGAGTTCGACGCCGGGCAGGTAGTCGGGGTTGGTCCGGGTGGAGTTGACCGCCTCGGCCAGCTCGGGGCGGCGCGCCCACAGGGTCACCTCGCAGCCCGCGTCGGCGAGGACCATACCGAAGGCGGTGCCCCATGAGCCGGTGCCCATGACCGCCGCCTTGACCGCCTTGCTCACTTGCCCTGCCCTTCCGGTTCCTTGCGCTGCGTCTGCGCCTGGGTGCGGCGTCGCTGTTCGATCCGCTCGCGGCGCGGGTCGTAGGGCGTCTGGGGCGCCTTCTCGCCGCGGATCTCCTCCAGCAGGCGGGTGATGGCCGCCATGATGACCTCGGTGGCCTCCTTCAGCAGGTCCGGGGTCATCTCCTTGTCGTAGAAGCGCGAGAGGTCCACGGGCGGGCCGGCCAGCACGTGATGGGTCTTGCGCGGGAAGAGGTCGGGCTTCTTGGCGTACGGCGGCAGCAGTTCGTTGACGCCCCACTGCGCGACCGGGACGACCGGGCACTTGGTCTGCAGGGCGACGCGGGCGGCACCCGTCTTGCCGGTCATGGGCCAGCCGTTCGGGTCGCGGGTGAGGGTGCCCTCGGGGTAGAAGGCGACGCACTCGCCGCGCTCCACGGCGTCGATCGCGGCGCGGAAGGCGCTGAGCGCGTCCGTGGACTCGCGGTAGACGGGGATCTGCCCGGTGCCCCGCATGGCGGCGCCGATGAATCCCTTCTTGAAAAGTCCGCTCTTCGCCAGGAATCGCGGAACCCGTCCGGTGTTGTACTGATAGTGCGCGTACGCGAAGGGGTCCACGTGGGAATTGTGGTTCACCACAGTGATAAATCCGCCCTCGGCCGGAATGTGCTCCATTCCACGCCAGTCCCGCTTGACCAGAACCACCAGCGGCGGTTTGCAGATCACCGCGGCGAAGCGGTACCAGAAGCCGATTCTGCGGCGGGGCACAAGGACACCTTCCTCTAGGGGCTGCCACCCCGGCGGGGGCCGCACAAGTGTCGCCCCGAGCCGCCGGTCTGTCGAGAACACCGTACGCCCCGAGGGGCCGCCCGCCCGATGGCCCAGGGACAATGATCGGGACAAGAGAGGGGCGGTACGCCGGTGCAGTGGACCTTGGTCATCCCCCTGAAGCCCCTGTCCCTGGCCAAGAGCAGGCTCTCGGACACCGCCGCCGGCGGGATGCGCCCGGGGCTGGCGCTCGCGTTCGCCCAGGACACGGTGGCCGCGGCGCTGACCTGTGCGGTGGTCGCGGATGTGGTGGTCGTCACGGACGACGGGCTGGCGGCGCGTGAGCTGGCGGCGCTGGGCGCGCGGATCGTGCCCGACGCGCCGGCGAACGGCCTGAACGCCGCGCTGGCACACGGCGCGGCCGTCGTACGCGAGATGCGTCCGCACACACCGGTCGCCGCCCTGAACGCCGATCTGCCGGCGTTGCGGCCGGCGGAACTGGGCCTTGTCCTGGACGCGGCGGCGGAGTTTCCGCGGGCGTTTCTCGCGGATGCGGCGCAGCTGGGCACGACGTTGCTGGCCGCGGGGCCGGACGGGGAATTGCAGCCCGAGTTCGGCATTGATTCCCGTTCCCGGCACCGGGCCTCCGGGGCGGAGGAACTCCGGCTCGCGGGGGTGGATTCGGTACGGCAGGACGTCGATACCGGGGACGATCTGCGGGCGGCGCTGGCATTGGGCGTGGGCCCGCACACGGCTGCGGTGTCGGCGGGGCTGCTGATCCCCGGTTCGTGAGGTGCGACCGCGAACATTAGGCTGGCCGCCATGCAAGCCACCGCATACACCTACGACGCCGAAACCCGAAGCGGGCAGGTACTGCTCGACGACGGCACCCCGGTCCCCTTCGACGCGTCGGCGTTCGACAGGGGCGGCCTGCGCCTCCTGCGCCCCGGTCAGCGTGTGCGGATCGAGACCGAGGGCCAGGGCGACGCCCTGCGCATCACCCTCGTAACCCTCCAAACCCTGTAACCGCCCTTACACACGCCGCGGGCCGGGCTCCCGAGGGAGTCCGGCCCGGCGCGTGAGTGCCCTGGCGTCGTGCCCTGGCGTCCTTACGACGTCGCCTTGCGGGCGGTGGCCTTCTTCGCGGTGGTCTTGCGCGCCGTCGACTTCTTGGCCGGGGCCTTCTTCGCGGTGACCTTCTTCGCCGGGGCCTTCTTCGCGGTGGCCTTCTTGGCGGTGGTCTTCTTCGCGGCGGTGGTCTTGGCGGTCGCCGTGGTCTTCTTGGCGGGCGCCTTCTTCGCCGTGGTCTTCTTCGCGGCGGCGGCCGTGGTCTTCTTCGCGGTCGTCTTCTTCGCCGTGGTCTTCTTCGCGGCGGCGGCCTTGGTGGTCTTCTTCGCGGCGGCCTTCTTGACCGTCGCCGCGGCGCCGCCGGTCAGGCTGCCCTTCGGCGCCTTCTTGACCGAGACCTCGCCCCCGCGCGGCAGCTTCTTCGAGCCGCTCACCAGGTCCTTGAAGCCCTGACCGGCGCGGAAGCGCGGCACGGAGGTCTTCTTGACCCGAACCCGCTCGCCCGTCTGAGGGTTGCGGGCGTAGCGGGCGGGGCGGTCCACCTTCTCGAAGGACCCGAAGCCGGTGACCGAGACCCGCTCGCCCGCGACGACCGCGCGGACGATGGCGTCCAGGACATGATCGACAGCGTCGGCGGCCTGCTGGCGGCCACCCACCTTGTCGGCAATCGCTTCTACGAGCTGCGCCTTGTTCACGTCTTCCCCTTCGGAGACATCGCCAGAACGAAAGTGTTCAAGCTTTTTCGCACGTTAGGCAGATATATACCGCAAATCAAACACGAAACGGGCTAATCACCCTTGTGCCGCAGCGGACTCGGTGGTCTCGGCCGTTCAGTGGTCCTCGTCGGGGATCCGACCCTCGTCGAGGTCCGTGTTGAACCGTTCGAGCCGCCTTGCCGCAGCGGCGAGATCGTGCTTGGCCGCGGCCGTAATGACCAGCAGCTTCCGGGTCAGCGCCATCCGTACGCCCTCCGGGACTTGCAGTGCGCGCACCCTTGCGTGCGCTTCTTTGAGTTGGTTCGCGACCGCCGTATAGAGCTGGAGTTGGCCGTCGTGTTCCATGCACAGATTGTGCCATCTGGGGCGAGTTGTCGCCTGCCCAGGGGGCAACTGCCGCCTCAAATGGCCTTCCAGGCACTTGCGGAGGACGCGGTCCCGGCACTCACGTACCCCTGCAACACCCTTCGTAACGTGGGAAGTTGAGAGCGGAGCAAGAAGCGTGCGGGACGGTTCGGGCCCGGACATGGCCGTACCCCCGATCGTGGCGATCGGGGGTACGGAGGGGGTGTTGGGGTGGCCGGATCTCGACCGCTCGGGCCCGGTGGACCGGAGTGGATCAGACCTGGAGCGTCCTCGGCTTGTACGACGGCCGCTTGGCCTCGTACGCGGCGATGTCGGCCTCGTTCTGCAGCGTGATGGAGATGTCGTCCAGGCCGTTCAGCAGCCGCCAGCGGGAGTTCTCGTCCAGCTCGAAGGAGGCGGTGATGCCCTCGGCGCGCACCTCACGCGCCTCAAGGTCCACAGTGACCTCAGCAGTGGGGTCCTGTTCCGTCAGTTCCCACAGCGCGTCCACGATCTTCTGCTCCAGGACGACCGTGAGCAGGCCGTTCTTCAGCGAGTTGCCCCGGAAGATGTCCGCGAAACGGGAGGAGATCACGGCCTTGAAGCCGTAGTTCTGCAGCGCCCAGACGGCGTGCTCGCGGGAGGAGCCGGTGCCGAAGTCGGGGCCGGCGACCAGCACGGTGGCACCCTGCCGCTCGGGGCGGTTGAGGACGAACTCCGGGTCCTTGCGCCAGGCCTCGAACAGCCCGTCCTCGAAGCCGTCCCGGGTCACCTTCTTGAGCCAGTGAGCAGGGATGATCTGGTCGGTGTCGACGTTGCTGCGGCGCAGCGGGACGGCCCGGCCGGTGTGGGTGGTGAATGCTTCCATGAGTGATCAGACTCCAGCGGGCGTACGGGTTGCGGCGTCGGACAGGTCGGCGGGCGAGGCCAGGTGGCCCAGGACCGCGGTCGCCGCCGCGACCTGCGGCGACACCAGGTGCGTACGGCCGCCCTTGCCCTGCCGGCCCTCGAAGTTGCGGTTGGAGGTGGACGCGGAGCGCTCACCCGGGGCCAGCTGGTCGGGGTTCATGCCGAGGCACATCGAGCAGCCCGCGTGCCGCCATTCGGCGCCGGCCTCCTTGAAGACCACGTCCAGGCCCTCGGAGACGGCCTGCAGACCCACCCGCGCGGAGCCCGGGACGACCAGCATCCGTACGCCGTCGGCGACTTTGCGGCCCCGCAGCAGGTCCGCGGCGGCGCGCAGGTCCTCGATGCGGCCGTTGGTGCAGGAGCCTACGAAGACGGTGTCCACCTTGATGGAGCGCAGCGGCTGGCCGGCCTCCAACCCCATGTATTCCAGGGCCTTTTCGGCGGCGAGGCGCTCCGAAGCGTCTTCGTACGAAGCCGGGTCGGGGACGTTCGCCGAAAGCGGCGCGCCCTGGCCGGGGTTGGTGCCCCAGGTGACGAACGGGGACAGCTCGTCGGCGTTGATCACGACCTCGGCGTCGAACTCGGCGTCGTCGTCGGTGCGCAGCGTCTTCCAGTACGCGACGGCCGCGTCCCAGTCGGCGCCCTCGGGGGCGTGCGGACGGCCCTTGAGGTACGCGAAGGTGGTCTCGTCGGGGGCGATCATGCCCGCGCGGGCGCCGGCCTCGATCGACATGTTGCAGATGGTCATCCGGGCCTCCATCGAGAGCTTCTCGATGGCGGAGCCGCGGTACTCCAGGATGTAGCCCTGGCCGCCGCCCGTACCGATCTTCGCGATGATCGCCAGGATCAGGTCCTTGGCCGTGACGCCCTCGGGCAGCTCGCCCTCGACCGTGATCGCCATGGTCTTGGGGCGGGCCAGCGGCAGCGTCTGGGTGGCCAGCACGTGCTCGACCTGGGAGGTGCCGATACCGAAGGCCAGCGCGCCGAACGCGCCGTGCGTGGAGGTGTGGGAGTCGCCGCAGACCACGGTCGTACCGGGCTGGGTCAGGCCCAGCTGCGGGCCGACGACGTGCACGACGCCCTGCTCGACGTCGCCCAGCGGGTGCAGCCGCACCCCGAACTCGGCGCAGTTCTTGCGCAGCGTCTCCAGCTGGGCGCGGGAGACGGGGTCCGCGATGGGCTTGTCGATGTCGAGGGTGGGGGTGTTGTGGTCCTCGGTGGCGATGGTGAGGTCGAGGCGGCGCACCGGGCGGCCGTTCTGGCGCAGCCCGTCGAAGGCCTGCGGGCTGGTCACCTCGTGCAGCAGGTGCAGATCGATGAAGAGGAGGTCGGGCTCGCCCTCGGCGCGCCGGACGACGTGGTCGTCCCAGACCTTCTCCGCGAGTGTCCTACCCATCGCTTTCCCTCCGGCCGGCAAAGGTCCACCGGCCCAACTAGAGATCTTGAGGAAGCGGCCGCCGCACCCTGATGTCGTGATTCCGGGCGTCCACCGCCAGGCCCGTTGGTCTGCGGGCCGCTGTGTGATTCCAGGGTGGCGCGTTCCACGGAAAATTGAACTTGCGTTTCACAGAGTGAGACGTGAGTATCGTTGCATGGACAACAGTAGCGGCGTCGGCGTTCTGGACAAGGCGGCCCTCGTCCTGAGCGCTCTGGAGTCCGGTCCGGCCACCCTCGCGGGTCTGGTCGGGGCCACCGGACTGGCACGACCCACGGCTCACCGCCTGGCCGTGGCTTTGGAACACCACCGCATGGTGGCACGCGACATGCAGGGCCGTTTCATCCTCGGCCCGCGCCTCGCGGAGCTCGCCGCGGCGGCGGGCGAGGACCGCCTGCTCGCGACGGCGGGCCCCGTGCTCACCCACCTCCGCGACGTCACCGGCGAGAGCGCGCAGCTCTACCGGCGCCAGGGTGACATGCGCATCTGTGTGGCCGCGGCGGAGCGCCTGTCCGGCCTGCGGGACACCGTCCCGGTCGGCTCCACGCTCACGATGAAGGCCGGCTCCTCGGCGCAGATCCTGCTGGCCTGGGAGGAGCCCGAGCGCCTGCACCGCGGCCTGCAGGGCGCCCGCTTCACGGCGACGGCCCTGTCGGGCGTACGGCGGCGCGGCTGGGCCCAGTCCATCGGCGAGCGGGAGCCGGGCGTCGCGTCCGTCTCCGCGCCCGTACGCGGCCCCTCCAACCGCGTCGTGGCCGCCGTCTCGGTCTCCGGCCCCATCGAGCGCCTGACGCGCCACCCGGGCCGCATGCACGCCCAGGCGGTCATCGACGCGGCGGCCCGCCTGTCCGAGGCCCTGCGCCGCTCAGGCTGAGCCGGCACCGCACGGAAACACGGGGAGGGCCCGCCCCAACGCCGCGGCAGGCCCTCCCCGCTCCCCCGACCCTCTCGGCCGCCGGAGCGCGCTGCGAGCGGCACGAGAACCGGCCCTTCGCGTACCGGCCCCGCGCGATCTGCCCGTACGCAGCGACCCGCCTGCCCGAGACCCCCGCGCCACCCAGGCCGAGCCGGCCCGCGCGGAAGCGCCGAGGAGGGCCCGCCCCAACGCCGGGCAGGCCCTCCCCGCTCCCCCATCCCCCGACCCTCTCGGCCGCCGGAGCGCGCTGCGAGCGGTACGAGAACCGGCCCTTCGCGTACCGGCCCCGCGCGATCTGCCCGTACGCGGCGACCCGCCTGCCCGAGACCCCCGCACCGCTGCGGAAGCGCCGAGGGGGCCTGCCCAAGGCCGCGGCAGGCCCCCTCGCTCCCCCGAGCCCCCCGGTTCAGCCGGTCTTCTCGGCCACCGGCTGCTGCTGGGACCGGTGGGCGAACCGGTCCTTCGCGTACCGCCCCCGCTTCTCCAGCGGGATCTGTCCGTGCGCGGCGGCCAGCCCGAACGCGGGCATGTCGCCGTAGATCGCCTCGTACGAGCCCTCCGGCACGACATACGTCTCGTGCCAGATCCCGACCTGCCCGCGCAGCTTCCCGGTCCGCTCCTTGCGGTTGAGCTTCGCCCAGGCCTTGTGGTGGAACGCGTCCGGCGCGGTCGCGTAGGCGTACAGCTTCTCCTTGGACTCCCAGTACTGAACGACGTAGTACGTGCGCGGAGAAGCCGTCAGCATGACACGGCTGCGCAGGCCCCGCGCCGGGTCCTTCTCCAGCTCGCGCAGCATGCGGAACATCGCGAGCATCACCGGCAGCCACAGATGGACCGCCCGGAAGCGGTTGATGCGCATGCCGATCAGCAGGACGACGACGTCGCCCTTCGCGTCGGCGGTCGTACGGGACACCATGACCACGTCCCCCTCGTTGGTGAGCGGCGCTATCCGAGTACCGATGGTTGGATAGTGCCGGTATCCGAGAAGGAGCGCAAGACATGCGGCTCGCCGAACTGAGCAGACGCAGCGGTGTGTCCGCCGCGACGATCAAGTACTACCTGCGCGAAGGGCTGTTGCCGCCGGGCCGCCAGATCAACGCCACGACGGCCGAGTACGGCGACGAGCACCTGCGCCGGCTGCGGCTGGTGCGCGCGATGATCCAGGTCGGCAAGGTCCCCGTGGCCACGGTCCGGGAAGTGCTGCGGCACGTCGACGACCACGCCCTGGGCCGCACCATCCGGCTGGGCGCGGCCCTGTGGGCGCTGCCGCAGGTGCCGGAGCCCGACGAGGAGGACGCCTTCGTGCAGGCGGCGCACCGGGAGGTGGACGAGCTGCTGGAGCGGCTGGGCTGGTCCAACGCGAAACTGCTGACGACGATCTCGCCCTCGTACCGCTCGCTGGTGGTGGCGGTGGCCGCGTTCCGCCGCCTCGGATACGAGTGGGGCTTCGAACTGCTCGCGTCCTACGGCAGGTTGATGCACGACGTGGCCAAACTCGACCTGGACTTCGTCGAGACGCATCCGTCGGAGGCGGAGAAGGTGGAGACGGCGGTGCTCGGCTCGGTGCTGACCGAGCCGATGCTGCAGGCCCTGCGCCGGCTGGCCCAGGAGGAGGAGTCGGCGCGCCGCTACGGCTTCGAGTGACCGGCGCCGGGTACGGCGAAGGCCCCCCACCGAGGTGGAGGGCCTTCCCTGTGCGTACCCCCGACCGGATTCGAACCGGCGCTACCGCCTTGAGAGGGCGGCGTGCTAGGCCGCTACACAACGGGGGCGTGGACTCTGCGTTTCCGCAGGTCCGAGCTGGTCTACCTGGACTCGAACCAAGACTAACTGAACCAGAATCAGTCGTGCTGCCAATTACACCATAGACCAATGATGGTTTAGACCAGTCAGTACCCCCGACCGGATTCGAACCGGCGCTACCGCCTTGAGAGGGCGGCGTGCTAGGCCGCTACACAACGGGGGCCCTAGCGATCCCGATCTGGATCAGGATCAGTACCCCCGACCGGATTCGAACCGGCGCTACTGCCTTGAGAGGGCAGCGTGCTAGGCCGCTACACAACGGGGGCTTTGCAGATAAGCTCTGCGAGCTGGCCTACCTGGACTCGAACCAAGACTAACTGAACCAGAATCAGTCGTGCTGCCAATTACACCATAGGCCACTGGAACTCAAGCCCCTGCGGGGTTCTCGTTCTAGCTTGCTCCGTGGGGCTCCGGCCTTCCGGCCCGCTCCCCTCGGCGCAGGAAGAACATTACCCGAAGGTGGACGGGGCTCCAAAACGGGTATCCGCGCGGACGAGCGCCGGGAGTTCGGCGAGGGTCGAGATCCGGTGCACGACGACGTCCCCGGCGGCCGCTGCGGACGCCGTCCCGCGGTCGATCCACACCGACAGCAGCCCCGCCTCGGCGGCGCCCCGCCCGTCGATCTCCGGGTGGTCGCCGACGTACGCCACCTGGTGCGGAGGCAGCCGCAGCGCCTCGCAGGCCGCCAGGAAGGCACCGGGCTCCGGCTTGGAGACGCCCAGCTCGGCGGCGCACAGCACGGCCTCGAAGCGGTCGAGGAGGCCGAGGGTGCGCAGCTTGTGCTCCTGGACCGTGATGCTGGAGTTGGACAGCACCGCGTGCCGGTGGCTGGCGGAGAGCGCCTCCAGGGCGGGCAGGACGTCCGGGAAGAGGCTCCAGGCGGCCTCGTAGTGCCCTATGTACCGCTGGAACCAGGCGTCGGCCTCGGCGTCGGTCATCTCGGCGCCCAGGAAGATCCGTACGCGGTCGCGCCGCTGGTCCTCGAAGGTGGCCTCCCCGGCCGAGAACCGCGCCCACTGCGCGTCGGTGATCTCCCGCCACCGGGCGAGGGCCTGTTCGGGGCTGTCGTAGCCCGCGAGCAGCCCTTCCACCACGAGGTGCGCCCGCATGCCCTCACGGTCCGCGGTCGTGTAGTCGAAGAGGGTGTCGTCCACGTCCCAGACCACGGCTCTGATCGTCATGACACCGACGGTACCGCCGAACGGCTGGCACACTGAGGGCCATGAGCGAGTACCGCGTCCAGTTCACCGTCGAGGCCCGTGCGACGTACGACGCCCTGCCCGCAGAGCGCCGGACGCAGTTGGACAGGGCCGTGCGGATCCTGGCCCGTGACCCGTTCCGGAAGACCTCGACCGCGCCCCTGGGGCCGGACGACAACCTCCGCAAGGCCTATGTCGCCCCCGGTGTGGTGCTGGAGTACATGGTGGCCGGCGCGATCATGGTCGTCGTCGTGCTGGAGATCTTCGACGAGAGCGCCTACCTGATCGACGAACCCGACGCCCAGTGACCAACGCGACAGGGGCGGCACCCGGAACACTCCGGATGCCGCCCCTGACGCATGTGCCGGCTAGGCGCTCAGCTTCGCCAGCGCAGCGTCGATCCTGGCCAGCGTCTTCTCCTTGCCCAGGATCTCCAGGGACTCGAAGAGCGGCAGGCCGACGGTGCGGCCGGTGACGGCGACGCGGACCGGGGCCTGGGCCTTGCCGAGCTTGAGGCCGTGGGCCTCACCGGCGGCCAGGACGGCCTCCTTGAGGGACTCGGCCGACGTCCAGTCGGCGGACTCCAGCTTCTCGCGGGCGGTGCGGAGCAGGGCGTCGCTGCCCTCCTTCATCGCCTTCGTCCACGAGGCCTCGTCGAAGACCGGCTCGGCGAGGAAGAGGAAGTCGACATTGTCGGTGATCTCCGACAGGACCTTCAGGCGGGTCTGCGCGTGCGGGGCGATGGCCTCCCACTTGGCCGCGTCGAAGTCCTCCGGCGCCCACGGGGCGAACGGGGCCTTCAGCCAGGGTGCGCAGCGCTCGGTGAACTCCTTCACATCCAGCATGCGGATGTGGTCGCCGTTGATCGCCTCGCACTTCTTCAGGTCGAAGCGCGCCGGGTTGGGGTTGACGTCGGAGATGTCGAAGGCCGCGACCATCTCGTCGATCGTGAAGATGTCCTGGTCCGCGGAGAGCGACCAGCCCAGCAGGGAGAGGTAGTTGAGCAGGCCCTCGGGCAGGAAGCCCTGCTCGCGGTAGAGGTTGAGGGACGACTGCGGGTCGCGCTTGGAGAGCTTCTTGTTGCCCTCGCCCATGACATAGGGGAGGTGGCCGAACCGCGGGATCTCCTTGGCGATGCCCAGTTCGATCAGCGCCTTGTAGAGCGCGATCTGGCGCGGGGTGGAGGAGAGCAGGTCCTCGCCGCGCAGCACGTGGGTGATCTCCATCAGCGCGTCGTCGACCGGGTTGACCAGCGTGTACAGCGGGGCGCCGTTCGCCCGGACGATGCCGTAGTCCGGCACGTTCTCGGGCGTGAAGGTCAGCTCGCCGCGGACCAGGTCGGTGAAGGTGATCGTCTCGTCCGGCATGCGGAAGCGGACGATCGGGGTGCGGCCCTGGGCCTTGTACTCCTCGACCTGCTCGGCGCTCAGGTCGCGGCAGTGGCCGTCGTAGCCGGAGGGCTTGCCGGCGGCGCGGGCGGCCTCGCGGCGGGTGTCCAGCTCCTCCTGGGAGCAGTAGCAGCGGTAGGCGTGGCCGCCGTCCAGCAGCTTCTGGGCGACGTCGGCGTAGATGTCCATGCGCTGCGACTGGCGGTACGGCGCGTGCGGGCCGCCGACCTCGGGGCCCTCGTCCCAGTCGAAGCCGAGCCAGCGCATCGCGTCGAGCAGCTGGGTGTACGACTCCTCGGAGTCGCGGGCCGCGTCGGTGTCCTCGATGCGGAAGACCAGGGTGCCCTGGTGGTGCCGGGCGAACGCCCAGTTGAACAGGGCGGTGCGGACCAGGCCCACGTGCGGGTTACCGGTGGGCGAGGGGCAGAAACGGACGCGTACGGGGGAGCCGGGTGCGCTAGCCACGCTTGACAACCTTGTTGGTGAGAGTGCCGATGCCTTCGATGGTGACGGCGACCTCGTCGCCGACGTTCAGGGGGCCGACCCCTGCCGGGGTGCCCGTGAGGATGACGTCGCCGGGGAGCAGGGTCATGGCCTCGGAGATGTTGACGACCAGGTCCTCGATGGGGTGGATCATCTCGCTGGTACGGCCCAGCTGGCGCTGCTGGCCGTTGACCGTGAGCTGGATGGTCAGGTCGTTCGCCCGCTCCAGGTCCAGGTCCGTCTCCACCCAGGGGCCGAGCGGGCAGGAGCTGTCGAAGCCCTTGGCCCGGGCCCACTGCTTCTCGCGGCGCTGGACGTCACGGGCGGTGATGTCGTTGGCGCACGTGTAGCCGAAGATCACGTCCTTGACGCGCTCGCGCGGCACCTCGCGGCACATGCGGCCGATGACGACGGCCAGCTCGGCCTCGTGGTGCAGTTCCTTGGAGAACGGCGGGTACTGGATGTCGTCGCCGGGCCCGATCACCGACGTGGACGGCTTGAAGAAGGCGAAGGGGGCGTCCGGCACCTCGTTGCCCAGCTCGCGCGCGTGCTCGCCGTAGTTGCGGCCGAACGCCACGACCTTGTTGGGGAGGACCGGGGGGAGCAGCCTGACCTTGTTCAGCGGCACCTTCGTACCGGACAGCTCATGGTCCGCGAACGGGATGCCCTTGATGATGTCGAGGACGAGTTCGTCCTGCTTGTCACCCTCGACCGCGCCGAAGGCGACGTTCCCGTCGATGGAGAACCTGGCGATGCGCACGGGATCCTTGCGCCCCTCACTGAGAACCGGCGTACTGACGCCTCAGGTTAACCGGTCGGGCGGCCCGGCGTTCGGCCGGTGCGGTGTGGCGGCCCGCATTTCCGGTACGGGAGGTACGGGAATGGGGCGGGCCGGAATTCCGCGCCGGCGGCTGCGGCGCACGCGGAATTCGGAACGAGGGGTGAAACGCGCGGTCGTTTCCGCCGCGGGCGCAGGCACAGGCGCGGAGGCGCCGGGGTCCGCGCACGGGCCGGCCCCCGGCCGTACGGCGCGGGGACCGGCGAGGGGAGAGCATCCTCCCGTGTCGTGCGGGCGGCTCCGCCGGGGCGCCGGAAATCCGGGCCGCCGGTGCCACCGGTGGATATCCGGTGAGAGCGGTGCCGATATCGGCTGTCGTGGCCGGGTGCACCCGGGGCCGAGACCAGGGAAAGGCGCCCTACGCGAATAGGGGCCCGTAATTCAGCGAAAAGGCGAGCCGGCCGGCCGGAGCGGGGAGTCCGGTCGGCTACTCTCCGGCCGGGGCCGCCGCGCCGACGGGAACGTCCACCAGGACGGTGCGCCGCGGGTTGGCGGTCTGGGCGGGGAGGTCGACGGAGTGCTCCGGCAGCTCGGGCGTCTGCAGGTCGCCGGTGTCCTTGAGATGCGCCAGGGTGGTGCGTCGCGGGTTGGCGATCTTGTGGAACATCATCGTCGTCTTCACGGTTCTACGAGTCCTAGTCCTGGGCAGCAGAGTCGCTCTTGTAAAGCGTCAGGCTAAACATCCGATTCCCCGCCGACGGCGCCAACTGCCCACGACGGACATGTGAGTTTGCTCACGGACTCACTGACAAACCGGTCAAATCCGACCCTCAATGCGCCCTAGCGAAACGGACATTGACCCCCTGAAGCCACCATTCCGCTCCTGATCATGGCGACTGGGACACCCGGCACCGAGCGGCGACTCGCTGAAAAACGCCCGTTTTGGGCTGGATCACCCTCCACGACTGGTAACTCGGCACTCACAGCCCGTCACGTAGGTCACAGCTCGGGACACGCACCTTGTTGGAGATCCGGCACTGTGCTGGAATTCCACGGACCGCCGCGGGGATCGAACCGGCGCACCGGGCGCGACGCAGCGCCGAGCGGCGGCGAGATCAGGGGGGAGCCAGCGCCGGTCACTCAAGACCACCCGGAGTGCGTTTTCAGGGCGCTCTCCACAACGCCGACACCGTGTCCCTCCGTTCCAGCGGAGGGGTGCCTGGTCCAGAGGTTGCGACGCTAGTGCAGGGACGTTTCAAGAGGGATGGCAGCGCTTCGGCGGAGCCGGAGTCGCACGACGGGACTGGCCCCATGAAGGGCAGCTCCTCGCCCCAGCACGCCCAGAACCCGGGCCAGGCCCCGTCCGGGAACGGCGGCGAGCGCAGCGGACGCCCCGGCGCGTCGGCCTCGTCGGCCACTACGGGCGGTACCGGCTCCGGTGCCGCCCCCGCACCGGCCGTGAAGCCCCCGAAGGGCCCCACCGGCCCCGGCTCACGCATGGCCCTGCGCAACTGGCGCATCTCCACCCGTCTGGTGTCGCTGCTGGCGCTTCCCGTCATCGCGGCCACCTCGCTGGGCGCGCTGCGCATCAGCGACAACATGGACGACATCCAGCAGCTGGACAACATGAAGCTGCTGACGGACATGACCAAGCAGGCCACCGAGCTGGCCATGGCGCTCCAGGACGAGCGCGACCAGTCCGCCGGTCCGCTGGCGCACGGCCTGTCGCAGAGCGACTACACGGTCAAGGGCTACGAGGAGAAGACCGACCGGGCCCGCGAGAACTTCCTCAACGCCTCCGAGCAGATCGACGCGGCCAGCAAGGACGGCAACCTCCAGGGCGTCCGCGACGCGCTCGTCGGCCTCGCCAACCAGCTGGACGACCTGGCCAAGATCCGCAAGACGGCCTACCGGTCGCAGGGCAACTCGACGCAGACGATCGAGTCCTACCACCGGCTGATCACCCAGCTGATCAGCCTGTCCCAGGACATGGCCGAGGCGTCCAGCAACCCGGAGATGATCTCGCGCACCCGCGCCCTGGCGGCCTTCTCCACCGCCAAGGAGTACGCCTCCGTACAGCGCGCCACGATCGCCGCGGCGCTGCCCGCGACCACGGACAAGAAGGGCGACCTCTCCGAGAACGACCGCCTGTACGGCCAGTCGGCGTACCAGAGCGAGAACTCGGAAATCGCGATCTTCCGGAAGATCTACGCCAACAACAACGCCGAGGAACTCCTCAAGCCGATCGACGAGGGCAACCCGACGATCGAGTCCGCGGACACCTACGCCAAGCGCGTCTTCGACTCCCCCAACGGCATCCAGACCCTGAACAGCCGTTCCTACAAGGACTGGGTGGACGACAGCTCGACCAAGATCGAGCAGATGAAGAAGATCGAGCACACGCTGCTTGAGGAGATGGAGCAGAAGGCCCGCGAGCTGAAGAGCGCCACCCAGCGTGACGCCATCATCTCCGGTGCGCTGATCCTCATCGTGCTCGGTGTGTCACTGGTCGGCGCCTTCGTCGTGGCCCGCTCCATGATCCGCTCGCTGCGCCGTCTGCAGGAGACCGCCACCAAGGTCGCCCAGGACCGCCTGCCCGAGCTGGTCAAGCAGCTGTCGGAGTCCGACCCGCAGGACGTCGACACGTCCGTGGAGTCGGTCGGTGTGCACTCCCGGGACGAGATCGGCCAGGTGGCCGCGGCCTTCGACGACGTGCACCGCGAGGCGGTCCGCCTCGCCGCCGAGCAGGCCCTGCTGCGGGGCAACGTCAACGCGATGTTCACCAACCTCTCGCGCCGCTCCCAGGGTCTGATCCAGCGCCAGCTGTCGCTGATCTCCGAACTGGAGTCCCGCGAGGCCGACCCGGACCAGCTCTCCTCGCTGTTCAAGCTGGACCACCTCGCCACGCGTATGCGCCGTAACGGTGAGAACCTCCTCGTTCTCGCGGGTGAAGAGCCCGGCCGCCGCTGGACCCGCCCGGTCCCGCTGGTCGACGTGCTCCGCGCCGCCGCGTCCGAGGTGGAGCAGTACGAGCGCATCGAGCTGGCCGCCGTCCCGACCACCGAGGTCGCCGGCCGGGTCGTCAACGACCTCGTGCACCTGCTCGCCGAGCTGCTGGAGAACGCCACCTCGTTCTCCTCGCCGCAGACCAAGGTCAAGGTCACCGGTCACGCGCTGCCCGACGGCCGCGTCCTGATCGAGATCCACGACACCGGTATCGGCCTCTCCCCCGAGGACCTCGCGGCGATCAACGAGCGGCTCGCCTCGCCGCCCACCGTGGACGTCTCCGTCTCCCGCCGCATGGGTCTGTTCGTGGTCGGCCGGCTGTCGCAGCGGCACGGCATCCGCATCCAGCTCCGCCCGTCCGACTCCGGTGGTACGACCGCGCTGGTCATGCTGCCCGTGGATGTCGCCCAGGGCGGCAAGAAGCCCGCTCCGGGCAAGCCGGGCGCGCCCGGTGTGTCCGGTGGTCCCGCCGCCGCGCAGGCCGCCGCCGGTGCGGCCGCGGCGCGTCGCGCGAACGCCGGCAACGGCCAGGGCGGTGCCCTCGGCGGCGGCCCGGCCGGTGGCGGTCTGCTCGGTGGCGGTCCCGGCCCGCGCGGCCAGGTCGGCGCCGGCCAGGGGCCCCGGGCCGCGCTGCCCGGCACGGGCCAGGGCGGCCGTCCCGGTGCGCGTGGCCCCCAGGGCGGTCCCGGTGGTCCCCAGCAGGGCCGGCCGGCGCCCGCGGGTGCCGGTGCGGGCGGCTTCGGCGGTCAGGCGCCCGGCGCTCCGCAGGGTCTGCAGACCGCGAACCCGGGTGGCCCGCAGCAGGACGCCTTCGGCGGCCGTGGCCCGCAGCGGCCCGGTGCCGCCTCCGACCAGGGCCGCCAGCCCCAGCTGCCGCCGCGCGGCGGCCCGCGGGCCGCGCTGCCCGGCGGTGACCAGCAGCAGCGCACCCCGGAGTGGGGCGATGCCCAGGCTCCGTCGCGTGCCTCGCTGGACGCGCCGCGCGGTCACGACGAGCAGAACCCGGCGCACACCGCGCACCTGCCGCGCGTCGACGACCGGCAGGGCCCGGGCTCGACCGCGGAGATGCCCCGGATCGACGCGCAGGGCCCGGCCGCGACGGGCGAGTTCGCGCGCCCGGAGCTGAACGGCCTGGGCGGCCCCCAGCACACGGGCCAGTTCGCGCGCCCCGACAACCCGCAGCAGACGGGCCAGTTCGCCCGGCCCGACTCCCCCGAGCTGACCGGGCGGTTCGACGGTGCCGGTGACCGGCAGGGCACCGATCCGTACGTCCGCTCCGACGTCTTCGGCACACCGGCGCCGCGGCAGGACGACACCGCGCAGAACGCCGGTCAGAACCCGGGTCAGAACACCGGCCAGTTCGCGGCTCCGCAGGGCTTCGACGGCGGCTACGACGGCAGTTCCACCGGCCGGCACGCGCTGCCCGCCCGCCAGAACCCGGCGCACACGGGCCAGTTCGAGCGCCCGCAGCCGGCCGGCCGGGACGACTTCGGCGCCCCGCGCCAGCCGGCCCCGCAGCAGCGTCCGGTCCAGCGTGAGCCGGAGGCTCTGCCGCCGGCCGCCGGCCCGGGTGACGGCCGTACCCCGCTGTACGACACGCTGGAGACCAACTGGTTCCACGGCGGTCCGCAGGCGGAGGGCGCGTCCGCGCCGCAGCAGCCGCAGGCACCCGCCCCGGCTCCGCAGCGCCCGGCGAACGGCAACGGCCCCGCCACCGGTTCCTGGCGCACCTCGCCGAACGACGAACTCGTCCGGCAGGCCGAGCGCGTCCGGCAGCCCGCGGCGGGCGGGGTCACCACCTCCGGCCTGCCGCGCCGGGTGCCCCGGGCCAACCTGGTCCCGGGCACCGCCCAGCAGCAACAGCACCAAGCCGGTCCGCAGGTCTCGCGTGCGCCTGACGACGTACGCGGACGGCTGACCAATCTCCGTCGGGGCATCGCTCAGGGCCGTCAGGCCGGCAGCGGCCAGACCGGCAGCTACCCGAGCCCCACTCACCAGCAGGAGCGTTAGTTGAGTCCGATGAGCCAGGCGGCACAGAACCTGAACTGGTTGATCACCAACTTCGTGGACAACACCCCCGGGGTGTCGCACACGGTGGTGGTCTCCGCCGACGGCCTTCTGCTGGCGATGTCCGAAGGGTTCCCGCGAGACCGCGCCGACCAGCTGGCGGCCGTCGCGTCCGGGCTGACCTCTCTCACGGCCGGGGCATCCCGGATCTTCGAGGGCGGCACCGTGGCACAGACGGTCGTCGAGATGGAACGCGGGTTCCTCTTCCTGATGTCCGTATCGGACGGGTCGTCCCTCGCGGTCCTGGCCCACCCCGAGTGCGACATCGGTCTCGTCGGCTACGAGATGGCACTGCTCGTCGACCGCGCAGGGGCGGTACTCACCCCGGACCTGCGCGCCGAACTCCAGGGCAGTCTGCTCCACTGACCGCCCCCGGCACCACCCACCTCACGAAAACACCGTCCGGCCGCCACAATCCCCCCACCGGCCCCGTCAGACGGCTTGACTGACCGACTTGCTGTCCTGCCCGGAGGATTCATGACCCCGCCCACCGCCCATCACGATCCGTATGCGGAACCGTACGGGGACGAGGGCGACCAGCCGCTGGTCCGTCCGTACGCGATGACCGGCGGCCGGACCAGGCCGCGCTATCAGCTCGCGATAGAGGCACTGATCAGTACGACGGCGGACCCGGCTGCGCTCATGGGACTGCTCCCCGAGCACCAGCGGATCTGCCACCTGTGCCGTGAGGTCAAGTCGGTCGCGGAGGTCTCCGCGCTGCTGGCCATGCCGCTCGGAGTGGCCCGGATCCTCGTCGCCGACCTCGCCGAGGCCGGCCTGGTCGCCATCCACCAGCCGGGTGGCGACGAGAACAACGGCGGCGCACCGGATGTGACGCTGCTCGAAAGGGTGCTCAGTGGACTTCGCAAGCTCTGACACGGGCCGGGCCACCACCTCCGCGAAGATCGTGGTGGCGGGTGGCTTCGGCGTGGGCAAGACCACGTTCGTCGGCGCCGTCTCGGAGATCAACCCGCTGCGCACGGAGGCCGTGATGACGTCCGCGTCGGCGGGCATCGACGACCTCACCCACACCGGGGACAAGACGACCACCACGGTCGCCATGGACTTCGGCCGCATCACCCTGGACCAGGACCTGATCCTGTACCTCTTCGGTACGCCGGGCCAGGACCGCTTCTGGTTCATGTGGGACGACCTGGTGCGCGGTGCGATCGGCGCGGTGGTGCTCGTGGACACCCGGCGCCTGGCCGACTGCTTCCCCGCGGTCGACTACTTCGAGAACTCGGGCCTGCCGTTCGTCGTAGCGCTCAACGGCTTCGACGGCCAGCAGCCCTACGCGCCCGAGGAAGTACGGGAAGCGCTGCAGATAGGACCGGACACCCCGATCATCACGACCGACGCCCGGCACCGCGCCGACGCCAAGAGTGCGCTGATCACGCTGGTGGAGCACGCCCTGATGGCACGCCTCAAGTAGCACAGGCGTACGTACTCAAGTGAGACGGCGAATACGGCAGTTGCGGTAAGCGGTACGGAGCCGACTGTGGCCTTAGCCACGGTCGGCTCCGACGTTCATAACAGTTCGGCAGAGGAATCACCCGGCATCACCACGCGACGCGGTCGCGCAGTGCCGCTGCGCGCACAAACGCCCCGCCTTTTGGCGGGGCTCGCTCTTTATGACCGTTTTATCTGGGGCTTACAAGACGGGCGCCGCAAGGTTTCCACTGTTTGGAAGAGCGCTGGTCCACGTGCTGGAATGCCTGAACTGCCCAATAGTCAAAGACGTACCTACCAAGGGGTCGATGACGAACCGGGCTCTGAGAGACTGCGGCACGACGTAGGTGCCGACCGCCGAGAGGTTGTTGGTCGAGTGAGGCGAAGCAAGAACGGTCCCGAGCCGTCGGCACGGGGCAACTTCACCCCGCCGCCGCGCGCTGCGGCGCCCACCCCTGTGCCCGGCGCGGAACCGACGTCGGCCCCCGCGCCGAGCGGCGGCCGTTTCTCGCCGCGCAACTGGCGGGTGCCGACCAGGCTGAACGCGATCCTGCTGATACCCGTGGCGGTCGGCCTCGTCATGGGCGGCTTCCAGGTGAAGAGCTCGATCGACACCTGGCAGCAGGCACGCGACGCCGAGAACACCGCCCGCCTGGTGCGAGCCGCCCTCACCTACGCCGACGCCCTCGAGAACGAGCGTGACGTCACCGCGGCGCCCCTGCTGCTGAAGAAGACCGACAGCAAGAGCAAGGCGACCATCGCCGCCGCCCGCAAGACCACGGACGACGCCGCCGACGGCTTCGACCAGGCCGCGCAGAACATGCCGCAGAAGTCGGGCCTGGTGCGCCGGCTGAAGCTGTTCCGCGAGGCCGAGCCCCAGCTCGCGCAGCTGCGCCAGGTCGCGTACACCTCCAAGATGACCGGCGTGCAGACCGAAGAGGGCTACGTCGAGGTCGCCCACCCCCTGATGGAGTTCGCCAACGAGCTCGGTCTGGGCACCGGCAACATCACCTCCTACGGCCGTACCGTCTACGCCATCTCGCTGACCAAGGCGGCGCTGTCGCTGGAGCGGTCGATCGGCACGCATCTGCTGGTCAAGCCCGGCCCGGACGCCCCCAACCTGGCGACCCAGCGGGTCTCCCTGTCCTCGTACGCCTACCTTGAGCGCATCGCCCTGGAGGAGTACAAGGGCGGTGGCACCGAGGCCGACGCGCAGCGGCTGAAGGACGAGCAGACCCAGATCGAGTCGCAGGGCGCCGCGATGGCCGCGTCGGCCAAGCAGCAGAACCCGAACTACGTCCCGCCGCCCTCCGACCCGACCAAGATGGTGGCGCAGCTGGCCACCATGAAGGACACCAGCGCGCTGACCCGCCAGACCCTCGCGGCGGGCGGCATCACCGCCGACAACTGGTACGCGGTCAACACGCTGAAGTACAAGGCGTACCGGCAGATCGAGTCGGACATGGCCGACAAGGCCGTGAACGAGGCCTCCGACATCGCCGACAACGCCAAGACCTCGGCGTTCATCACCGGTGGCGTCGTCGTGGTCGCGCTGCTCGCGGCGTTCATCCTGGCCGGTCTGGTGGCCCGCCAGATGAGCCGCTCGATGCGCCAGCTGCGCAACGCCGCCTTCGGTATCGCCGAGCAGCGGCTGCCGATGCTGGTCGACCAGCTCTCCCGCACCGACCCCGGCCGGGTCGACACCCGGGTCGCCCCGATCCCGATCACCACCAAGGACGAGATCGGCGAGGTCGCCCGCGCCTTCGACCAGGTCCACCGCGAGGCGGTCCGGCTCGCCTCCGAGCAGGCCCTGCTGCGGGGCAACATCAACGCGATCTTCACCAACCTGTCGCGCCGCAACCAGTCGCTGATCGAGGGCCAGCTGACCCTGATCACTGACCTGGAGAACAACGAGGCCGACCCGGACCAGCTGGAGAACCTCTTCAAGCTGGACCACCTGGCCACCCGTATGCGCCGCAACGGCGAGAACCTGCTGGTCCTCGCGGGCGAGGAGCCCGGCCGCCGCTGGGACCAGCCGGTCCCCCTCGTCGACGTGCTGCGCGCCGCCTCCTCCGAGGTGGAGCAGTACGAGCGCATCGAGCTGTCCGGCGTCCCGGAGGCCGAGATCCACGGCCGCGCGGTCACCGACCTCGTGCACCTGCTGGCCGAGCTGCTGGAGAACGCCACCACGTTCTCCTCCCCGCAGACCAAGGTCCGCGTCACCGCGACCCGGCTGCCCGACGGCCGCGTCATGATCGAGATCCACGACAAGGGCATCGGCCTGACCGCCGAGGACTTCGCGGACATCAACCACAAGCTGGCCAACCCGCCGACCGTGGACGCCGCGATCTCCCAGCGCATGGGCCTGTTCGTGGTCGGCCGGCTGTCCGACCGGCACGGCATCCGCGTCCAGCTGCGCCCCTCGGGCGAGCAGGCCGGTACGACCTCCCTGGTCATGCTGCCGGACGCGATCACGCACGGCGGTGGCGGCGAAACACCGCTGGACCGCGAGGAGTTCACGGTCTCGCAGATCATCCCGGAGCAGCAGTTCCAGGGCGAGAACTTCCACCAGCAGCAGCCGCTGCGCACCGCCGCCGAACTGGGCTTCGACGACAGCCGGTACACGGAGGTCCCCGACGACATCCGTGAGCTGGACCCCGTCGGCCGCTCCCTGATGCGCGAGGAGCGCCGGGCGGCCCTGGAGGCCCAGACGCACGGCCAGCAGGCCGCCGAGCCGCAGACGGAGGCCGCCGAGGCCCCCCGGTACGAGGACCCGCTCTTCGACGGGCGGCAGGCCTACCAGGAGCAGCCGCAGCAGGCGTACCAGGAGCAGACGTACCAGGAGCAGCCGCAGCAGGCGTACCAGGAGCAGACGTACGCCGAGCCGCAGCAGGCCTCGTTCCAGGAGCAGTCGTACGACAAGCCGTACGAGGAGCAGTACTACGCGCCCAACGGCGGCTACCCGGACCCCGCGTACGAGGAGCCGGCGCAGGCCCCGTCCTACCAGGACGACTGGCCTCAGCAGCCGCAGCAGCCGCAGCACGGCTACCGGAACGGGTATCCGGACCAGTACGCTCCGGAAGCGGAGTCCGCGCAGGCCGCTGACGCGAGTGAGCGGAACCGCGTAGGCTTCGACCGTCCGGGACCGGGCTCTCCCGCCGCCCACGAGCTGACCGACGCCGGGCTGCCCCGCCGCGGATCCGTCGCGAGCGGCTCCAACGGCTCGGGTGCCGCGAACGGCACGGCGCGCGCGCAGCAGGAAGCCAAGGCACCGGACAACACACCGGGAGCGGGCGGCGACGACAGCTGGCGTTCGGCCAACGACGAGCGCTGGCAGCAGGCGGCGCAGCTCCGGAAGCCCAAGGCAGGCGGGGTCACCGCCTCGGGCCTGCCGCGGCGGGTACCCAAGGCCAACCTGGTCCAGGGTTCCGCCGAAACCACCCCCCAGGGGGGCCCACAGGTCTCCCGCGCCCCGGAGGACGTCCGGGGCAGGCTGAGCAACCTGCGTCGAGGCGTCCAGCGCGGACGCAGCGCAGGCAGTGAAACGAACGGCCAGGGCTTCGGTCCTGACAGCACCTACAACCAGGAGCGTTAGTGTGAGCCCGATGAGCCAGGCGGCACAGAACCTGAACTGGTTGATCACCAACTTCGTGGACAACACCCCGGGGGTGTCCCACACGGTGGTGGTCTCCGCCGACGGACTCCTTCTGGCGATGTCCGAAGGCTTCCCCCGCGACCGCGCCGACCAGCTCGCGGCCGTCGCCTCCGGTCTGACGTCTCTGACGGCAGGCGCCTCCCGCATCTTCGAGGGCGGCAGCGTGAACCAGACGGTTGTGGAGATGGAGCGGGGATTCCTCTTCATCATGTCCATCTCCGACGGTTCGTCGCTCGCCGTGCTGGCCCACCCGGAAGCGGACATCGGCCTCATCGGGTACGAGATGGCCCTTCTGGTGGACCGCGCGGGCACGGTCCTCACCCCGGATCTGCGTGCAGAGCTCCAGGGAAGCCTTCTCAACTAGCAGGCGAACGGTGCGTATACGCGTCCCGGGGCCGTAAGGTTTCGGGACGCGGCTCCACACGGATGGGTGCCCGGCACAGTCGGAGGAGGAGAAGAGAGTGGCAACACCCCCAGGCGGTTCGAATTCGGGCAACTGGTCGTACGGCCCTGCCCAGGGCCGCGGCGACGGTTCCCAGAACCCGAACCGTTACAACTTCCCCTCCGCCCCGGGCCACCGGCAGCCGTACGCTCCGCAGGGCCCCGGCCCCTCGCCGTACGACCAGCCGCCGGCCCCGCGCATCCAGCCGGTGCAACCGCAGCGCCGCCCCGAGCCGGCGCCCGCGACCGCCTCGAACAACCCCTTGGTGCGTCCGTACGCCATGACCGGCGGCCGGACCCGCCCGCGCTACCAGCTCGCCATCGAGGCGCTGGTGCACACCACCGCCGCTCCGCACCAGATGCAGGGCCAGCTGCCCGAGCATCAGCGGATCTGCAACCTCTGCCGAGAGATCAAGTCGGTGGCCGAAATTTCCGCGCTCCTGACGATCCCTCTCGGCGTGGCCAGGATCCTCGTCGCCGACTTGGCGGAGGCGGGCCTGGTCGCCATCCATCAGCCCGGCGGCGACGAGAACGCCGGTGGCCAGCCAGACGTGACACTGCTCGAAAGGGTGCTCAGTGGACTTCGCAAGCTCTAGCGGCGGTCCTTCCCGCTCCACCACCTCCGCGAAGATCGTGGTGGCGGGCGGCTTCGGCGTGGGCAAGACCACGTTCGTCGGCGCCGTCTCGGAGATCAACCCGCTGCGCACAGAGGCCGTGATGACATCCGCGTCGGCGGGCATCGACGACCTCACCCACACCGGGGACAAGACGACCACCACGGTCGCCATGGACTTCGGCCGCATCACCCTGGACCAGGACCTGATCCTGTACCTCTTCGGCACCCCCGGCCAGGACCGCTTCTGGTTCATGTGGGACGACCTGGTGCGCGGTGCGATCGGCGCGATCGTCCTGGTCGACACCCGGCGCCTCGCCGACTGCTTCCCCGCGGTCGACTACTTCGAGAACTCGGGCCTGCCGTTCGTCATCGCCCTCAACGGCTTCGACGGCAACCAGCCGTACAACCCGGACGAGGTCCGCGAGGCCCTGCAGATCGGCCCCGACACCCCGATCATCACGACCGACGCCCGCCACCGCGCGGACGCCAAGTCGGCGCTGATCACCCTGGTCGAGCACGCCCTGATGGCCCGCCTGCGGTAACGCCGCCGCGCGAAGCAACCGACTCCGGCCTCTGTCTCTCTTCGTGGGGGACAGAGGCTTTTGTCGTGTACGGGGATGGTTGTGAGCAAGTTTCTGGCGGGCGCCCTGGTCGCCCTGTTCGGCGCCGTGCCGGCGGCCCTGTTCCTGCTGCTGGTGGTGCTGGCGACGGTGGCCGCCTTTCCGGGGACGATCGAGATCGACGGCCTGGGCGCGGTGTTCTGGGCGGTGCTGCTGGCCCTGCCGTGTGCCGCGCTGGCCTCGGCGGTGCTGTATCCCCTGCGGCTGCTGGGCCTGCGCAACCGGTACCTTCTGGGCTGGCTGTCCATGTTCCTGACGGCCATCCTGGTCATGGCCTGGACACCGGGCCTGCACACCTCCTCGCTGTGGCCTGCGGTGTGCCTGGCGACCCTGGAGCTCCCGCTGGGCTGGTGGCTGCAAAAGCGGGACGGGGCCCGGCGCACCGGGTGACAATGCCCCACATCGTGTTCACGGAGGGGGCGGGCGATGAGCGCTGAGGCGGCCGCGTTACGACTGGGGACGACCGTGGCCAAGGCCGCGGCCCAGGCATGGCTCGGGGGCAGACGGCGGGAGCAGGAACGCCGGACGGACATGGCCGGGCTGATCCGGCTGCGGGTGCCGGGTCTGCGCTTCCAGCGGAGTGTGGAGCGGCAGTTCGGGGAGATCGCGGACGCGGTGTTCGACCGGTTGGCGCCGTTCCTGGAGCGGGAGTTCGGCGGGCTGGACGAGAGCAGCCGGGAAGCCGTGATCGACGGCGTGTGCGACACGTTCGCGGCGGCGGACCTGTCGGACGAGGCGATCCTGACGGCGGACGCGAGGCCGGCGGAGATCGTGCGGCGGGTGACGGGTTCCGTACGGCCGCCGGTGGGCCTCGGCGAGGCGGAGGGCCGGCTGTACGAGGTGCTGTTCGCGGAGTGCGTCGAGTACTACGTGCGGATCGTGCAGGGCCTGCCGGTCTTCGAGGAACGGGCGCTGAGCGAACTGCTGGCGCGTACCACGTCGATGGGCGCGCAGATCGCCCGGGTTCTGGAACGGCTGCCCGACCGGTCGCTGTTCGCGCCGGAGGGCACGGACCGGGACGGGGACTTCCGGCGCCGCTACCTGGAGCTCGTCAGCACCGGGCTGGACGAGGTGGAGCTGTTCCGCCGCACGTCCGACCGGGCGGGGGCACAGGTGCGGCTGTCGGTGGCGTACGTGAGTCTGCGCGCCACGGGGGACGACGGCAGCGGCCGGCGCCCGGCCCGCTCCCTGCCGGTGCTGCGGCCCGACATGAGCGACTGGGAGGAGCCCGGCGACAGCGCGGGCATGCGGGTGGAGGCGGCCCTGGGCGGAGCCACCCGCGTGCTGCTGCGCGGCGAGGCGGGCTCGGGCAAGACGACACTGCTGCGCTGGCTGGCCGTCACGGCCGCGCGCGGCGCGTTCACCGGGGAGCTGGCCGCCTGGAACGGCCTGACGCCGGTCTTCGTGAGGCTGCGGGAGTACAGCGGACGGGCCCTGCCGCTCCCCGAGGCGATGCTGGACTCGGTGGCCGGGCAGATCACCGGTGTCATGCCGAAGGCCTGGGTGGAGCGCCAACTCGCCGACGGCCGGGCGCTCTTGCTGATCGACGGCGTGGACGAGCTGCTGGACGGAGAGCGGCGGGGCGTGCGGGAGTGGCTGCGCGGGCTGCTGGCCGCCTACGGGGACGTGCGCGTGGTGGTCACCTCGCGTCCCGCGGCGGCGCGTGCCGACTGGCTGCGCCGCGAGGAGTTCACGGCCCTGCACCTGGACCGCATGACCCCGCCCGACCTGTCGGCCTTCGTGCGGCAGTGGCACCAGGCGGTACGCGAACTGGGTGCGGAGCTGCCCTGCGCGGTCGAGGAACTGCCGCACTACGAACAGTCGTTGCTGGCCAGCCTGAAGGACCGCCCGCACCTGCAGTCCCTGGCGGGCACACCGTTGCTGGCGGCGATGCTGTGCGCGATGCACCTCACCCGGGGCAGCCGGCTGCCCCGGGACCGGATGGAGCTGTACCGCAACGCCCTGCACACCCTGGTCCACGAACGGGACGCCGACCGGAACGTGCCGAGCGCCGTGGACGGCCGGCTGAGCCTGGGCGACAAGCTGGTACTGCTGCGGGACCTGGCGTGGCGGCTGTCCGACAACAACCGCACCGAGATCGCGCTGGAGCAGGCGGCGGTGCACGTCGGCAGGAAGCTCACGGCGATGCGGCACCTGGACGAGCACGACGGCGCCAAGGTGCTGGAACAGCTCCGGGACCGCTCGGGGATCCTGCGCTCCCCCGCCGAGGGCCGCCTGGACTTCGTCCACCGGACCTTCCAGGAGTACCTGGCCGCCGAGGAGGCCACGGAGGAGGACCGCATCGGCAACCTGGTCGAGCGGGCCCACCTGGACCTGTGGCGCGAGACGATCATCATGGCGGCGGGCCATGCGATCCGCCCGCAGCGGGAGGAGCTGCTCGGCGGCATCCTGGACCGGGCGGCGTCCGAACCGCGCTACCGACGGAAGCTGCGGTTGCTGGCGGCGGCGTGCCAGGAGACGGTGCCGGAGGTCTCCGACGGTCTGGCCGGGCGGCTGGAGGACGCGGTGTCGGCGCTGCTGCCGCCGCGCCGCGCAACGGACCCGCCGGCGCTGGCGGCGGTCGGCTCCAGCCTGCTGCGCCGGCTGCCCCGGTCGCTGGAGGAGTTGTCGTCCAAGGCGGCGGTGCAGACGGTGCGGACCGTCGCGCTGATCGGTGGACAGGAGGCGTTGGGGCTGCTTGAGGGGTACACGGACGACCGACGTCGCGATGTGGTCGCCGCGCTGATCGACGCCTGGGCGTATTTCGATGCGGATGCTTACGCCGATCGGGTGATGGGTGGGCTTCCGCTGGGCGAGCACTCGGTGGAACTGACGCACTCGGCCCAGCTGCGGGCGGCGGCACGGCTGACGTCGCTGACCTCGCTGAGGATCATGTTCGGCCTGCACGACCTGTCCGTCCTGGGCGAGCTGTCCCCGCTGCAGGAACTGGGGTGCAACGTGCGCGGCACGGCAGACCTGTCCCTGTTGGTCGGCCACCCGGGACTGGAAAACCTCCAGCTGTTCGGCGATGCGGTGCTCCGACATCCGGAAGCCCTGGCGAATCTGCCTCAGTTGCGCCTGCTCCAGTTGCCGCTCAGCAGTCCGGATGGCATCGAGGGGCTCCCGGTCCCGCCGAACCTTTACTGGCTGGCCTTCTGGGGAGTCACGGGGGCGGCCCGACTGGAGTTCGTGACTCCGTTCACGGGCATCGAATATCTGCACCTGGTGGGGTGGCCGACCAGCCCCCTGCCCGACCTCTCGCCCCTGTCCGCGCTGACCGGTCTGCGCGGTCTCAACCTCTACAACTTCGATGTCCTCGACATCCGTGGGCAGCTGGCCCCGGTCCACTCAAAGCTCATCGATCTCACTCTGCTCGACTGTCTTCTGCCCGACGCGCTCGACGGCCTGCGCGCGTTTGGCCGGCTGAGGCGGCTGGAGCTGGGGGACTGCGCGACTCCCAAAGGCCCCGTCACCGCACCGGACCTACCCGGCGTCACCGTGATCGTCCGCTGAACCACCGCAGCCCCGCCCTCCCGGAAGGGAGCCGCGGGGCTGCGGTGTACGCGCAAGAACTCAGTGCCAGCTGTGCGGTGCCCGGAAGCCCGGCTCGCGCTCCAGGCGGCGCCAGCCGGCCTTGGCGCGGCCTCGGTGGGTCTGGGCGGAAGGCGCCGGCTGGGCCGCCGCACGGGCCAGGAGGACGGCCGTGATGGCGGCCACTTCCTCGGGCTCGGCGTGGCCCTTCTCGACGCGGATGTCAGGAGTGCTCATGGGTGTCAGTCTCCGTGAGAGAGAGGTCCGCGGGGTTGCCGCGGCGGGTCCGCTCGGTTACTGCGGGGGGTTGCCGTGCTTGCGCGAGGGCAGGTCGGCGTGCTTGGACTGCAGCATCGCCAGGGACTTCACCAGGACTTCGCGGGTCTCGGCCGGGTCGATGACGTCGTCCACCAGGCCGCGCTCGGCCGCGTAGTACGGGTGCATCAGCTCGGACTTGTACTCCTTGACCATCCGCGCCCGCATGGCCTCGGGGTCCTCCGCCCCGGCGATCTGACGGCGGAAGATCACGTTGGCCGCGCCCTCGGCGCCCATGACGGCGATCTCGTTCGTCGGCCAGGCGTAGGTGAGGTCGGCGCCGATCGACTGGGAGTCCATGACGATGTAGGCACCTCCGTACGCCTTGCGCAGGATCAGCGAGATCCTCGGCACGGTCGCGTTGCAGTAGGCGTACAGCAGCTTCGCGCCGTGACGGATGATTCCGCCGTGCTCCTGGTCCACACCGGGGAGGAACCCCGGAACGTCCAGGAAGGTGACGATCGGGATATTGAAAGCGTCACACATCTGGACAAAGCGTGCAGCTTTTTCGCTCGCCTCGATGTCCAGGACCCCGGCCAGGACCTGCGGCTGGTTCGCGATGATGCCGACCACCTGGCCGTCCAGGCGGGCCAGCGCGCAGATGATGTTCCGCGCCCAGCGCTCGTGCACTTCGAGGTACTCGCCGTCGTCGACGATCTCCTCGATGACCTTGGCCATGTCGTACGGCCGGTTGCCGTCGGCCGGGACCAGGTCGAGCAGGACGTCGGACCGGCGGTCCACCGGGTCGCCCGACTCCGCCCGGGGCGGGTTCTCGCGGTTGTTCTGCGGCAGCAGCGACAGCAGGTACCGCACCTCGGCGATGCAGGTTTCCTCGTCGTCGTAGGCGAAGTGGCAGACACCGCTCGTCTCGGCGTGCACATCGGCGCCGCCGAGGCCGTTCTGGCTGATCTCCTCGCCGGTCACCGCCTTGACCACATCCGGTCCGGTGATGAACATCTGCGAGGTCTCGCGGACCATGAACACGAAGTCCGTCAGGGCGGGGCTGTAGGCCGCGCCGCCCGCGCACGGACCCAGCATCACCGAGATCTGCGGGATGACACCCGACGCCTTGGTGTTGCGCTGGAAGATGCCGCCGTAACCGGCGAGCGCGCTGACGCCCTCCTGGATGCGGGCGCCCGCACCGTCGTTCAGCGACACCAGCGGCGCACCGGCCGCGATGGCCATGTCCATGATCTTGTGGATCTTGGTGGCGTGGGCCTCGCCCAGCGCGCCGCCGAAGATCCGGAAGTCATGGGCGTAGACGAAGACCGTACGGCCCTCCACCGTCCCCCAGCCGGTGATCACACCGTCGGTGTACGGCTTCTTCGCCTCCAGGCCGAAGCCGGTCGCCCGGTGCCGTCGCAGCTGCTCGACCTCCTGGAAGGACCCCGGGTCCAGGAGCAGCTCGATCCGCTCCCGTGCGGTCAGCTTGCCCTTGGCGTGCTGCGCCTCGGTCGCCTTCTCGCTCGGGCCCGCCACGGCCTGGGCACGAATCTCGTGCAGCTCGGCGACCCGTCCGCGCGCGTCCGTCGGCTCGCCGGTCGGCTCACCCGTCGTCTCTTCCAAAACGGTCATGTAGCGACCTTACGAAGGTTGCCAAGGAAAGCGAGCCGTCGACTCTGTACAGTCTCCGGCCCGTTTTCCTGGTGCCAGTGAACAGAACCATGGGCACGTGCAGCCCTTTCGACTGGTCACAGGGCATCGGCGTTGTAGGGAGAGCACAAAGACGCCACCTGAGAGCCACCTCACATTCGAGGTGCGCAGATGCCATCCCCAGAGTGACACGCCCCCTCCGGCGACGGTCCACCGGCCACACCCGGCCCCCATGAGGTTGAAAGTCGAACTAAATAGGTCTACGGTCGAGAGCGTGAGGTTGTTCAACCTTCAACCGACTGTACGGACACTCCCTGGAGCACGACATGGGCTTCTTCAGCCGCAAGGACAGCACCCCCGCGACCACCGCCACGCCGGCCGCCACGGGCCCCGACCTCACCGCGCTGACCGGTGACTACACGGTCGACCCGGCGCACACCACGATCGGTTTCGTCGCCCGGCACGCCATGGTCACCAACGTCAAGGGCCGCTTCCACGACATCACCGGCACGCTGCACCTGGACGGGGCGGACCCCAGCAGGTCCACCGCCACGCTCGACATCAGGATGGACAGCATCGACACCGGCAGCGCCGACCGGGACGGCCACCTGAAGTCGTCCGACTTCTTCAAGACCGACGAGTTCCCGGTCATGACCTTCCGCTCCACCAAGGCGGAGGCCCTGGGCGGCGACGACTACCGCATCACCGGCGATCTCTCCCTCCTCGGCGTGACCAAGCCGGTCACCATCGACCTGGAGTTCAACGGCGCCGCGAAGGACCCGTTCGGCAACGAGCGGGTCGGCTTCGAGGGCAAGGCCGAGATCCTCCGCTCGGAGTGGGGCCTGACCTGGAACGCGGCACTGGAGACCGGCGGCGTCCTCGTCTCCGACAAGATCAAGCTGAACTTCGACATCTCGGCGGTCAGGAACGCGTGACCCTGCGGGGCAACGGCACTCACAGCCGGACGTGCAGTGGCGGTCAGGGCGGCGACTGCCTCGAAGCAGCCACCGCCCCCACCACCGTCCGCGTCCGCGACGGACGCCGGAGCGGCAGCAGCCACCAGGCCGCGGCGATGGACAGGACCGCGCCCATCGCTATCGCGGCGAGGCGGGTCGGCAGCAGACTCACCGCGTCCTGGCCGAAGTAGCCCAGCAGCAGGGAGAGTGCGGTCGTCATCCCGGCCGCCCAGTAGGCGTAGTTGAGCGGGCGCAGCCACAGGGCGACGGCGAGGACGGCGAACATCGCCGCCACCGACGCCCGTCCGGTGATGCCCGCTGCCCCCACCCCCGTGGCCAGCAGCGTGCCCGCAGACGCTCCGGCGAACCGCTCGACCCCCTTGCGGAGCACGTCTTCTCGCCCCCGGTTGCCACTCGCCGCCACGTACGCCGTGAGCACCGCCCACGGCCAGTGGCCGTCGAAGAACAGCCGGCCGCAGACGAACGCCGCCGCCACGCCCCCCGCCATCTGCACGGCCATCCGGGTACTCGGGCGGGGACGGAGACGGGAGGCCCTGCGCGGCGCGGGCGGCGGCTCGGGGTCCGGGCGCCAGGGGCCGTACCGGTCGCCGAGCCCCTGCACCAGCCAGACGCAGGCACAGGCCAGGACGCCGACCACGGCCGACCAGAACCAGCTCACCAGCCCGCTCTCGGCGGCGGGCGGCAGCGCCGGGCCGGGGACGACGAGCAGGGCCACGAAGGGCAGGGTCATCAGGGTGCCGGCCTTGGCCGCCGCGTGCCCGAAGCGGCGGATCCAGATGCACAGGGAGACGCCCACCGTGTAGACGGCGGCACCGAGGGCGTAGTGGTGCATGATCAGCCGGCCCAGGAACTGGGCACCGGCGACCGTCACCGGCAGGAGCACGAGCGCCGTCAGTCTGCGGCGCGTGGATGCCGTGCGCTGGGTCGAGGACAGGGTGAGCGTCAGGGCGACCGCGAGGACGAGTACGTCGGTGTGCAGCCGGGCCGCGCCCTCCAGCCAGAGGGTGGTTCCCCAGCACAGCAGGACCGCCGTCATCGTCACCAGAGATTCGTACGCATTGCGTATGAGTTTTTGGCGCACTTGCCGACCATACAGGGAGTCGGGCTCCTGAACTAGTAAGTTATTGCGTACGATCTTCTCATGGACCATCTCTCCGAGGCCGCCCAGTTCCGTCGCGCCGTCGTCCTGCTCAGCCGGCGTCTGCGGCAGGAGCGCGGGGACGGGAGTCTCAGCTCCAACCAGCTCGTCGTACTCGGACACCTGCACCGGAACGGGCCGTCGACGCCCGGCGAGATCGCGGCGGCGGAGCGGCAGCGACCCCAGTCGCTCACCCGGATCTACGCCGAGCTGGAGGCCGAGGGGCTGATCGCGCGGGAGCGGGCCACGGACGACCGGCGGCAGTCCGTGCTGTCGCTCACCGGCCCAGGGCGTCAGGCGCTGGAGCGGGACATGGCCGAGCGGGACGCCTGGCTGGCCGGGGCGCTCGGATCGCTCGGCGACACCGAGCGCGGCGTGCTGGCGCTGGCGGCCGGGCTGATGGAACGGCTGGGTTCCCTGGAGACCCCCTCTGCCCCTCAGGCTGAGCCCTCCGGTCAGAACCCCCCGCCGAAGTCGCCGCCGCCGTCTCCCCCTCCCCCACCGAAGTCGCCGCCGTCCCCGAACCCTCCCCCGAAGTCACCGGCGTCGAAGTCCGTGCCGGAGACGTCGCCCCCTTCGTAGCCGCCCCCGCCGAAGTCGCCCCCGCCGAAGTCGCCGTACCCGGTGCCGTAGTCGGCCGCGTACGAGGGGGCGGCCATCATGCTGCCGAGGAGGGTGCCGACCAGGAGGCCGGGCAGGATGCCGCCGCCGAAGTAGCCGCCCGCCCAGGGGCCGTAGGCGGGGCCCGCGTCCCAGTAGGGGCGGCGGCCGTAGTCGGTGTCGACCTCGCGGATCACCGGGTCGCGGCCGTCGGCGAGCCGGGTGGCGTCGGCCGCGCAGACCGGGACCTGGCGCGGGGCACCGCCGGGCGGGGTCCAGGGCGCGTCGGTCACCGAGGGACCGTGCCGGGGGTCGAAGAAACAGGGCGGGCGGCGCTCGGGCAGGGGGCGGCCCTCACGGCGGGCGGCCAGCCGGGCCAGGGAGAAGCGGCCGTCCTCCAGGGCCTCGGTGACCGT
This sequence comes from Streptomyces sp. NPDC001851, assembly GCF_040297165.1. Taxonomy (NCBI): domain Bacteria; kingdom Bacillati; phylum Actinomycetota; class Actinomycetes; order Kitasatosporales; family Streptomycetaceae; genus Streptomyces; species Streptomyces sp. NPDC001851. The sequence goes on along the minus strand of NZ_JBEOYR010000003.1, from coordinate 135,207 downwards.
GCGCACGTCCTCCGGGCGGCTCGCCTGCGCCATGCGCTGTTTGGCGGTGTCGTAGGCGTCGAGGGCGTGTTCGTAGTCGGCGCGCATCGCCTCGTCGGCGCCGGGGCCGGCCGGCTGGAAGTCGAGGCGGTCCAGTTCCTCGCCGAAGGCGGTGATGTCCTCGTCCACGACCACCCGGAGACGGTCGAGGGCGGCCCGCTGCTCCTCCTCGCGACGCCGACGGTTACGCCGGACCAGCGCGTACGCGCCCGCACCGCCCGCCACCAGCACCGCGCCCAGCGCGATCAGGGCCGCCGTGGCGGAGGATCCCCCGCCGGAGCCGCCGCCCCAGCTCTTCGGGGCGTGACCGCCCATGTGGGCCAGGGCGCGGTCGGCGAAGTCGGTGAGCTGGGCCTTCGCCGGCTCGCCCTGGACGCTGGTCACCAGGTTCCGCCGGGCCGTCACCGACATGACGGAGGAGTCGGCGCGGGCGTCGAAGCGGTCGCCGAGCCGGATGCCGTACAGACCGGTGACGCCCGTGGCCGCGCGCAGGTCGACGAAGAGGTTCGCGGTCGGGTAGCCGGCCGGGAGCACCGCGATGAACAGCGGTTTGTCCGCGTCCTTGATGCGTTTCGCGAGCGCGTCGGCGTCCGCCTTCGGCAGCTGGGCCGAGGCGGCCGGGTCGACGTAGACCGGGCTCTTGCGCAGGGCCTGGGCGATGGTGGAGATGCTCGTGTCCGCACTCGCCCCGGGTGCGAACAGAGTCGCCAGCACCAGGGCGAGGGCGGCCAGCAGCAGGGCCGGGAGGCTTCGGGTCCGCGGGACGGCCTTCATCCTTCGAAGTTACCCGAAGCCCCCCCGTAAGCGGGCGAATGCCCCCGAGCTACACCGCCCGGTACGCCTCCGTCAGCTTCTCCACCGCCCTTCCGTACCGGCCGGTCAGCAGCAGATGGTCGGCGTCGGCGAAGGGCTTCGCCGCCGCGTGTGTCATCCGGTCGCCGATCTCCTGCTGGACCAGGAGCCGCGCCTTGGTGACCAGCTCACGGCCGGCCCGCGCGTCACCCCGCCGCTCGGCCGCCGTCGCCGCCGCGCCCAGCGCCCTCAGGGTGGCCGTGCCGCCGCGCGGGACGCCGGTGAGCGTGGTCAGGCCCCAGCCGTACGGGAACCGGGGGTCGTACGACGTGTCGCCCACGTTGATCGGCAGCTGCGCCTCGGACCTCGGCCAGGTGACGGGGAGCTGTCCGGTGAAGGGGCGCTCGCCGTAGAGCACGTCGGCGACGCCCTCGCCCTCGGTGCCGGGCAGCCAGGAGGCCACCAGCGCGTCGATCCCGCCGAGCCGGTCGCCGATGAGCTGGGGGCGGCCGGAGACGATCAGCACCGCGCACCTCATGGCCGCGCACACCTTGTCCACGGCGGCCTGGTCAGCGGCGGACAGCTGGAGGCTGTGCCCGTTGCCGACGTCGCCGACGCCCTCGGCGTAGGGGGTCTCGCCGACGACGACCACGCCGGCGTCGTAGCCGTCCGTCGGGGCGGAGGCGTCCTTGGAGTAGGTGACGTCCCCGCCGGCCTCGCGCATGCCCTGCAGGATGGTCGTGCCCCGGGTGTGGGTGCCGGAGCCGCCCTGCCAGGTGAGGGTCCAGCCGCCGGTCTGGTTGCCGAGGTCGTCGGCGTTCGACCCGGCCACGTACACCTTCTCGCTCTTCCTCAGCGGCAGGACGTTCCCGCTGTTCTTCAGCAGGACCTGCGACTCGGCGGCCGCCCGGCGGGCGACCGCGCGGTGGGCCGGGGAGCCGATGGCGGCGGCGCCGCTGGTGTCGGCGTAGGGGTGCTCGAAGAGGCCGAGCCTGAACTTCTGGGTGAGGATGCGGGAGACCGCGTCGTCGATCCGCCGTTCGCTGATCCGGCCCGCCTTCACCTCGTCGGCGAGCGTGCTGGTGAAGTCCTGGTAGGTGTACGGCACCATCATCATGTCGACGCCCGCGTTCACCGCCGTGCGGACGTGGGCCGCGTGGTCGCCGGGGAGCTGGTCGATGGCGTTCCAGTCGCTGATGACGAAGCCGCCGAAGCCCATCCGGTCCTTGAGGACCCCGTTGATCATGTCGCCGCGGGCGTGCATCTTCACCGCGCCCTTGCCGTCACCGACGATGTCGAGGGAGGAGTACGACGGCATGACCGAGCCGATGCCCCGCTCGACGGCCGTCTTGTAGGGCGCCAGGTGAATGTCCTCCAGTTGCCGCCGGGTGACCGTGGTGACGCCCTGGTCGATGGTGTAGGTGCCGGTGGTCGAGGAACCGTACGCGGTGCCGCCGTCGCCGGCGAAGTGCTTGGCGGTGGCGAGCACCTTGTCGTTCCGGCTCAGGTCGCGTCCGTCGGGCCGGCCCTGGAGGCCCTGGATGACGGTCTCCATGGACTGCACGAGGGCCGGGTCCTCGCCGAAGGACTCGTAGGCGCGGCCCCAGCGTTCGTCGCGGCTCACGCACAGGCAGGGCGCGAAGTCCCAGGGGATGCCGGTGGCGCGGACCTCGGCGGCCGTCACCTCGCCCGTCTCCTCGGCGAGTTGGGGGTCCCGGGTGGCGCCGAGACCGGTGTTGTGCGGCATGATCGTGGCGCCGGCCAGGTTGTTGTGGCCGTGGACCGCGTCGACGCCGTAGACCAGCGGGATCTGGAACCGCGTCGACCGGGCGCGAAGCTGGAAGCCGTCGATCATCTTCGCCCAGGCCTCGGGGGTGTTGGGTGTGGGGACGGATCCGCCGCCGGACAGCAGCGAGCCGAGGGCGTAGGTCGCGATGTCGGCCCCGCCCCCGACGGCACCGCGCTCGGCCTGGGTCATCTGCCCGGCCTTCTCCGCGAGGGACATCCGGGACAGCAGGTCCGCGACGCGCTTCCTGACCGGCAACTTGCTGTTCAGATACGGCAGTCCGTGCGCGTCGACGACGATCTGCGGGGTCTCGGCGGGGGCCTGGGCGCCGGTGACCGTGAGCTTGAGGGGGATGGTCTTCGCGGGTGCGGGCGCCTTGTCCCTGAGCGTGGGCACCTCGATCGTTCTCGACGTTCCGGAGGCGGTCCCTGCCGGGAAGGTGAGGGTGCCTTCGACCGGGGTGTAGTCCCGGCCGGCGGTGGCGGTGCCGCCCTCGGTCCGGTAGGCGACCGTCACCGGCTCGTCGACGGGCCGGTCCCCGGTCGTGGCCAGGGTGACCCTGACCTCGGCGGTGCCGCCCGGCCCGACCGGGTGGACGGGCGCGTCGGTGCCGACGGAGGCGCGCAGCGTTTGGTCGGCCTTCCCGTACAGTTCGACGTCGTCCATGGCGAAGTCGCCCTTGGTGCCGGCCGGGAGCGTGACGGCGTACCCCCACATCTGCGTGAGGCCGAGGACGTGGTCGATGCCGCCGACGGGCTGGTAGTCGGTGCGGTAGGCGAAGTCGGTGAAGGGGATCCGGATCTGCTTCCAGCCGGTGAAGTCGTCGGTGAAGGAGGCCGTCCAGAGTTCCGACGCCTCGCCGTTCGCGCCGCCGTCCTTGATCTCGAAGGCGATCTTCCGGCCGTTGTCGCGGCCGTCCCACCAGAAGCGGATGCCCTGGTGGGCGGACCAGTCGTGGGCGGGCCGGTCGGCGGCGAAGTCGTGGGTGAAGCCGCCGTAGCCGCTGATGTCGTAGGTGCCGGTGAGGACCTTGGCGCCCTCGGGGGCGTCGGCGCGGCCGGCGAGGCGGAGGGCGGGCGGGTCGTCGGTGTCGCTCCCCCAGGTGAAGATGCCGTCGGCGGGCTGGGAGGCGAAGGGGACCTCGCCCTCGAAGCGGTCGACGGGGAGCGGGGCGGGGTCGTCGGCGGCGTGGGCGGCGGCGGACAGGGGCAGCAGGGCGGCGAGCAGGGCCCCGGAGACGAGCAGGGCGGTTCTCGGCATGGACCTTCCCTCGGCTCTCGCGGTTCACTCATGGCTTAGATCACGCCGTGAGTTAACTAACGGCCCACAGGCCCGTCAAGACGTCACGTCAGACGTTCCGGGGCGGAAAAAGGCGGTCGCCGTGCTGCGCTTCCGGGCTTCGCGGCCCATGGTAGGGCTATGACCACACCGCAGGATCTGTTCCTCGTCAGTCTCGACGTGCCCGGCGAGCGGCCCGTCGAGCAGGGCGATCTGTCGCTGGCGCTCGCGGGGGCCGAGCTGATCGATCTGCTCGGCGCGCGGGCTCTCACCCTGGACGGTGAGCGCATCGTGCCCGGTCCGGTGCTGACCACGGGTGACCGGATGCTGGACGAGGCCGGGGCGGCGCTGGTGCGGAGGGAGCCGTACGAGACGGTCGAGGACTGGTTGTGGCGCCGGGGGGAAGGGCTGGCCGTGGCCTACCGTGACGTGCTGGAGTCCGAGGGGCAGCTCACTGGGAAGCGCCGGCACTGGCTGGCACTGCGCGACCGGGACGACCCGCAGGCCGACACCCCTGCCCGCCGGCACGCGGCCGACCGGTGGTGGTCCCACGAGCCCGTCCTGGCCGGACTCGCCTCCACCCTGGGCATCCGGGGCGAGCGGTCGCCCGAGGAGGAGCCCGGGGACGAGGCGGTCGTCACCGTCCTGGTGGCGGTCGGCGACGCGGTGACCGAGCTGGAGGCCGTGCGCGAGCGGCGGCGCATCGAGAACGTGGCCTTCGACAACATCTGGCGGGCGCCCTGAGCCCCCAGAGGACCGGCTGGGCCCCGGACCTCAGAAGACCGGCTGGCCGATGCCCATCAGGTTGCCCTCGCTGTCCCGGAACCAGGCGCCCCGCTCCCCGCGCGCACCCTTGCTCGGGTAGTTGCCCTCGATCTCGGCGATGCCGTCCCGGGTGCGGAAGCCGGGCGCGTCCACGTCCTCGAACACGACTCCGCGCCGCCTGAGCTCCGCCACGACCGCCTCCAGGTCGTCGACCTCGAACGCCATCTGGGTGAAGGTGCCGGGCGAGACCCCGGTGGAGCGGAACACCACGAAGTCGGTTCCGCCGCACCGGTACAGCAGCCCGCCGGGGCGTTCGTCGACGGGTTCCAGACCCAGCTTGCCGGCGTAGAAGCGCCGGGCCCGCTCCAGGTCCCCGGCGGGCAGCCGGGTGGCCACGCGGGCCCGGGACAGCGGATCGGCGTTGTCTGTGCTCATGCCTCCACTGTGACTACTCCGCCGGTTCCACGCGCGCCCGCAGCAGGCCGTACGTGTACGCGTCCTCCAGGGCCTGCCAGGAGGCGGCGATGACGTTTTCGGCCACGCCGACGGTGGACCACTCGCCGGAGCCGTCGGAGGTGGAGATCAGCACCCGGGTGGTGGAGGAGGTGCCGTGCTTGCCCTCCAGGATGCGGACCTTGTAGTCGACCAGCTCCAGCTTGGCGAGCTGCGGGTAGATCTTCTCCAGGGCGACCCGCAGCGCGCGGTCGAGGGCGTTGACCGGGCCGTTGCCCTCGGCCGTGGCGACGATCCGCTCGCTCTTGGCCCACAGCTTGACGGTGGCCTCGTTGGCGTGGGTGCCGTCGGGGCGGTCCTCGACGATGGCCCGCCAGGACTCCACGTCGAAGTACTTCAGCGGGCGGCCCTCGACCTCGGCGCGCAGCAGGAGTTCGAAGGAGGCGTCGGCGGCCTCGTACGTGTAGCCCTTGAGCTCGCGCTCCTTCACGCGCTCCACCACCCGGCCGACCAGCTCCCGGTCGCCGCCCAGATCGATGCCGAGCTCCTTGCCCTTCAGCTCGATCGAGGCGCGGCCGGCCATGTCGGAGACCAGCATGCGCATGGTGTTGCCGACCAGCTCGGGGTCGATGTGCTGGTACAGGTCCGGGTCGACCTTGATCGCGGAGGCGTGCAGTCCTGCCTTGTGCGCGAAGGCGGAGACGCCGACGTACGGCTGGTGGGTGGACGGGGTGAGGTTGACGACCTCGGCGATGGCGTGCGAGATCCGGGTGGTCTCGCGGAGCTTGCCGTCGGGCAGCACCTTCTTGCCGTACTTCAGCTCCAGGGCGGCGACGACCGGGAAGAGGTTGGCGTTGCCGACGCGCTCGCCGTAGCCGTTGGCCGTGCACTGCACATGGGTGGCGCCCGCGTCGACGGCGGCGAGGGTGTTGGCGACCGCGCAGCCGGTGTCGTCCTGGGCGTGGATGCCGAGCCGGGCGCCGGTGTCGGCGAGGACGGTGGAGACGACGGCGTGGATCTGGGCGGGGAGCATGCCGCCGTTGGTGTCGCAGAGGATGACGACGTCGGCGCCGGCTTCCGCCGCCGTACGGACGACCGCCTTGGCGTACTCGGCGTTGGCGCGGTAGCCGTCGAAGAAGTGCTCGCAGTCCACGAAGACCCGGCGGCCCTGGTCCTTGAGGTACGAGACGGTGTCGCGGACCATGTCCAGGTTCTCGTCCAGGGTGGTGCGCAGCGCCAGTTCCACATGCCGGTCGTGCGACTTGGCGACCAGGGTGATCACCGGGGCGCCGGACTGCAGCAGGGCCTTGACCTGCGGGTCCTCGGCGGCCTTCGCACCGGCGCGGCGGGTGGCGCCGAAGGCGACCAGCTGGGCGTGCTTGAAGTCGATCTCCGCCTGCGCGCGGGCGAAGAACTCGGTGTCGCGCGGGTTCGCGCCGGGCCAGCCGCCCTCGATGAAGCCCACGCCGAAGTCGTCCAGGTGCCGTGCGATGGCGAGCTTGTCCGCGACGGTGAGGTTGATGCCCTCGCGCTGCGCGCCGTCGCGCAGCGTGGTGTCGAAGACGTGGAACGAGTCGTCGAGCTCGCTGGTTGCCGTCTCGGTCATGGTCTCAAGGCTCCTGTTGTGAATCTTCGGTCTTACCGGAATGACCGGCTCCACCGTCCCCCCAATGGTCCCTCGCGCTGCGCTCCCGGCTGAAGGTGGGCCGGAAAACGAAAAAACCCCTCGCGGGTGCGAGAGGTCTGCGCGCGGGTCGAGGACGACGGTGGCCACCCGCACCTGGTCGTACGAGGTGGTCACTGCGGACCGGCGCGCCTGCTGCCCATAATCATGGCGAGCGAGAGCACGGGGGCAGTCTGGCACAGTCCCGCCCCCGGCTCGCCGCCCGTCTCAGGATGCGGGCGTCAGACTGGAATCCGCACGGTCCCTCCCCCGGGCGAGGTCCAGGTCCTTCGTCTCCCGCATGGTGACGTACACCGCGAGGGACACGGCGGCACAGCCCGCCACGTACCAGGAGAAGCCGGACTCGATCCCGGCCTTCTTGAACCACAGGGCGACGTATTCGGCGGTGCCGCCGAACAGGGCGTTGGCGAGGGCGTACGGCAGGGCCACGCCCAGGGCACGCACCCCGGTGGGGAACAGCTCGGCCTTCACACAGGCGTTGATCGAGGTGTAGCCGGTGACGACGACCAGCGCGAGCAGGGCGAGGCCGAGGGCCGGCCAGAAGCTGCCCGCGTGCTTGAGCAGGGTCATGACCGGCACGGTGAGGACGGTGGAGCCGACCGCGAAGGTGATCAGCAGCGGGCGCCGGCCGATCCGGTCGGAGAGGGCGCCCGCGAGGGGCTGGAGCGCGGCGAAGACGGTCAGCGCGGTGAAGGAGACCAGGGTGGCGGTCTGCTTGGGCAGGCCGGCCGAGTTGGACAGGTACTTGGTCAGATAGGTGGTGTACGTGTAGTAGGCGACCGTGCCGCCCATGGTGAGGGCGATGACCAGGAACGCCTCCCGCTTGTGCGCCCACAGCGCGCGCAGGGTGCCGCGCTCCTCGGCGTGCGAGTCGTCCTCCGCGTACACCTCGGTCTCCAGCATGCTGCGCCGCAGATAGAAGATGACGGCGGCGCCGAGCGCACCGACGACGAACGGGATCCGCCAGCCCCAGCTGTGCAGGGCGCTGTCGGACATGGTCCGCTGGAGGATGATCTGCAGCCCGAGGCCGGCGATCTGCCCGGCGGTCATGGAGACGTACTGGAAGCTGGAGGCGAATCCGCGCCGCTTCGGGTCCGAGGCCTCGGTCAGATAGGTGGCGCTGGCCGCGTACTCGCCGCCCACCGACAGGCCCTGCAGCAGGCGGGCGACGAGCAGCACGAGCGCGCCGCCGTAGCCGGCGGCCGCGTAGGTGGGGGCGACGGCGATGAGCACCGCCGACGCCGACATCAGCGTGACGGTCAGGGTCAGCGCCGCCTTACGGCCCTTGCGGTCGCCGACCCTGCCGAGCAGCCAGCCGCCCACGGGCCGCATGAAGAAGCCGACGGCGAAGATGCCGGCGGTGTTCATGAGTTGGGCGGTGGGGTTGCCGCTCGGGAAGAACGCGCCGGCGAAGTAGGTGGCGAAGCTCGCGTACACGAACCAGTCGAACCACTCGACCATGTTGCCCGCCGAACCGACCCAGATCTTCTTCCAGTGTTGTCGTCCCATGCGGCGTTACTTGCCCGGCACCGGAGCGGACGATTCCTCTACCCCGCCGGTACCTGGAGGGAGTCGGCAATGAACTCCCTGACATGCGCCAGCACTTGGTCGCGATCAGTGCCGCGCAACCCGATGGCCACATGGATGGAGAACCCGTCCAGCAGCGCACGCAGCCTCGTTGCGAAGCGGTCCGCGTCCAGCCTGCGGAACTCGCCCCTCGACATCCCCTCGGCGATCAGCGCCACCAGGTCCCTGTGCCACGCCCCCTCGATCGCCGTCTGCCGGGCACGCGCGTCGTCGTCGGCGTTCTGCGAGCGGTTCCACACCTCCAGCCACAGGGTCCAGTGCGGATCGCGGTGGCCGTCGGGGACGTACAGGTCGACATAGGCGGACAGGCGCTCCCGGGCGGTTCCCGGGCCGGTGAGGAGCCGGCCCCGTTCCGCGCCGAGCCGCCCCTCGCTCCACTCCAGGGTCTGCAGCAGCAGTTCGTCCTTGGAGTGGAAGTAGTACAGGAGATGGCCGCTGCTCATCCCGACCTCGCGGCCGAGTGCCGCCATGGTGAGCTTCTCCAGACCGCGTTCGGCGATCATGTCCATGGCGGCGGCGAGTACCTCCTCGCGCGGCGGCGCGTTCTTCCGCGCCCGTGCCGCACCGGCCATCCCTGTCTCCTACGTCATCTCAGGCCTTCGGCTGCTGCTGGGTGATGCAGTGGATGCCGCCCCCACCCGCAAAGATCGTACGCGCGTCCACCAGGGTGACCGTCCGCTCGGGGAAGAGGCGGCGGAAGATCCCGGCGGCGATCTCGTCGCGCGGGTCGTCGAAGCCGCACAGCACGACGCCGCCGTTGCAGATGTAGTGGTTGATGTAGGAGTAGTCGGCCCAGTGGCCGTCGGCCTCCAGGACGGTCGGGGCGGGGACCTCCACCACCTCCAGCGCACGGCCCCGGGCGTCGGTCTGGGAGCGCAGGATGCCGATGACCTCCCGGGTGACCTCGTGGTCGGGGTGGGCGGGGTCCGGCTGGGTGTGCGCCACCACGACGCCCGGCCGGGCGAAGGCGGCGACGATGTCGACGTGGCCGAGGGTGCCGAAGCCGTAGGGCGGGTAGTCGCCGGTCAGGCCGCGCGGCAGCCAGATCGCCTTGCTCGTGCCGAGCTGGGCGTGGATCTCGGCCTCGACCTCCTCCTTCGACCAGTGCGGGTTGCGCTCGGGCCCGAGTTGGACGGTCTCCGTCAGCAGGACCGTGCCCTCGCCGTCGACGTGGATCGCGCCGCCCTCGTTGACCAGCTTCGAGGCGTACGTCTTCGCGCCCGCGAGGTCGGAGACATACGCGGCGATCTTGGAGTCGTGCTCCCAGCGGGCCCAGTCCTGGGCGCCCCAGCCGTTGAACGTCCAGTCCACGGCGGCCAGTTCGCCCTTGCCGTTGGTGAGGAAGGTCGGCCCGATGTCCCGCATCCAGGCGTCGTCGAGGTCCCGCTCGACGGTGTCGACGTCCGGACCGAGCAGCGCCTCGGCCTCGGCCGACTGGCCGGGGCCGCAGACCACGGTCACCGGCTCGAAGCGGCGGATCGTGCGGGCCACCGAGGCCCAGGCGGCGCGGGAGGCGGCGAGGTCGTCCGGGTCGTCGAAGGTCGGGTTGGGGCCCGGCCACGCCATCCAGGTGCGCTCGTGCGGGGTCCACTCGGCGGGCATGCGGAAGCCGTCGGCGGCAGCAGACATGGTGATCCTTAGAGGAAGTACAGACGGTTGAGGGAGACGGAGTCGGCGGGCTCGGAGCGCAGCGGGTCGCCGTCGAGGGTGACCAGTCCGGTGCGCCGGTCGACGTCGACCGCTCCGATACGGGCGTTCAGCCGCAGGTCGGCCGGGCCGATGCCCCGGGTGCCGCGCACCGCGACCCTCCGGCGGCGGGTGGGCATCGTGTCGCCCCCCTGGTCCACGGCCGCCTGGGCGACGAACGCGACGGAGATGTCGGCGGCCGTGGCACCGTACGAGCCGAACTGCGGGCCCAGGACGAGGGGTTCGCAGGTGTCGGTGGCCGCGTTGGGGTCGCCGACCACGCCGTACGCCGGGAAGCCGGACTTCAGCACCAGCTGGGGCTTGGCGCCGAAGTACTCGGGGCGCCACAGCACGATGTCGGCGAGCTTGCCGGTCTCGATCGAGCCGACCTCGTGCGCGAGGCCGTGGGCGATGGCCGGGTTGATGGTCAGCTTGGCCATGTAGCGCAGGACGCGGGCGTTGTCGTCGCCCTCGCCGTCGCCTTCCAGGGGCCCCAGCTCGGCCTTCATCTTGCCGGCCATGGCGAAGGTACGGCGGACCGTCTCACCGGCGCGGCCCATGCCCTGGGCGTCGGAGGAGGTGATGCCGATCGCGCCCAGGTCGTGCAGTACGTCCTCGGCGCCCATCGTGCCGGCCCGGATGCGGTCGCGGGCCATGGCGGCGTCGCCGGGCAGGTCCGGCTTGAGGTCGTGGACGGAGACGATCATGCCGTAGTGCTCGGCGACCGCGTCCCGGCCGAAGGGCAGGGTGGGGTTGGTGGAGGAGCCGATGACGTTCGGGACGCCGGCCATCTTCAGCACGTTCGGCACGTGGCCGCCGCCGCAGCCCTCGATGTGGAAGGCGTGGATGGTGCGGCCCTGAAGCACCTTCAAGGTGTCCTCGACCGACAGGCACTCGTTCAGGCCGTCGCTGTGCAGGGCGACCTGGACGTCGTGCTCCTCGGCGACCCGCAGCGCGGTGTCCAGGGCGCGGGTGTGGGCGCCCATGTCCTCGTGCACCTTGAAGCCGGAGGCTCCGCCTTCGGCCAGCGCCTCGATCAGGGGCGCGTCGTGGGACGACGAACCCCGGCCCAGGAAGCCGATGTTGACCGGCCAGGCGTCGAAGGCGTTGAAGGCGTGGCGCAGGGCCCAGGGCGAGTTGACGCCGACGCCCCACACGGGGCCGAACTCCTGCCCGATGACCGTGGTGACGCCGGAGGCGAGGGAGGCCTCCATGATGCGCGGTGACAGCAGGTGGACGTGTGTGTCGACGGCTCCGGCGGTGGCGATCAGCCCCTCGCCGGACACGATGGAGGTCCCGGTGCCGACGACGACGTCGACGCCGTCGAGGGTGTCCGGGTTGCCGGCGCGTCCGATGGCGCAGATCCGGCCTTCCCGGATGCCGATGGAGACCTTGCGGATCCCCTGCACCGCGTCGATCACGACGACGTTGCTGATGACGACGTCACAGGTCTCGCGGACGGCCGCGGCCTTCAGGTGCAGTCCGTCGCGGGCGGTCTTGCCGAAGCCGGCCAGGAACTCGTCGCCGTAGCGCTGGGAGTCGGACTCGACGCGGATGGTCAGGCCCGAGTCGCCGAGGCGGACCCGGTCGCCGGCGCGGGGGCCGTGGGTGGCCGCGTAGGCGTGCGGGTCGATGTGGATCGCGCGGCTGACCTCGCGCCCCTTCGAGCGGCTCATCGCTCCTCGCCTCCTTCCGGCGTGGTGGTTCCCCGGTATCCGCAGGCGGCGGCCCTGCGCAGGGCCTCTTCCTTCGCGCCGGGCGCGTCCAGCGGCCCGTCGACCAGCCCGGCGAAGCCGATCGCGACGCGCGCGCCGCCGATCGGGGCCAGACCGACCTCCTCGCTCTCACCCGGCCCGAAGCGGACCGAGGACCCGGCGGGCACGGCGAGCCGCATGCCGTAGGCGGCGGCGCGGTCGAAGTCCAGGCGCGGGTTGGCCTCGAAGAAGTGGAAGTGGGAGGTGACGGAGACCGGCACGGTCGCGGTGTTGGTGACCGTGAGCCGGACGGCCGGCGCGGGGTCGGCGTGCTGGGGTCCGGGCAGCAGCGCGCCCGGTGCCTGCTCGCCGAGGCCGCCGCCGATGGGGTCGGAGACCACCGCGAGCCGGGAGCCGTCGTCGAAGACGGCCTCGACCATCACCTCGGTGACGACGTCGGCGACGCCCGGCAGCACGTCCTCGGGGCCGAGTACGGAGCGGGCCGCCTCGATGGCCTCGGCGAGCCGCCTGCCGTCCCGGGCCGCCTCGCAGACGGTGTCCGCGATCAGCGCGGTCGCCTCCGGCACGTTCAGCCTGAGGCCGCGCGCCCGGCGGGCCCGGGCCAGCTCGGCGGCTCCGAAGAGCAGCAGCCGGTCACGTTCCGTGGGGGTGAGTCTCATGTCGCGGCACCTCCTTGCCATCACCCGATTAGAGCACCACTCTAAACACAGAATTCTTGAAACAGAAGCATTGACTGGCGGCGAGGCTTCACAGACATTGAACGTCGCTCTAACTCTCTGGCGGTAGTCGAAGGAGACCAGCCATGCCGATAGAACAGCGCGGAGTCGACACCATCCCCGACGAGGAGCGGACCAGCGGTCCGCGCGACCTCGTCTCGATCCTGCTCGGCTCCAACCTCTGCCTCGGGGTGATCATCTTCGGGTGGCTGCCGCCGTCCTTCGGGCTCGGCTGGTGGGCGTCGGTGAGCGCGATCGCGGCGGGAACGGTGGTCGGTACCGCCGTCACGGCCCCGCTCGCCCTCATCTCCCTGCGCACCGCGACCAACCTGTCCACGTCCTCCGGCGCCCACTTCGGCGTCCGGGGCCGGCTGGTCGGCTCGGTGGTCGGTCTGCTGCTCGCCCTCGGCTACACGGCGCTGACCGTGTGGATCGGCGGGGACGTGATGCTGAGCGTGCTCGGCCGGCTCTTCGGGGTGCCGGCGGACGGGGTGTCGTACGCCCTCGTCTACGCGGTGCTCGCGGCGGCGACCGTCGCGGGCGCGGTGTACGGCTACCGGGTGCTGCTCGCCCTGTCGCGCGTCCTCGCCGTCGGCATGACCGCCCTGCTGGCCCTCGGGATCGCCGCCTACGCCCCGCACTTCACCACCGCGGCGCTGCCCGGCGCCGGCGGCTATCTGCTCGGCTCGTTCTGGCCGACCTGGTTCCTGGCGGCGGTGGCCGCGGGCCTGTCCGGCCCCATCGCCTTCATCACCCTGCTCGGCGACTACACCCGCTACGTCTCGCCGTCCCGGCACTCCGGCCGCCGGGTGCTCCACGCCACCTGGCTCGGGCTGGTCCTCGGCCTGCTCGTGCCCCAGCTGTTCGGCACCTTCACGGCGTACGCGGCCCACGCGGCCACCGACTACGCGGGCCCGCTGGTGGTCGCCTCCCCCACCTGGTACCTGATCCCGCTGCTGCTGTCGGCGTCCGCCGGCTCGGTCGGCAACGCCGGTCTGATGCTGTACTCCATGGGCCTGGACCTGGACGCGATCCTGCCGAGGGCCTCCCGCGCCCGGGCCACGTACACCGTCGCCGTCGTCGCCACGGCCTGTGTCTTCGCCGGCCACTACGCCTGGAACGCGCAGTCCGCGATGACGTCCTTCGTGCTGCTGCTCACCGCCATCGGCACCCCGTGGGCCGTCATCACCCTCATCGGCTTCGCCCGCTGTCGCGGTGCGTACGACGCCGACGCCCTGCAGGTCTTCAACCGCCGTTCGCGGGGCGGGATCTACTGGTACCGGGCCGGCTGGAACATACGCGCGACCGTCTCCTGGGCGCTGGGCGCCGGAGTCGGCCTGCTGGCGGTGTCCCTGCCGGCGTACCAGGGCCCGCTGCTGCGCCTGACCGGCGGGGTGGACTGCAGCTTCCTGCTGTCGGGGGCGGCGGGCGGGGTGGTGTACCTGCTGCTGACGTTCCGCCAGGAGACGACGAGGGCCGCCGCGGAACCCCACGAGGAGTCCGAGGCGGCCCTGAGCGTGTCCGGCAAGGGCTAGCCGATCTTGTGCATCCAGCCGTGCCGGTCCTCGGCCGTGCCGCGCTGGAGGTCGAGGAGGGCCTTGCGCAGGCGGACGGTGACCTCGCCGGGCGTCCCGTCGCCGTGGGTCCAGGCGTCCGTCTTGGTCTTGACGTGACCGATGGGCGTGACCACGGCGGCGGTGCCGCAGGCGAAGACCTCGGTGAGCGCGCCGGAGGCCGCGTCCTCGCGCCACTGCTGGAGGGTGACCACACCTTCCTCGGCGGTGTAGCCGAGGTCGCGGGCGACCTGGAGCAGGGAGTCGCGGGTGATGCCCTCCAGGATCGAGCCGGTCAGCTCAGGGGTGACGATCCGGTCGCCGTAGACGAAGGCGACGTTCATGCTGCCGCTCTCCTCGACCTTGGTGCGGGTGACCGCGTCGAGGTAGACGACCTGGTCGCAGCCGTGCGCGGCGGCCTCGGCCTGCGGGAGCAGCGAGGCGGCGTAGTTGCCGCCGGTCTTGGCGTCACCGGTGCCGCCGGGGACGGCACGGACGTGGTCCTCGGAGACCCAGATGGTGACCGGCTTGACGCCACCGGCGAAGTAGGCGCCGGAGGGCGAGGCGATGAGCATGAACAGGTACTCGTTCGCCGGGTGCACGCCCAGCGCGGCCTCCGTGGCGAACATGAACGGACGCAGGTACAGCGACTGCTCGCCGCCGTGCGGCGGGACCCAGTCGGCGTCCTGGCCGAGCAGCGCGTCCAGCGCGGCGATGAACAGCTCCTCGGGCAGCTCGGCCATGGCCATGCGGCGGGCGGAGTTGCGGAAGCGGCGGGCGTTCGCCTCGGGGCGGAACAACGCGATCGAGCCGTCGGGCTGGCGGTAGGCCTTCAGCCCCTCGAAGATCTCCTGGCCGTAGTGCAGGACGTGGGTGGAGGGGTCGAGGGAGATCGGGCCGTACGGGACGAGCTGGGCGTCGTGCCAGCCGCGTCCCTCGGTCCACTTGATCGTCACCATGTGGTCGGTGAAGTGGCGGCCGAACCCGGGGTCGGCCAGGATCGCCTCGCGCTCGGCGGCGGCGAGGGGGCTGGCGGAGGGCTTGAGCTCGATCGTGGGCGTCGTCATGTGTTGTCCTTCACCGGTTGTAGTGACGGGCCGCTTATACGCCCCGCACTCGGCCGGTGGCCAGTTCTAGGACGTCCGAGCATTCCCTCATACCGCGGCTCCGCGTTCGATTATCGCGCGGGGGCTGCGGCCGACGGAACGGGGGTGAAAGCGACCCAAGGGTTGATGGTGGCACCCGGCGAGGCACAGGAAAAGCCGCCGGGTGCGGATGCGACCCGGCGGCTTGGTGGGTGGGGGCGCCGGGTCAGCCGGCTACTCGTGCGGCGAGCGCGTCGCCGATCTGCGAGGTGGTGCGGGCACCCAGCCCGGCACGCTCGGTGAGGTCGGCGGCGACGGCCACGTCGATGCGGTCCGCCTCGGCGTCGTAGCCGAGGTGGCGCAGCAGCAGGGCGACGGACAGCACCGTGGCGGTGGGGTCGGCCTTGCCCTGGCCGGCGATGTCCGGGGCCGAACCGTGCACCGGCTCGAACATCGAGGGGAACTGGCCGGACGGGTTGATGTTCCCGCTCGCGGCGACGCCGATGCCGCCGGAGACGGCCGCGGCGAGGTCGGTGATGATGTCGCCGAAGAGGTTGTCGGTGACGATGACGTCGAACCGGCCCGGGTCGGTGACCAGGAAGATCGTGGCCGCGTCGACGTGGAGGTAGTCGGTGGTGACCTCGGGGAACTCCTGGGCCACCTTGTTGAAGATGTTCGTCCACAGGTGCCCGGCGAAGGTCAGCACGTTGTTCTTGTGGACCAGCGTGAGCTTCTTGCGCGGGCGGGCCTGGGCGCGGGCGAAGGCGTCGCGGACCACCCGCTCGACGCCGAAGGCCGTGTTGACGGACACCTCGGTGGCGATCTCGTGCTCGGTGCCCTTGCGGATGGTGCCGCCGTTGCCGGTGTACGGGCCCTCGGTGCCCTCGCGGACGACGACGAAGTCGATCTCCGGCTGGCCGGCGAGCGGGGTCGCGACACCGGGCAGCAGCTTGCTGGGCCGCAGGTTGACGTGGTGGTCGAAGGCGAAGCGGAGCTTGAGCAGGAAACCGCGCTCCAGGACGCCGGACGGCACCGACGGGTCGCCGATGGCGCCGAGCAGGATGGCGTCGTGCCGCTTCAGCGCGTCGAGGTCGGCGTCGGTGAGGGTCTCACCCGTGGCGTGGTAGCGCTGGGCGCCGAAGTCGTACTCCTTGGTCTCCAGCTTCACATCCTGCGGCAGGACGGCGGAGAGGACCTTGAGACCTTCGGACACGACCTCCTGGCCGATGCCGTCACCCGGGATCACTGCGAGATTGATGCTGCGAGACATGCGGGCACCCTACTCCTCGTCCCAGCTACTGACATGACCCTTCCACCATGCGGACACCCGGAGGGGTGCGTTCCGCGGGTGGAAGCCGGCGGGCGGGACTCAGTGGCCGGTTTCGCCGCCGTTGTCGCGGCGGTCGAGGGCGCGCTGGAGGGCGGCGGCGGCGTTCTTGCGGTCGGACTCGCTCGCACGGGACGCGTGGCGGACTCGGCGGCGGACGGTCGTCTCGGCCATGGGAATCGACTCCTTCGGCACAGGGAGGGATGCGAGACGCCGGAGGGGCGGGGAGCCGAAAGGCGGCAGGGGTTGCCTGCACGGATGCCCGGCTCACGACCGCCATTCGCTGGATCGAGCGAGACGTTCGGCTCCTCCCAAACTAAGGGAGCGGCCCGCTCCTGTCTGCACGATTACTCGGACTTCCTACTATCTGAGACGGCGGACCGGCTCACACGGCTCTGAGCTGGGCCTTCGCGCGTTCGGGTGCTGCTGTGCCAAGGGCACGCAGGGTGCGGATCAGGGCCCGTACGGCGGTGGTCGTGGCCAGTTCCGCCGTCGTGACGTAGCCGACGGAGCGATGGGGCCGGCCCGGCCCGAGGTCGGTGATCTCCACGGCGGGCGGCGCCCCGGTGAGGGAGAGCGCGGGCATGATCGCCATACCGAGCCCGCTGCCGACCATGGAGAGCACCGCACCGTCGTCCTCGGCGTTGACGGTCGCCGCGGGGATCCAGTCCTGGGCGGCCCACCAGGCACGGGTGTAGGAGCCGCAGTTCTCCGCCCAGTCGACGAGCGGCAGGGCCCGCGGATCCGGGTGTCCTGCCGGATGGACCAGGGAGTACGGCTCCTCCAGCAGCACCCCGCCGACCAGTCCGGCCGGCGGCGGCCCGCTCAGGGTGGCGATCCCGAGATCGGCCCGTCCGGCGGCGACCTCGCCCACCGTGCCGGCACCCAGTTCGCGTACGACGGTGACGGTCAGCTCGATGCCGGGGTGCCGCGCGGTGAGCCGTTCCAGGGCGAGCGGCAGCAGATGCAGGGCCGCGCTGCGGAACGCGGCGATCCGCAGCGGCCCGGAGACCTCTTCGGTGTCCGCGCCCCGGACGTCCGCGGCCAGCGCCTGGAGCATGCGCAGCACCCGCCGCGCATGGGCCGCGGCCCGCTCCCCCGCCGCCGTCGGCCGCGCGCCGAACCGCCCGCGCTCGAACAGCACCGCTCCCAGCTTCCGCTCGATCCCCCGCACGGCGTGGGAGACAGCGGACTGTGTGGCCCCGAGCCGGGCGGCCGCGGCGGAGAACCCGCCCTCGTCGGCCACGGCGACGAGGATGCGCAGTTCCTGCGGGCCAAGGTCTGTTGCCGTCACTGGGGGCTCCCACCTGCACGTATGAGCCGGAGTCATGGACCGGCGCGTTCCATGAGCCCAACCCCCTGCCCGCCGCCGGCATTCCTCCCTACGGTCCCTGCCATGACCGAGATCGCGCTCACCGTGCAGCAGACCGCCCGCCCCACCGGCTTCCCGACCCCGGAACACTTCCGCTTCGCCGAGTCCCCGGTGCCCGAACCGGCGCCCGGTACGGCCCTGGTGGAGAACCTCTACTGGTCGGTGGACCCGTACCACCGCGAGATGATGGACGGCGACTTCGCGCTGCACGCCCCGCTGGAGGGCCGCACCCTGGGCCGGGTGGTGGCCTCCCGCACCCCGGCCCTGCCGGAGGGCGAGATCCTCTTCCACCGCCAGGGCTGGCGCACCCACGCCGTGGTGAGCCCCGAGGAGGTCCGCCGGCTCCCGCACCACCCGGGCGTGCCGCTGTCGGCGTACCTGAGCGTGCTGGGCGGCACCGGCCTGACGGCGTACATCGCCCTGACCCGGATCGCCCGGCTGCGCGCGGGGGAGGACGTGTTCGTCTCCGGGGCGGCGGGCGGGGTCGGCACGGCGGCCGGCCGCTTCGCCCGGCTGCTCGGCGCCGGCCGTGTGATCGGCAGCGCGGGCAGCCCTGAGAAGGTGGAGTACCTGACGGAACAGGTCGGTTACGACACCGCCTTCGACTACCGCACGGCACCGGTCTCCGAGCTGCTCGCCGAAGCCGCCCCCACGGGCATCGACGTCTTCGTGGACAACGTCGGCGGCGACCACCTCGGCGCGGCGATCGGCGCGCTGCGGAACCGGGGCCGGGTGGTGCGGGTCGGCACGATCAGCCAGTACAACACCCCGGACGCCCCGCCCGTCCTCTTCGACCACGCGGACGTGGTGGAGAAGAGCCTGCGCATCGAGGGCTTCCTGGTGAGCGACCACCGGGACGCGCAGGAGGAGTTGTACGACTTCGCCGTACCGCATCTGCGCAGCGGGGCGCTGGCGCCGGACGAGACGGTGGTGGACGGGTTCGAGCGGATCGTGGAGGCGTTCCTGCTGATGCTGCGCGGCGGCAACACGGGCAAGATCCTGGTCCGCGCCGCATGAGGACACGTCATTGGAAACGGGCCGGGAAGCCTGCTCGGTGGCAGGCTTCCCGGCCCGTGTTCAGGGGGCCGCGGGTCAGCCCATGTGCGGGTAGGTGTAGTCGGTCGGCGGGACCAGGGTCTCCTTGATGGCGCGGGTCAGGGTCCAGCGCAGGAGGTTCTGCGGGGCGCCGGCCTTGTCGTTGGTGCCGGAGGCGCGGCCGCCGCCGAAGGGCTGCTGGCCGACGACGGCGCCGGTCGACTTGTCGTTGATGTAGAAGTTGCCCGCGGCGAAGCGGAGCTTCTCCATCGTGTAGGCGGCCGCGGCGCGGTCGTTGGAGATCACCGAGCCGGTCAGGGCGTAGTCCGACACCGACTCCATCTGCTCCAGCATCTCGTCGTACTTGTCGTCCTCGTAGACGTAGACGCCGAGGACCGGGCCGAAGTACTCCGTGCGGAAGACCTCGTTCTCCGGGTCGGTGGAGACGATCACCGTCGGGCGGACGAAGTAGCCGACCGAGTCGTCGTAGCTGCCGCCCGCGATGATCTCGCAGGTCGGGTCGGACTTCGCGCGGTCGATGGCGGCCTTGTTCTTGGCGAAGGCACGGTCGTCGATCACGGCGCCGATGAAGTTCGACAGGTCGGTGACGTCACCCATGGTCAGGTGGTCGACCTCGGCCGCGAACTCCTCCTTGAAGCCGCTGTTCCAGATCGACGCCGGGATGTACGCCCGGGAGGTCGCGCTGCACTTCTGGCCCTGGTACTCGAAGGCACCGCGGGTCAGGGCGGTCTTCAGCACCGCGCGGTCGGCGCTCGGGTGGGCGACCAGGAAGTCCTTGCCGCCGGTCTCGCCGACCAGACGCGGGTACGAGCGGTACTTCTCGATGTTGGCGCCGACCGTCTTCCACAGGTACTGGAAGGTCCTGGTCGAACCGGTGAAGTGGATGCCGGCCAGGTCGCGGTGCTCAAGGGCGACCTTGGAGACCTCGATGCCGTCGCCGGTGACGAGGTTGATGACGCCCTTGGGCAGGCCCGCCTCCTCCAGCAGCTGCATGAGCAGGACGGCGGCGTGGGTCTGGGTCGGGGACGGCTTCCAGACCACGACGTTGCCCATCAGCGCGGGGGCCGTCGGCAGGTTGCCCGCGATGGCGCTGAAGTTGAACGGCGTGATCGCGTAGACGAAGCCCTCCAGCGGCCGGTGGTCCAGGCGGTTCCACACGCCCGGGGAGTTCGCCGGGGGCTGCTCGGCGATGATCTGGCGGGCGTAGTGGACGTTGAAGCGCCAGAAGTCGACCAGCTCGCAGGGCGTGTCGATCTCGGCCTGCTGGGCGGTCTTCGACTGGCCCAGCATGGTGGAGGCGGCGATGGTCTCGCGCCACGGGCTGGCCAGCAGCTCGGCGGCGCGCAGGATGATCGCGGCGCGGTCGTCGAAGGACATGGCGCGCCAGGCCGGCGCGGCGGCGAGGGCCGCGTCGATGGCGTCCTTGGCGTCCTGCTGGGTGGCGTGGCGCAGGGTGCCGATGACGGCCTTGTGGTTGTGCGGCTGCACCACCTGGAACGGCTCGCCGCCGCCCATCCGCTTCTCGCCGCCGATGGTCATCGGCAGGTCGATCGGGTTCTCGGCCAGCTCCTTGAGCTTGGCCTCCAGGCGGGCGCGCTCGGGCGAGCCGGGGGCGTAGCCGTGCACCGGCTCGTTGACGGGGGTGGGGACCTGGGTCACAGCGTCCATGAGATCCGAACTCCTTGTACGTGAGCGGGTGTCGGGGCTTGGGTGGGGCTCAGCCCTTGCTGACCATCGAGCGGAGGAAGAACCGGAGGTTGGCCGGCTTCTCCGCGAGACGGCGCATGAAGTAGCCGTACCAGTCGGTGCCGTAGGCGGTGTAGACGCGCATGCGGTGGCCCTCGGCGGCCAGCCGCAGGTGCTCCTCGCCGCGGATGCCGTACAGCATCTGGAACTCGTACTCGTCGAGCTTGCGGCCGGCCTTGTGGGCCAGCTCCTGGGCGATGGCGATCAGGCGCGGGTCGTGGGACCCGATCATCGGGTACCCCTCGCCCTCCATCAGGATCCGCAGGATGCGGACGTACGCCTTGTCTATCTCGTGCTTCTGCTGGTAGGCGACCTCGGCGGGCTCCTTGTAGGCGCCCTTGACCAGGCGGACACGGCTGCCGGCGGCGGCGAGGCGGCGGGCGTCGGCCTCGGTGCGGAAGAGGTAGGCCTGGATGACGCAGCCGGTCTGCGGGAAGTCCTCCCGCAGCTCCTCGTGGATGGCGAACATCGAGTCGAGGGTGGTGTGGTCCTCGGCGTCCAGCGTCACGGTCGTACCGATGGCGGCGGCGGCCTCGACGACCGGGCGGACGTTGGCGAGCGCCAGCTCGTGGCCGCCCTCCAGCGCCTGGCCGAACATCGACAGCTTGACGGACATCTCGACCCGCTCACCGAGCTCCAGCTCCTTGAGGTGGTCGATCAGCGCCAGGTAGGCGTCCCGGGCGGCCGTGGCCTGCTCGGGGGTGGTGATGTCCTCGCCGACGACGTCCATCGTCAGCTCCAGGCCCTTGGCCGTGAGCTCCTTGACGATCGGCACGATGTCGTCGACGGTCTCGCCGGGGATGAAGCGGTCGACGACCTGCTTGGTCACCGGGGCCGCCGAGATCAGGCGTCGCATCCGGTCGCTGCGCGACGCGGCGAGAATCACGGGACCCAGCACGGGGCACCTCCACAGACAAGCACCAAATACGGCCGTCACCCGACGATTCGGGTACGGCGCGGAGAACCACCGTGAAACCTAAGGATCTCTCCGATCGTGAGCCATCGACAGCTGTCACGCATCCGTGCACTGGATCTCAGACAGATGTATGAAGGTCGCCGGAGAATGAGGGAGAATGCCCGAGTGGCGGCGGATTTCAAGGCTTTCAAGGGTGACTACCAGGAGCTGGTGGACGAGATCTCGGAGCTGCTGGGCGTCCCGGCGACCCTGGAGAACCGCGACTTCGAGCTGATCGCCTTCGGGGCGTACGACAGCGAGGACGAGCTCGATCCCTCCGCGCTGGACCCCGTGCGCACCCGCTCGATCCTGACCCGGCGCTCCACGGCGACGGTCCGGGCGTGGTTCGAGGGCTTCGGCATCACCCGCGCGACCGGCCCGGTACGGATTCCGACGAGCCCGGAGGCCGGGGTGTACCGCGGCCGGATCTGCCTGCCCGTACGCCATCGGGGTGTGGTCCTCGGCTACGTATGGCTGCTGGAGAGCGACCCGGGTCCGACGCACGCGCAGCTGGCCGCCGCGATGCAGGTGGCCGACCGGATCGGCGCGCTGCTCGCGGACGAGGCGGAGGCCGGGGCCGGGCTGAGCCGGGAGCTGCGGGCGGTGCTCACCGCGGAAGGCGGCTGGCAGCGGGACATGGCGGTGGCCGAGCTGCGCACCGCGCTCGGGCCCCGCGCGGACGGCCCGCACACGCTGGTGTGCGTCGCCCCCTGGCCGTCCGCCGACCCGGACGACGCCCCGGCCGCCCGTACGATCCCGCACACCGCGGCGCTGTGCACGCTGCCGTGGGGGGCGTCGGAGCAGAGCCTGGCACTGCTGGTGCGACTGCGGACCACGGGGACGGCCACGCCCGCGCTGGCGGCTGCCGCGCGGCTGCTGAAGGAGGCCGGGGAGGCACACGGGGCGCCGGGCGGCGCGGCACGCGGGGCCGGGGCCCGGGCCGCCGCGGGGGTCGGTGAGCCCCGCGTGGGTCTGACCGACCTGGGGACGGTGTGGCGGGAGGCCGCCGCCGCGGCGCGCGCCGCGCTGGCCGAGCCGCGGTTCGGACCCGTCGCCCAGTGGGCGCACATCGGGCCGTACCGGCTGCTGACCGCGCTGCCGCCCGAGGCCGCGCACGACGTCGTGGTCGGCCCGCTGCTCTCGGCCGCCCACCGCGAGCTGGCCCGCACCACGGAGGTCTATCTCGACTGCGCGGGCCAGGCCGGCCGCACGGCCGCCGAACTGGGCATCCACCGGCAGACCCTCTACTACCGCCTGTCCCGGGTCGAGCAGCTGACCGGCCTGGACCTGGACGACGGCGAGGACCGGCTGCTGCTGCACATGGCGCTGAAGCGGGCGCGACTGTAGCCGACCGGGGCGTCCCGGGCGTCAGGGGCGGCCGTTGAGAGCGGCGAGGGCCTCGAAGAGGGCGGCCGGGGCCGGCGGGCCGTCGGTCCACCGGGCGGCGATGTGACCGTCCGGCCGGACGAGCAGAGCGCCGCCCGGACCGAGCCCGAGGCCCTCCGCGGACCCCTGCGGCAGGGCCTCGGCGCGCAGCGGCCAGGGCGAGGCGGCGCGCGGAGCCCAGGCCGCCGTGTCCGGGGTGAACAGGGTGAACCACTCACCGAGGGCGTCGAGCGTGGAACGGCCGGGGGTGAGCGGTAGATGGGGCATGCGGTGACCTGGCTGCGGGGTGGGCACGTAATCCGTGGCGGGGAGGGCCTCCATGCCGGGAACGGCCCCCGCGTCGGAGTGGGCCTCCGGGGCGGGGTGGGGATTCGTGGCGGGGTGGGGATTCGTGGCGGGGTGGGTGTCCGTGGCCCCATCGGCATCCGCCCGCGAAGAGGCGTGCACGCGTGGGTCGGCAGGTGGCTCGGGACGGGTGTGGTCGTCGGTGAGGACGGCTGTGGAGCGGTAGGCGACGCCGAGCACCAGGCCGAGTTGTGCGAAGTACCGGTCGGACCAGGGCAGTTCGACCCGCTGCGCCCCGTCGCCCCCCGCCTGCAGCTGCTCCCGCCGCCGGGTTTGCGCGGTACGCAGCAGCTGGGCGTTGGCCACCGCTTGGCGGAGCGTCAGTCGGGCGACGGGCTGCCGTTCCGTCTCGTAGGTGTCCAGCAGGCTCGGCCCGGCCCACCCCTGCAGCACGCCGGCGATTTTCCAGCACAGGTTGTGCACATCGGCCAGGCCGGCGTTCATGCCCAGGCCGCCGATGACGGGGACCGCGTGCACGGCGTCGCCCGCCAGCAGGACCCGGCCCTGCCGCAGGCGTTCGGCGACGAAGGCGTTCATCACCCAGTGCTGGACCCGCAGCACCTGGTGCCGTACGTCGGCACCGGGGCCGAGGGCCCGCGCGACGAGCTCGTGCCAGTCGGTGCGGGCGCCGTCCTCGGGGGTGGGGCCGAACCAGGCCCAGCCGCCCTCGGGATACAGCGGCGTGAACGACCCGTGCGCGGTGAAGTAGACCCCGGCGGGCTGCCCGGCACACCAGCGGTCGAGGTCGGCGTCGAACACGACCGTGGTGACCTTTCCCAGCGCGCCGGGTCCGGCGGTGCCGATGCCCAGCAGCTGCCGCACGGTGGAGTTCGCTCCGTCGGCGGCGAGGACGTAGGGGACCCGGAGCCGTGTCTGCCGCCCGGAGCGGCGGTCGGCGAGGCGGGCGACGACGGCACCGCGTTCCTCGGACAGGCCGACCAGTTCGGCCCCGAACCGCACCGGCGTGTCCGCCGCGCCGAGCAGCACGGGTTCCAGCCGGTCCTGGGAGGTGACCACGCCGGTCACGGGACTCTCGGGCACCGGCGCGTGCACCCCGGCCATCACCGCCGCGGCGAAGTCGCGGTCGCGCAGGGTGTCCCGGAAGCGGACGCGGCCGTACTCCGGAGGGAACGCCCTGGCCGTGATCTGCCCGGCGAGGCCGAGACCGCGGAAGATCTCCATCGACCGCACGTTGACCAGCCGGGACCGGGGAAACGGCGACAGCTCGCCATGCCGCTCGACCAGCAGCGTGCGGACGCCCCAGCGTGCCAGCAGCGCCCGGGCGGTGAGGCCCACGGGTCCCCCGCCGACGATCAGCACGGTCTCCCCGGCCTCGGCCACGCTCATGTCGGCCCGGGGTCCGGGAGCGGGATCCGGCACATGAGGCCAATCTCGCCCACCCGCGGGGCGACCGCAATTCGTGCATCGGCGCGCATCCGCAGCTGCGCCTTCGCACGCCGACCGGCCGCTGACGCCGGGCGCCCCCTGCGGAGCGGCGGGTGGATCAGCTCTTGCCGATGCCGGCGATCACCCGCCGCAGCCCTTCCGTCAGCTGTTCGGCGGTGGTCGCCGAGTCCGGGTCGAACAGCCACTGGACCATGAGGCCGTTGAGGAGTGTCTGGTAGAGGCGCCCCTCGGTCTCGGCCGCCTCCTGGTCGAGGTCCGCCTCCGGGACGCCGCTGAACATGGCGGCGAGGCCGGCGCGGCCCTCCTTCTGCGCCTCCGCCAGGAGCTTGCGCACCTCCTCCAGCCGCTCGTCCTGGAACATCAGCTCAAAGCTGAGCAGCCAGATCGCCCGCGACTCGGGCACCGTCCTGATGATGCTCGCCCATACCTCGCGGAAGCGCTCCAGCGAGCCCGGCGGCTGGCTGATCTCGCCGCCGAAGTCGGGGTCGAATCCCTCCCCCACCCCCTCGATCAGTGAGACGTAGGCCTGCGCCAGCAGCGCGTCCTTCGAGCCGTAGTGGTAGCCGATCGACGCCAGGTTGGTGCCCGACTCCTTGACGACGTCCCGCGCGGTCGTGCGCCGGAACCCCTTCTCCAGCAGGCAGCGCTTGGCACCTTCGAGCAGATCTTCGCGGTGTCCCATGGGCACCACCCTACCGCCGGTCTGTACAACCGTCCCAGACAGACGACTTATACAAGCGTTCTAGACAAACGTTTAAGACGTCCGTACAGTCACTGGCATGACGAACTCGACGAGCACCACCACCCCCGTCGCGGCGGGCCGGCGGGCCGGGCGCCATGAATGGACCGCTCTCGGTGTGCTGATGCTGCCGCTGCTGCTGGTCTCCATGGACGTCTCGGTCCTGTACTTCGCCACCCCCGCCATCAGCGCCGACCTCCACCCGAGCGGCACCCAGCAGCTGTGGATCTTCGACGTCTACGGCTTCGTCCTGGCCGGCCTGCTGATGACGATGGGCTCCCTCGGCGACCGCATCGGCCGCCGCAGGCTCCTCCTCACGGGCGCCGCCGCCTTCGGCGCCGCCTCGCTCCTCGCGGCCTACGCGAACAGCGCCGAGACCCTGATCGCGGCCCGCGCGGTCCTCGGCATCGGCGGCGCGACCCTGATGCCGTCCACGATGGCGCTGGTGCGCACGATGTTCACCGACCCCGGCCAGCGGGCCAAGGCGATCGGACTGTGGTCCGGCGTGATGACCGGCGGTATCGCCCTCGGTTCGGTGATGAGCGGCATCCTCGTCGAGCACTTCTGGTGGGGCTCGGTCTTCCTGGTCAACCTGCCCGCGATGGTGCTGCTCCTGCTCCTCGGACCGGTGCTCCTGCCGGAGTCCAGGGACCCGGACCCGGGCCGCTTCGACTGGCCGAGCGTCCCGCTGTCGATGGCCGCCGTGCTCCCCGTGGTCTACGGCCTGAAGGAGATCCCCTCCGAGGGCTGGCACCCGCTGTACGTGCTCTCCATCGCCGTCGGCCTGCTCTTCGCGGCCCTGTTCGCGCACCGGCAGCGCACGGCCGCCTCGCCGCTGATCCCACCGGCCCTGCTGAAGGGCCGCGGCTTCGCCCCGGCGCTGGTCCTGAACCTCGTCGCCGCCCTCGCCATGATGGGCTCGGCCATCTTCACCACGCAGTACCTGCAGGCGGTCCTCGGCAAGAGCCCGCTGGCGGCGGCCCTGTGGAGCCTGCTGCCCTCGGTGTTCATCGGATTCGCCGGTCCGGTCACCGCACAGCTCGTCCAGCGGGGCGTCCACCGGGCGTACGTGGTCGCCGGCGGCTTCGCGGCCATGGCGGCCGGCTTCTCGATGCTGGCCGTCATCGGCACCGACTCACTGTGGCTGGTGCTGGCCGGGGCCGGCGTCCTCGCCTGCGGGATGGTCGCGATCACGTCCCAGCTGGTCGACCTGGCCATGAGCAGCGCCCCGGCCGAGCGGGCGGGTACGGCCTCCTCCCTGCTGGAGACCGGCACCGAGTTCGGCGGCGCGCTCGGCATGGCGGTCCTCGGCTCCATCGGCACGGCGATCTACCGCCACGAGATGCCGTCCACGGCGCCGGCAGCCGCCCGCGAGACCCTCGGGGACGCCCTCGCCACCGCCGCCCACCTGCCCGGCCCGGCCGCCGGGTCCCTCCTGGCCACCGCCCGCGAGGCGTTCACCAGCGGGTTCCAGGGCGCGGCGATCGCCGGCGCGGTGGTGGTGGCGCTGGCGGCGGTGGGCGCGGCGGTGAGCCTGCGGAAGACCGAGGCCGGGGAGAAGTAGGGCACGGAGGAACGCCGGACGGGCTGAGGCGGTCGCCTCAGCCCGTCCGGCGTTTCGATGACGCGTCAGACCAGATTCACCGAGCGGGCGGACGTCGCGCCGATCTCGGAAGCGACCTCGGCCAGCACGGCGGAGCCCACCGTGTCGTCGACGGTCAGCACGGC
This sequence comes from Streptomyces sp. NPDC001851, assembly GCF_040297165.1. Classification (NCBI taxonomy): domain Bacteria; kingdom Bacillati; phylum Actinomycetota; class Actinomycetes; order Kitasatosporales; family Streptomycetaceae; genus Streptomyces; species Streptomyces sp. NPDC001851. The sequence goes on along the minus strand of NZ_JBEOYR010000003.1, from coordinate 108,007 downwards.
CAGCGCCTCCCCGCCCACCGCCGCACGCGCGACCTGCATGCCGGCGATGTTGATGCCCGCCTCGCCGAGGATGCGGCCGACGGTGCCGACGACACCGGGACGGTCCTCGTAGCGCAGGACGACCATGTGGTCGGCGAGCGCGAGGTCGACGTCGTAGTCGCCGACCGCGACGATCTTCTGGACGTGCTTCGGGCCGGCCAGCGTGCCGGAGACCGACACCTCCTCGCCGTCCGCGAGCGTGCCCCGCACGGTGACGACGTTGCGGTGCTCGGCCGACTCGGAGCTGGTGGTCAGCCGGACCTCGACGCCCCGCTCCTGCGCGAACAGCGGCGCGTTGACGTACGACACCGTCTCGTCGACGACGTCCTCGAAGACACCCTTGAGCGCGGACAGCTCCAGCACCTTCACGTCGTGCTGGGTGATCTCGCCGTAGACCTCGACGTCGAGGCGGTGCGCGACCTCACCGGCGAGCGCGGTGAAGATCCGGCCGAGGCGCTCGGCGAGCGGCAGGCCCGGCTTGACGTCCTCGGCGATGACACCGCCCTGGACGTTCACCGCGTCGGGCACCAGCTCACCGGCGAGCGCGAGGCGCACCGACCTGGCGACCGCGATGCCCGCCTTCTCCTGGGCCTCGTCGGTGGAGGCGCCCAGGTGCGGGGTGCACACGACCTGGTCCAGCTCGAACAGCGGGGAGTCGGTGCACGGCTCCTTGGCGTAGACGTCGAGGCCGGCACCGGCGACCCGGCCCTCCTTCAGCGCCGCGTACAGCGCCGCCTCGTCCACGATGCCGCCGCGCGCGGCGTTGACGACGCGCACGCTGGGCTTGACCTTGCGCAGCGCCTCGTCGCCGATGAGACCGAGGGTCTCGGGGGTCTTGGGCAGGTGGACGGTGATGAAGTCGGAGACCTCCAGCAGCTCGTCCAGGGACAGCACCTTGACGCCCATCTGCGCGGCCCGCGCGGGCTGCACATAGGGGTCGTAGGCGACGACCTTCATGCCGAAGGCGGACATGCGCTGGGCGACCAGGGCGCCGATACGGCCGAGGCCGACGACGCCGAGGGTCTTCTCGGCCAGCTCGACACCGGTGTACTTGCTGCGCTTCCACTCGCCGTTCTTGAGCGCGGCGTTGGCCTGCGGGATGTTGCGGGCGGTGGCGAGGATCAGACCGCAGGCCAGCTCGGCGGCGGTCACGATGTTGGAGGTCGGGGCGTTGACGACCATCACGCCGGCCTTGGTGGCGGCGGAGACGTCGACGTTGTCCAGGCCGACGCCGGCGCGGGCGACGACCTTGAGCTTCTTCGCCGCGGCGATGGCCTCGGCGTCGACCTTGGTGGCGGAGCGGATCAGGATCGCGTCGACATCGGCGATGGCGGGGAGCAGTTCGGCTCGGTCGGCTCCGTTGGTGTGCCGGATCTCGAAGTCCGGGCCGAGTGCGTCCACGGTCGCGGGCGACAGCTCTTCAGCGATGAGTACGACGGGTTTCGAGCTCACGTGAGGTCCTCACAAGTCCAATGCATGCGGACGGCCGTCCCGACGGCCGCAGGCGGAGGAGGGGGCTAGTCGCGGAAGACGCACGACGCTGTGGGCCTGACGCGTATGTTTGTGCAGCAGTCTAGTGGCGCGGCGGTCGTCGTTTTGCGCCACCGCGGAAGTATCACCCGGACGAGAAACTCCATTTTGTAGCCCCGCCGGCGGTTGTGGAACAGGGGGCCGGAGCAGCGTGCTCCGGCCCCCTGGCATGAGGCTTACGCCTCCTCGTTCACCCAGCTCATCAGCTTGCGCAGCTGCTTGCCGGTGGTCTCCAGCAGGTGCTCGGAGTCCTGCTGCTTGTACTCGTTGTACTTCTTCAGGCCGCCGTGGTACTCGTCCATCCACTGCTGGGCGAAGGAGCCGTCCTGGATCTCGGCGAGGACCTTCTTCATCTCGGCCTTGGTGGCGTCGGTGATGATGCGCGGGCCGGTGACGTAGTCGCCCCACTCGGCGGTCTCGGAGATGGACCAGCGCATCTTCTCCAGGCCGCCCTCGTACATGAGGTCCACGATCAGCTTCAGCTCGTGCAGGCACTCGAAGTAGGCGATCTCCGGCTGGTACCCCGCCTCGGTCAGGGTCTCGAAGCCCGCCTTGACCAGCGCGGCCGTACCACCGCAGAGGACGGCCTGCTCGCCGAACAGGTCAGTCTCGGTCTCCTCGGTGAAGGTCGTCTTGATGACGCCGGCCCGGGTGCCGCCGATGCCCTTGGCGTACGACAGGGCCAGCGCGAACGCGTTGCCGGAGGCGTCCTGCTCGACGGCGGCGATGCACGGAACGCCGCGGCCCTCCTCGTACTGACGGCGCACCAGGTGGCCCGGGCCCTTCGGGGCGACCATGCAGACGTCCACGCCGGCCGGGGGCTTGATGAAGCCGAAGCGGATGTTGAAGCCGTGGCCGAAGAACAGCGCGTCGCCGTCCTTCAGGTTCGGGGCGATGGACTCCTCGTAGACCTGGGCCTGGATCGGGTCCGGGACCAGGATCATGATGACGTCGGCCTCGGCGGCGGCCTCGGACGGCGTCACCACACGCAGGCCCTGCTCCTCGGCCTTGGCCTTGGACTTCGAGCCCTCGTGCAGACCGACACGCACGTCGACACCGGAGTCACGCAGCGACAGCGCGTGGGCGTGGCCCTGGCTGCCGTAGCCGATGACCGCGACCTTGCGGCCCTGGATGATGGACAGGTCGGCGTCAGCGTCGTAGAACAGCTCGGCCACTTTGGGTTCTCTCCTTGTGTGCAGGTTGTGCGTCCCACCGTATGACGGTGAGGGGAGGGGAAGTTTCGGGATCTCGGCATACGGGCGGGCGGACCGCCCGTATTCAGCCTTACGCGGTTCGGTCGAGCGCGCGAAGCGAGCGGTCGGTGATCGAACGGGCGCCGCGGCCGATCGCGATGGTGCCGGACTGCACCAGCTCCTTGATGCCGTACGGCTCCAGCATCTTGAGCATGGCGGACAGCTTGTCACTCGATCCGGTGGCCTCGATCGTGACGGCCTCCGGGGAGACGTCGACGGTCTTGGCGCGGAACAGCTGGACGATCTCCACGATCTGGGAGCGGGTCTCGTTGTCGGCGCGCACCTTCACCAGGACGAGCTCGCGCTGGACGGCCTGTCCGGGCTCCAGCTCCACGATCTTCAGCACGTTGACCAGCTTGTTGAGCTGCTTGGTCACCTGCTCCAGCGGCAGGTCCTCGACGTTCACCACGATGGTGATGCGGGAGATGTCGGGGTGCTCGGTGACGCCGACCGCGAGCGAGTCGATGTTGAAGCCGCGCCGCGAGAACAGGGCGGCGATGCGGGCCAGGATGCCCGGGGTGTTCTCCACCAGGACGGAGAGCGTGTGCTTGGACATGGTCTTTTACGTCTCTCTCGCTCAGTCGTCTTCGTTGTCGCCGAAGTCGGGGCGGACGTCCCGGGCGGCCATGATCTCGTCGTTGGAGGTGCCGGCGGCGACCATCGGCCACACCATCGCGTCCTCGTGGACGATGAAGTCGACGACGACCGGGCGGTCGTTGATGGAGTTCGCCTCCTCGATGACCTTGTCCAGGTCCTCCGGGCGCTCGCAGCGCAGGCCCACGCAGCCCATCGCCTCGGACAGCTTCACGAAGTCCGGCACGCGCGTGCCCTTCGCGTCCGGGTTGACGTCGTCGGGGCCGCTGTGCAGCACGGTGTTGGAGTAGCGCTGGTTGTAGAAGAGGGTCTGCCACTGGCGGACCATGCCGAGGGCGCCGTTGTTGATGATGGCGACCTTGATCGGGATGTTGTTCAGCGCGCAGGTGGTCAGTTCCTGGTTGGTCATCTGGAAGCAGCCGTCGCCGTCGATCGCCCAGACGGTCTGCTCCGGCTGTCCGGCCTTGGCGCCCATCGCGGCCGGCACCGCGTAGCCCATGGTTCCGGCGCCGCCGGAGTTCAGCCAGGTGGCGGGCTTCTCGTACTGGATGAAGTGCGCGGACCACATCTGGTGCTGGCCGACGCCCGCCGCGAAGATCGTGCCCTCCGGGGCGAGCTGTCCGATGCGCTCGATGACCTGCTGCGGGGAGAGCGAGCCGTCCTCGGGCTGGTCGTAGCCGAGCGGATAGGTGTCGCGCCAGCGGTTGAGGTCGCTCCACCAGGCGGTGTAGTCGCCCTTGTGGCCCTCGCTGTGCTCCTTCTGCACCGCCTGGACGAGGTCGGCGATGACCTCGCGGGCGTCCCCGACGATCGGCACGTCCGCGGCGCGGTTCTTGCCGATCTCCGCCGGGTCGATGTCGGCGTGGACGATCTTGGCGTACGGGGCGAAGCTGTCCAGCTTGCCGGTGACGCGGTCGTCGAAGCGGGCGCCGAGGGCGACGATCAGGTCGGCCTTCTGCAGCGCGGTGACGGCGGCGACCGCACCGTGCATGCCCGGCATCCCCACGTGCAGCGGGTGGCTGTCGGGGAACGCGCCGAGCGCCATCAGGGTGGTGGTGACGGGCGCTCCGGTGAGTTCGGCGAGGACCTTCAGCTCGGCCGTGGCGTGCGCCTTCAGCACACCGCCGCCGACGTAGAGGACCGGCCGCCGGGCGGAGGTGATCAGCTTGGCGGCCTCGCGGATCTGCTTGGCGTGCGGCTTGGTCACCGGGCGGTAGCCGGGCAGGTCCATGGTGGGCGGCCAGGAGAAGGTGGTCTTCGCCTGGAGGGCGTCCTTGGAGATGTCGACCAGGACCGGGCCCGGGCGGCCGGTGGAGGCGATGTGGAAGGCCTGCGCGATCACCCGCGGGATGTCCTCGGCCTTGGTGACCAGGAAGTTGTGCTTGGTGATCGGCATGGTGATGCCGACGATGTCCGCCTCCTGGAAGGCGTCGGTGCCGATCGCCTTCGAGGCGACCTGGCCGGTGATCGCGACCAGCGGGACGGAGTCCATGTGCGCGTCGGCGATGGGCGTGACCAGGTTGGTGGCGCCGGGGCCGCTCGTCGCCATGCAGACGCCGACCTTGCCGGTGGCCTGCGCGTAGCCGGTGGCCGCGTGGCCGGCGCCCTGCTCGTGGCGGACCAGCACATGACGGACCCGGGTGGAGTCCATCAGGGGGTCGTACGCCGGAAGGATCGCACCGCCGGGAATGCCGAATACCGTGTCCGCGCCGACCTCCTCAAGGGAGCGGATGAGGGACTGCGCACCCGTGACGTGCTCGACGGGGGCGGACTGCTGTCCTCCGGATCGGGGCCGCGGCTGCGGATGGGCCCCGGTGGCCTGCTCGGTCATCGGCATTCTCTTCTCGATGCTGAGGGTTTTTGCGAGGTTTGTACGGAGTTCAAGCGCTGCACGAGCGGCACTCGTGCAACAAAAAACCCCTCGTGCCGCAAGGCAAGCGAGGGGAGCGCGCCGGTGAGGTCGCTGGGCGTTCCGGATCGTCCTCCGGTGGGTCCCAGCTCAGCCGACGCGCTGTCCAAGTACGAGAATTCGGGTGCGCATGGCACTGACCCTCTCCCCGGCACGCACCACGTGTCAAGTGGGTGGGACGGGCGTCTCATTATGTGAGCGGCAGGCACGGCCACCTCCCCAGACGGCGGACACACTCCTTGTGTACACCCGCCGCGCCCTTCCGCGTGGCTCGTTCACCCACGGGGCGCACCGGTCGGTGTCGAGGCCCCGACGCGTCCCTGCGGCTCTCGCACGCCGCCCGCGAACGCCGGTTCGGCGGCCGGCGCGTGGGGCACCGGATAGTGGCCGGATCCGAGCGCCCGGCGCAGCCGGTACTCGTCCAGCGGCCCCGCGAACGCCATGCCCTGCCCGTGCGTACAGCCCATCGCGCGGAGCGCCGCGACCTGCTCCGGCAGGTCCACGCCCTCGGCCACGGACTGCAGCCCGAGATCGCCGGCGATCCGCAGCAGCCCACTGGTGATCTTGTGCAGCCGCGCGGACTCCACGACGCCCTCGACCAGACTGCGGTCGAGCTTCAGCATGTCCACCGGGAGCCTCCTGAGCGCCGTGATGGCCGCGTGGCCGCTGCCGAAGCCGTCCAGCGCGATCCGCACCCCGAGCCTGCTGAGCGCGGTCAGCCGGCGCTCCAGCTCGTCCAGGGAGACATGCGGATCGGTGTCGGACAGTTCGAGCACCAGCGCGCCGGGCGGCAGGCCGTGCCGGGTCAGCAGCGCCTCCACGGAGCCGAGCGGCATCGAGCGGTCCAGCAGCCGCCGGGCGCTCATCCGGACGGCCACCGGGACCACGAGCCCGGTGGCGGCCCGCTCGGCGGCCTGTTCGACGGCCTCCTCCAGCATCCAGCGCTCCAGCTCGGCGGTCTTGTCACCGTCCTCGGCCACCCGCAGGAACTCGGCCGGGGTGAACAGCACCCCCTGCGAGGAGCGCCAGCGCGCCTGTGCCGAGACCGCCGTGATCCGGCCGCCCTCCAGGCACACCACCGGCTGGTGCAGCAGCGCGAACTCGCCGTCGTGCAACGCGGCACGCAGCCGGGTGGCCAGCTCCGCCTTGCGTACGACGTCCTGCTGCATCTGCGGCTTGTACAGCTCGACCCGGCCCTTTCCGGCCGCCTTGGCGCGGTACATCGCGAGGTCGGCGTTGCGCAGCAGCTCGCCCGCGCCGAGGCCCGGTTCGGCGAAGGCGACGCCGATGGAGGCGTTGACCCGCACGTCCTGGCCGTCGATCGCGTACGGCTGGGACAGGGTCACCCTGAGACGGTCGGCGAGCTCCAGGATGTTCCGCTCCCGGGCGGCGCGGTCACGGGTGCCGTCCCCGACGATCAGGGCCGCGAACTCGTCGCCGCCCAGCCGGGACGCGGTGTCCCCCTGCCGGACCGCGTCCTGGAGCCGGCGGGCGGCCTGGACGAGCAGCTCGTCCCCGGCCTGGTGCCCGATCGTGTCGTTGACGGCCTTGAAGCCGTCCAGGTCGATGAAGAGCACCGCGGTGTTGCGCAGGGCGGGGCCCCGGTCGGTGGCACGGCGGCCGGACAGGGCCTGCTGCACGCGCCGGGTGAACAGCGCGCGGTTGGGCAGGTCGGTGAGCGGGTCGTGCTCGGCGTTGTGCTGCAACTGCGCCTGCAGGCGCACCCGTTCGGTCACGTCCCGGCTGTTGAAGATCAGCCCGCCGTGGTGGCGGTTGACCGTCGACTCCACGTTGAGCCAGCCGCCGTCGCCGGACCGGAAGCGGCACTCGATGCGGGTGGTGGGTTCCTCCAGCGGGCTCGCGGCGAGGAAGCGGCGCACCTCGTGCACCACGCAGCCCAGGTCCTCCGGGTGGATGAGACTGGCCAGCTCGCTGCCCACCAGATCCTCGGCCGGCCGGCCGTAGACCCCGGCGGCGGCCGGGGAGACGTACCGCAGGATGCCGTTGGGCGCGGCGATCATGATGACGTCGCTGGAGCCCTGCACCAGGGAGCGGAAGTGGTTCTCCTTCTGGGCCAGCTCCTGGGTGAGGGTGATGTTGTCCAGCAGCATGATGCCCTGCCGGATGACGAGCGCGAGCACGACGGCGCCCGCGGTGATCAGCACGACATGGTCGGGCCGGCGGCCGTTGAGGACGTTGTACAGGATGCCCAGGGTGCACACGGCGGCGGCGAGGTACGGGGTGAGGGCGGCGAGGGAACCGGTCAGCGGACGGCCGGCCGGATACCGGCTGTGCTCACCTCCCGGGCCGGGCACGGGCAGGGTGGGGTGGACCGTGCCGCGCTGTCCGGGCAGGTGCTCGTGGACCACGCGCGTGTGCCCGTCCGGCAGCTGTGCCTCCTGCGCGCCCTTGCGGCCGGGCGCGGCCCAGGGGGCGTAGGCGAGCAGCAGCGAACCGGCGAACCAGCCGGCGTCCAGCAGATGCCCGGAGTGGTAACTGCTCTGCAGCAGCGGCGAGATGAACAGCGCGTCGCACATCACGATCAGCGCGAGCGCGCCGATCACGGTGTTCACCGCCGTGCGGTTGCCCGGGGTGCGGCGGAAGTGCAGCGCGAGCACCATGCTCACGAGCGCGATGTCGAGCAGCGGGTAGGCCAGCAGCAGCGCGGTGCGCGCCACGCTCGGTCCGTCGAAACGGGCCGCCTGGGCGAGCGCGAGGCTCCAGGAGAGGATCAGCAGGGAGCCGCCGATCAGCCAGGCGTCCAGCGCGAGGCAGATCCAGCCCGCCTTCGTCACCGGCCGCTTGGCGAAGACCAGCAGGCCCACGATGGCGGGCGGCGCGACGCACAGGAAGAACAGGTTCGCCCAGCTGACCTGGGGCACCTGCACGCCCAGCACGACCTCGTACCACCCCCAGACCACGTCGCCGAGGGCCGCCATCAGCTGGGAGAGGGCGAACAGCAGCCAGGCCGTCCGGAAGCGCACGCGCGGGCTGCGCGCGTAGCGGAAGCAGGAGACCGCGGCGGTGACCGCCGCGGCGCTCAGCCCGAAGTCGCCCATGAAGTCGGCGACTTGATCCGTACCCCAGTCGAACGCGGCTCCCACGGCGTAGGCCGCGCAGATCACCGCGAGGACGAGTTGCTCCATCGCGCGCGTGCCCTCGCCGGCGGCCGGCCGCCGGCGCGGCGGTGCCTGCTGCGGGTGGGGGGCGCGCACCGCCGTGTCCAGGGCGGTCGTCACGGAGGGCGGCGCACTCACCGGGGCCTCCCCGTCCGCGCCGCTCCCGCGTCCCGACGGTCCCGGTGCGCTGGGTGCGCATGCCTCCGGTGCCCGCTGTGCCTGCGCTGGCGGTGGCTGTGGTGGCTGGTGTGGTGGCCGCGTCTGCGCGTGGCCGTGCGCCAGGGTCGCCGTCGGCGGCTCCGCCGCGTCGGATCGTTCGTCCATAGGCCGTGCATCGCCCGTCGCCCCCCTCACGAATCTGAAATGTCCATCCCCGGCGCCGAACGGTGAGCGGCGCAGCCCCTGTCGGGACGATACACCAGGATCGTCACTCAGGGACATAGCTTCTCTACGCTCCGTGACGACCAGCGAGGATGCCGGTACGCGCCGCGTCCGAGGGGTTGCGGAGGGTGCCGGAAACGGAGTTACGACCCTGTCGTCAGGATCACGTTCCGCAGGGGCTCGTGGTGCACGAACCGGGTCAGCTGGTCGGCGAGGAGCCGCTTCGCGCGGGGCAGGAAGGCCGAGGAGGGCCCGCCCACATGCGGGCTGATGAGCACGCCGGGGGCCTGCCAGAGCGGGTGTCCGGGCGGCAGCGGCTCGGGATCGGTGACGTCCAGGGCGGCCGTGAGACGGCCGCGCTCCACCTCCGCGAGCAGCGCCTTCGTGTCGACGACGGGACCCCGCGCGACGTTCACGAGCAGCGCTCCGTCCTTCATCGCCGCAAGGAATTCGGCGTCGGCCAGCCCCCGTGTCTCCTCCGTCAAGGGCGTGGAGAGGATCACGACATCGGCGTGTGGGAGCAGTTGCGGCAATTCGGTGAGCGGGTGCACGAGACCGCGCGCCGTGGTGCGCTGGGAGCGCGCCACGCGCGCCACCCGCGCGAGCTCGAAGGGCGCGAGCCGGTCCTCGATGGCGGCGCCGATGGCGCCGTAGCCGACGATCAGGACGGACCTGTCGGCGAGCGAGGGATGGAATCCGGTCTCCCAGCGCTCCTGCCGCTGGGCGCGGACGAAGCCGGGGATGCCGCGCAGGGAGGCGAGGGTCAGGGCGAGCGCGAGCTCGGCGGTGCTCGCCTCGTGCACGCCGCGCGCGTTGCACAGCTGCACGCCCGGCCGGATGTCCGACAGCCGGGCGATGACGTCGTCGACGCCGGCCGTCAGTGTCTGGATGACCTGCACGCCGGTCAGGAGTTCCAGCGGGCGCACCTTGACCGTCTGCCGCTTCATGTACGGCACCACGTACAGGACGCAGTCCGCCGGGTCGCCGGGAAAGGGCTGGTCACCGTCCTCGCCTCCGTCCCAGAACAGGTACCGGGGCCCCTCGGGAAGCCCCTCGATCTCCTCCGGCGCTATCGGAAGCCACACGTCAGCAGTCATGCCAAGGAGGCTATGTCAGGTACGCGTGCGTGCAGAGGTTAGGTTGGGGGCCGGGCAGAGGGAGGTTCGCGGGCAGGTGGAGCGCAGGACGATCGGCGCGGGGGCGCTCGGGGTGGGGGCCGTCGGACTCGGGTGCATGCCGATGAGCTGGGCGTACAGCGGGTCGCGGCAGCGGGGCGACGAGTCGCTCAGAACCGTGCACCGGGCGCTGGACCTGGGCTCGAACCTCCTCGACACGGCCGACATGTACGGCCCGTTCACCAATGAGCTGCTGCTGGGGCGGGTGCTCAAGGAGCGGCGCTCCGAGGCCTTCGTGTCCACGAAGGTGGGGCTGCTGGTGGGCGATCAGCACATCGTGGCCAACGGCCGCCCCGGGTACGTGAAGCGGGCCTGCGACGCCTCGCTGCGGCGGCTGCAGACGGATGTGATCGACCTCTACCAGCTGCACCGCGCCGACCCCGAGGTTCCCGTCGAGGAGACCTGGGGCGCGATGGCGGACCTCGTCCGGGCGGGCAAGGTGAGGGCGTTGGGCCTGTGCGCGGTGGGCGCGCGCGGTGGCCGCCGGTCGGGGGCCGGGCTGCACGACGGCACGCTGCGCCAGCTGCAGCGGGTGCAGCAGGTGTTCCCGGTGGCCGCGGTGGAGGCGGAGCTGTCGGTGTGGTCACCGGAGGCGTTGCCGGATCTGCTGCCGTGGTGCGAGGCCCGCGGGGTGGGTTTCCTCGCGGCGATGCCGCTGGGCAACGGCTTCCTGACCGGCACGCTGAGGCCGGGCGAGGGCTTCGAACCGGACGACCTGCGCGCTCGCCATCCCCGTTTCACGGCGGAGATGATGGCGGCCAACCAGCCGATCGTCGCGGGCCTGCGCCGCATCGCCCACCGCCACGGCGAGCACGTCACCCCGGCCCAGGTCGCCCTGGCCTGGGTCCTGGCCCAGGGCCGCCATGTGATCGCCCTCCCGGGCACCAAGCGGGAACGCTGGGCCGCGCAGAACGCGGCGGCGACCGACCTGCACCTGACCGAGGAGGACCTGGCGGAGGTGTCCCGCCTGCCGGCGGCACGCGGGTCCTGGGACTGAGGGCAGGCGGGGCGAGGGCGTGGCCAGGGGGCACAGGTCGGTCACTCTGCACGGGCAGGGCACGCCGAGCCGGGCGCACGGACCGGCCGAACCAGGCAGACCAGACGGGCCGAACCGCGCACACCCGGCGCCCCGGCCCGAGCAAGCCCGCGCCCCGAGCGAGCAGCCCGGGAACGCCCCAGCCCGGCACGCCCGACACACCGAGCCAAGCAGACCAGCCACACCCGACCCCCCAGCCGGACGGGCCAAACGGGCCCAACCAGGCCACCCAGGCACACCGGACCAGGCGGACGTGGGGCACGCCAGACGCCCCGAGCCGGCGGACCCAGGCTCACCCGACGCCCCGAGCCGGCGGACCCAGGCTCACCCGACGCCCCGGGCCAGCGGTCCAGGCACACCCGACACGCCGCCGGGCCAAGCAGACCAGGCACGCCAGGCCGGCCGAGACCGGCAGGCATGGGACACAGCCGGGTGGGGCAGGTGGGTCGGACCAGGTTGTCCGGGGTCGACGGAGCAGGTGTGGTGGGGGAGCGGGGACGGGCGGGATGTGGGTGGCGGTGGCTCGGATGCGCGGGGGCGTTCGCGTTCGGTCCGGCGGGATCGGGAACCCGGGTGGGCCGGGCGGTGTATGAGAGATAGCAGCTGCTGGCACACCGCCTCGAAGGGACCATGATCGTGCAACATCGAACCGTGTCGGCCGTGTTGGCCATGACCGCCCTCCTGCTGACGGCCGGCTGCTCCTCCGACGGAGGGGGGTCGCCGGGCGGCGCCGGGCGGACGACGCCGACGGGTACGGCATCGGGCACACTCCCCTCCGGCCGAGCCACCGAGCCGGCCCCGCCGGCCAAGGGCTCGGTGAAGGTGCTGCGCACCGTGGCCGAGGGCCTGAAGACGCCGTGGGGGCTGGCCCCGCTGCCCGACGGCGGTCTGCTGGTCTCCTCCCGCGACGACGGGACGCTCATCCGGATCGACGGGAAGACGGGCCGCAAGACCGAGCTGGGCAAGGTCTCCGGCGTCTCCCCGGCCGGCGAGGGCGGCCTGCTCGGCATCGCCCTCTCCCCCGACTACGCCTCCGACCACATGATCTACGCCTACTTCACCTCAGCCTCGGACAACCGCATCGTCCGCATGCTGTACGACGAGCGAAAGCCGGCCGGTGAGCAACTCGGCGCTCCGGACACGGTGTTCAAGGGCATCCCCAAGGGCGTCATCCACAACGGCGGCCGGATCGCCTTCGGCCCGGACGGCATGCTGTACGCGGGCACCGGTGAGAGCGGCGAGCGGGGTCTGGCCCAGGACCGGAAGTCCCTGGGCGGCAAGATCCTGCGCCTGACCCCGGAGGGCGAACCGGCTCCGGGCAACCCCTTCCCCGGCTCCCCCGTGTACTCGTACGGCCACCGCAACGTCCAGGGCCTGGCCTGGGACGACAAACAGCGTCTGTTCGCCTCGGAGTTCGGTCAGGACACCTGGGACGAGCTGAACGCGATCAAACCGGGCGGGAACTACGGCTGGCCGAAGGCCGAGGGCAGGTCCTCCGATGCCGCCTTCCAGAACCCGATCGCCCAGTGGCACACCGACGACGCCTCCCCCAGCGGCATCGCGTATGTGAAGGGCGTGATCTGGATGGCCGCCCTGAAGGGCCAGCGCCTGTGGCGCATCCCGCTGCGGGACGCGGCGGCCTCGGCGGCACCGCAGGCCTTCCTCACCGGGACGTACGGCCGGCTGCGGACGGTGGCCGCGGCGGGCGGCGACAAGGTGTGGCTGGTGACGAGCAACACGGACGGCCGCGGACGACCGAAGAAGGGGGACGACCGAGTGCTGGAGGTGGAGGTGGGGTAACGCTCAGTGCTCGCCGGCCCGCTCAGGCCTCTGCTCCGGCCTCCCTTCCGGTTCCGCCGTATCCGGCGGCGGTTCCGGCAGTCGTATGACGGCCTTTCCGGACGACAGGTCGATGGGGCCTCGGCCGGGGTCGTTGTCACCGACGTCCTCGCGGGTCAGCTCCAGCCGGTTCTGTTCGTCCCGGGTGTGTTTGCGACCGGGTGCGAACAGTTCCTCGAAGGCGTTGAACACGGCCTCTCCCCCGCTTTCTCCCGCTCACGGCTTTTCTCCAGCCTAGGTCTCAGCCCGCCGGTCCGGCAGTGAGCGTCTCGGCCGGAAACAGGCCCAGCCGATGCGCCACCGCGGCCGCCTCTCCCCGGCCGGAGACGCCGAGCTTGCTCAGGATGTTGGAGACGTGGACGCTCGCGGTCTTCGGGGAGATGAACAGCTCTTCGGCGATCTGGCGGTTGGTGCGGCCGGCCGAGACCAGGCGGAGGACGTCCCGCTCCCGGCTGGTGAGGCCGAGGGCCTCGGCCGGGTCGGCGGGGCCGAGCGCCTGCCGTGGGGCACGGGTCAGGGGGAGGCGGGCGCGGTGGGCGAGCCTGGTGACGGCGTCTGCGAGGGACCGGGCGTCGAGGTGGGCGGCTACCGCCCCGGCCAGCCGGAGCAGTTCGACCGCGCGGTCACGTTCGTCGGCGCCGCCGTCGGTGAGGAGGGCTCCGGCGAGGCGGTGGCGTACCCGGGCGAGTTCGTAGGGGCGGTCCAGGCACTCGAAGGCGGTGACCACCGGCGACCAGTCGTCGGCGGTGTCGGCACCCTGGGCCCGGCGCAGTTCGGCGCGGGTCCACTGCTCGTAGGCCTGCCAGAGCGGGGCGCCGGTGGTGAGGGTGCCCACGGCTTCGCGGAGGCGGTCGAGGATCTCGGCGCGGCCGGGCTGGGCGGCGGGCAGGGTGCGGGCTTCGGCCTCCGCGGTGGCGGCGGCCCGCAGCAGCGGCCAGCCGTGGCGGTGGGTCCCGGGTGGGAAACCGTCCTCCAGGGCGCGGAGCAGTTCGGCGCGGGCGTCGTCGAGGCGGCCCTCCTCGGCGGCGATACCGAGGGCGACCCGGGCCAGGGACAGGGAGTGCTGGGGCATGCGGTCGTGGGTGCCGTAGTGGCCGCGGGCGGCGGTGAGTTGCCGGCCGGCCTCGGCGAAGTCGCCGCGGGCCAGGGCGAGGTGGGCCAGGCGCAGGGCGCCCGCGCCGGGGGGCTTGGCGCTGTGCCGGACCTCGGTCGCGCTGGTGGCCGCTTCGGCGGCCTCCGTCCAGTGGCCGAGCGCATAGAGCGACGCGGAAAGATTGCCCCGCATGAAGGCCTCCGGGTCCGGCAGCCCGTGGGTGCGGGCGAAGGCGATCCCCTCGCGCAGGAGGGAGACGGCCTCCCGGTCGCGGCCGATGCCCTGCAGTTTGGAGGGCAGGTTCACATAGGCGCGGCCCGCGACGTCGTGCACGCCCTCCGCGAGGGTGTCCCGCAGCACCTGCCGCATCTCCGTCAGGCCGGTCTCGGGATCGCCCGCATCCACCTTGAGGCCGCCGAGGGTGAGGCGGGCGTGCAGTTCGATGTCGCGGGCGCCGACCATGCGCGCGTACTCCACGGCCCGCTCGGCGGCGGCGATGGCCTCCGGTCCGGGCCGGTGCAGCATGGACCAGTTGGCGGCGAGGGCCAGCACCTCGGCGTGCACCTCGGACGGGGGCAGGCCGCGCACCAGGTCCTGGGCGGTGGCCAGTTCCTGCCATCCGTCGCCGCGGGCCTGGGACTGGACGAGCCGGGAGCGCTGCACCCAGAACCAGGCGGCGCGCAGCGGGTCCGGCTCGTCCTCCAGGAGGCGCAGCGCCCGTTTGGTGATCTTCAGGGCGCGTTCGCGTTCGCCGCCGAAGCGGCCCGCGACGGCGGCCTCGGCCATCAGGTCGAGGTAGCGCAGCGGGGTGGCGGGGTCGCCACCGCACGGAGGGTAGACCTCGGTGTAGTCGACCGGGCGCAGGGCGGAGCGAACCTCCTCGGGGGTGCTGTCCCACAGTTCCATCGCCCGTTCCAGGAGCCGGAGTTGCTCGGTGTAGGCGTGCCTGCGGCGGGCCACGACGGAGGCGTCCAGGACGGCGGGCAGGGCCTTGGCGGCGTCGTGGGCGTGGTACCAGTAGCTGGCCAGGCGCATCACGCGCGCGTCGGCCGGGACGAGCGTGGGGTCGGCCTCCAGGGCCTCGGCGTAGCGTCGGTTGAGCCGGGAGCGTTCGCCGGGCAGCAGGTCGTCGGCGACGGCCTCGCGGACCAGGGAGTGCCGGAAGCGGTAGCCGTCGCCGGTCCGCGTGACGGTGAGGATGTGGGCGCCGACGGCGGCTCGCAGCGCCTCGATGAGGTCGTCCTCGCCGAGCTGGGCGACGGCGGCGATCAGCCGGTACTCCACGGTGGAGCCGCCCTCGGCGACGACCCGGGTGACCCGCTGGGCGCTGTCGGGCAGCGTCTCGACCCGGACCAGGAGCAGGTCGCGCAGCGAGTCGGTGAGGCCGGTGCCGCAGCCGTCGCAGCCGGCGACGGCGAGTTCCTCGACGAAGAAGGCGTTGCCGTCGGAGCGTTCGAAGATCTCGTCCACTTGGGCCGGGGCGGGTTCGGCGGCCAGGATGCCGGCGATCTGCCGGCCGACCTCCTCGCGGGTGAAGCGGGCGAGTTCGATGCGGCGGACGGTGCGCAGCCGGTCGAGTTCGGCGAGCAGGGGGCGCAGCGGGTGGCGGCGGTGGACGTCGTCGGAGCGGTAGCTGGCGAGGACCAGGAGCCGGCCGGTGCGCAGGGTGCGGAGGAGGTAGGCGAGGAGGTGGCGGGTGGAGGCGTCGGCCCAGTGCAGGTCCTCCAGGACGAGCACGACCGGCCGGTCGGCGGCGATCCGCTGGAGCAGCCGGGCGGTGAGTTCGAACAGGCGGGCCATGCCCTGCTCGTCGTGCCGGCCGGCGCCGGCCTCGCCCAGGTCGGGCAGGAGGCGGGCCAGTTCCTCCTCCTGGCCGCGCGCGGCGGTGGCGAACTCCTCGGGCAGGGCGTCGCGCAGGGCGCGCAACGCGGTGGAGAAGGGGGCGAACGGCAGCCCGTCGGCGCCGATCTCCACACAGCCGCCGACGGCGACGACCGCGTGCCGGCCGGCGGCCGTGGCGAACTCCTCGACGAGGCGGGTCTTGCCGACCCCCGCCTCGCCGCCGAGCAGCAGCGCCTGCGGCTCGCCGGTGCGGGCACGGGCGAGCGCGTCGTTCAGGGTGTCCAGTTCTTCGGTGCGGCCGATGAACACGGGACTGACGGACCTGGTCTCCACGGGCCCGAGCATCGCACGAAGCCCGGAGGGCAGGGCACCGGTTTTCCACAACCCCGGTGCGATCGTCATACCGGAGGTCGGGAGGGTCGTAGCAGCGGACGGGAGGGTCGTACGACCGGGGCGGGCCGTCGTACGACCCTGGTCCGGGCGGTCCGGGAGGCGGCCGACCCCCGTACGGCCGCTCTCCGTCCCGGTCCGGCCCGTCGGCCGGGTGGTCACGCGGTGCGCGGGATCCGGTGCCGGCGCGGGCGGCCGGTATGGGACTCGGCGGCCGGGTCCTCGTGGCGGGCGGCGCGCTGCGTCCGGGCGACGACGCGGGCCAGGCGCTCCTGCTCGGCCTCGCGGATCAGCTGGGCGGAGCGCATCTTGTGGTACTCGAACTCGATCACGGCGTGTCCTTCGCGGAGAGTCGGGGTGGTGCGTCGCGTTCTGCGATGCCTCCACCTTCGTCTCCCAGGGGGGTGCGCCACATCGGGAGAGTTCCGCATCCTGGGGCGGCGTACGGACCCGTACGCGCGCGTAAGGGGCCTTAGGGAGTCCGTACGGTGCGCGGGACTCCCTAAGGCCCCGGGGATCTGCGTCCTTTCTCAGCCGGTCGAGGGCAGGGCGAGCAGGGCGTCGGAGTACGTGAGGGCCGCCAGCAGCAGGCCGATGACGCCGAGCGAGACACCCGCCCAGGCGACCGACCTGATCCACGGGGCCTGCGGCCGGCCGGGGGCGCCGAAGGCGGGCCGGGCGAGCACGGCCACGCCGGTGAGCAGCGCGGCCAGCGCGAACAGCCCGGCCCACAGGGCGGTGCCGTGCCAGGCGTTGCCGTAGACCGCCTTGATCTGGGTGGCGACGCTCGCGGTGGAGGGTGTCCGCAGCTGGCCGATGAGCTGCTCGCGGGCGCCGGCGACAGTGCCGATCCAGCCGCCGCTGAGCGAGACGAGGCCGAGGGCGGCGGAGACGACGGCTCCCGCGCCCTGGCCGACCCCGGAGGGCGCCTTCTCCGGTGAAGGTTCCTCCTCCCCCGAGCCCTCCTCCTCGGCGCTCTCCTCCTCGACGCTCGCCTCATCCGTGGCGTCCGTCTGCCCGGAGCCCTCCTCAAGCGCCTCCGCCCGAGCGGCCTCCGCCGTGCCGGTGGCGGCCTCCACCGCCGTCTCGTCGCCCTGCGCCTCGGTGCCGGCCTCGGCGCCTTCCTCTGTCTTCGTAGCCATGCCCGGCACCGTACGGACGCTGTCTGAGAGGTCCCTTAATGATCGTTCTGCGCGGTACGCGCGCGTGCCGCACGCCACTCGGGGGCGAGCAGCGACCAGATCTCGGTGTCGTGCCGGGCACCCCGGTGCAGATGGTTCTCCCGGAGCACGCCGTCCCGGGTCATCCCCAGCCGCCGGGCGACGTTGATGCTCGGCAGATTGCCGGAGGCCGCGTGCCACTCCACGCGGTGGATGCCCCGGTCCTCGACCGCCCAGTCGATGAGCGGGCGCATGGCCCGTGTGATCAGTCCGCGTCCGGTCGCGGCGGGCTCCAGCCAGCAGCCGACCTCGCAGGTGCCCCGCTCGGCGTCGAAGTTCAGCGTCAGCACCCCGCCGACGAGCTTCCCGTCGAGCCAGATGCCGTGGTAGGAGGCGCTGTCGGCGGCGCGGAGATCGGCGTACCGGCGGAGCGTCTCCCGGGCGGAGGCCAGGTCGGTGACCTGGGAACCGAACGGGATGAACTGCCCGATGAACTCCCTGCCCCGGTCCAGGTGGGCGAGGAACTCCGCCGCGTGCCAGACCTCCAGGGGCCGCAGCTCCGCTCCGTCGTCACCCAGGGATATCGCGTACATCGCGCTGCTCGTCCTTCCGCAGTTCCTCGACCGAGATCGTGCCGAGCTTCTCATGCGCGGCGCGGCACTCGGGCGGTTCGATGCTGAGGCGCGGCAGCAGGCGCTCCAGCCGGGCGGGCAGCCACCAGTTGGCCGCGCCGAGCAGATGCATCAGCGCGGGGACGAGCAGGGTGCGCAGGACGAAGGCGTCCAGGGCGACGGCGGAGGCGAGCGCGATGCCGAACATGGCGATCACGCGGTCGCCGCTGAGCACGAAGGCGAGGAAGACCGAGATCATGATGATCGCGGCCGAGTTGATGACCCGGCTGGTCTCGGCGAGGCCCACGCGGACGGCGCGCCGGTTGTCCCCGGTCTCCAGCCACTCCTCGTACATCCGGCTGACCAGGAAGACCTGGTAGTCCATGGAGAGTCCGAAGAGGACGGACACCATGATCACGGGGAGGAACGGCTCGATGGGCCCGGCCCGGCCGAGGCCGAGCAGTTCGCTGCCCCAGCCCCACTGGAAGACCGCGACGACGATGCCGAACGCGGCCGCCACGGCGGCGACGTTCATCACGGCGGCCTTCAGCGGGATGCCGAGCGAGCGGAACGCGACGAGCAGCAGCAGACAGCCGAGTCCGATGACCGCGCCGATGAACAGCGGCAGTTTGCCGACGATCACGTCCGCGAAGTCGTCGTAACCGGCGGTGACCCCGCCGACCTGGATGTCGAGGGAGGTGCCGGTCTCCGCGCGGGGCAGCACCCTCGTGCGCAGCCGGTCCACGAGGTCGCTGGTGTCCTGCGACTGCGGCGCGGAGTCGGGGACCACGGTGAGGTAGGCGGTGGTGCCGCCGGTGGCGTAGGTGACCGGGGTGACGGAGGCGACGCCCGGGGTGGCGCGCAGGGTCTCCCCGAGGTTGTCCAGGGCGAGCCTGTCGGCGCCGCCGTCCACCCGGGTCACCAGGGTGAGCGGTCCGTTCACGCCGGGTCCGAAGCCGTCGGCGAGCAGGTCGTAGGCCTTGCGGGTGGTGGAGGTGCGAGGGTCGTTGCCCTGGTCGGAGGTGCCGAGGTGGAGGGAGAGGGTGGGCAGGGCGAGCAGGGCGACGACGGCGACGGCGAGCGAGCCGAGCAGCTTGGGGCGGCGTTCGACCAGCGCCGACCAGCGGGCGGCGAGACCGGTGGGCAGCTCCGGGCCGGGCCCGTGCTCGGCGAGCCGGCGCCGCTCGCGGCGGCTGAGGGCCCGGGGGCCGATGTACGCCAGCAGGGCGGGCAGCAGGGTGACCGAGGCCGCGACGGTGAGCACCACCGTCAACGAGGCGGCCACCGCGACGCCGTTGAGGAAGCCGAGCCGCAGGGTCAGCATCCCCAGCAGGGCTATGCACACCGTCGCGCCCGCGAAGACGACCGCGCGTCCCGTGGTGGCGACGGCGTTCACGGCGGCCTCGGTGACGCTCAGGCCGCGTTTCAGGCCGCGCCGGTGCCGGGTCACGATGAACAGCGCGTAGTCGATGCCGACGCCGAGGCCGATCAGCATGCCGAGCATGGGCGCGAAGTCGGCGACCGTCATGGCGTGTCCGAGCAGCCCGATGCCGGAGTAGGCGGTGCCGACGCCGACCAGCGCGGTGGCGATGGGCAGCGCCGAGGCGGCGAGCGAACCGAAGGCGAGGAACAGCACGACGGCCGCGACGAGCACGCCGACCACCTCGGCGGTGTGCTCGCGCGGGGACGAGGTGAGCCCGATCGCGCTGCCGCCCAGCTCCACCTGGAGACCGTCGCCCTGGGCGGCCTTGGCGGTGCGCACCACGGCCCGCGCCTCGGCGGCGCCGATGTGGTCGGCCGGCCGGGTGAAGGTGACGAGGGCGTAGGCCGTGTGGCCGTCGGCGCTGATCCGGTGCGCGCCGCGGCCGCCGTACGGGCCGGTCACCGAGGCGACGCCGGGCAGCGCGGCGATCCGGTCCAGGGTCTGGGTCATGGTCTGTTCGACGTCGGCGGCGCGGACGGTGCCGGTGCCGGTGTGCCAGACAACGGTGTCGTTGTCCCCGCCCAGGCCCGGGAATCCGTCCTTGAGGAGCTGCGCCGCGCGGCCGGACTCGGTGCCGGGGACCTCGTAGTCGTTCGAGTACGCCGAACCGGCCACGGCGGCGGCCCCGGTGACCCCGCCGAACGCGAGGAGCCACAGCAGCACGGCGATCAGCCGATGCCGGACACACCAACGGGCGAGGTCTGCCACGGACGTGCTCCCAGATGACGATGTATGGATCTTTGGCCGGGAACGATCGTCCATGAGGTGAACAGCCCGCAAAGAACGTATGGGTACGCGGAGGACACTCTTGCAGGCGAAAGTGATCGTTTGCCGTGATCGTGGGCTTCTTCACACGAGAGATGTGCGACGGCCCCGGAGGTCATGCCTCCGGGGCCGTACGGCAGGCAGCGCTCAGCCCTCGCTGACGCCCAGCTTCTCCAGGATCAGCTCCTTGACGCGGGCCGCGTCGGCCTGACCCCGGGTCGCCTTCATGACCGCGCCGACCAGGGCGCCGGCCGCGGCCACCTTGCCGCCGCGGATCTTGTCCGCGATGGCCGGGTTGCCGGCGATGGCCTCCTCGACGGCGGCGGTCAGCGCGCCCTCGTCGGAGACGACCTTCAGACCGCGCTTGTCGACGACCTCGTCCGGGGTGCCCTCGCCGGCGAGGACGCCCTCGATGACCTGGCGGGCCAGCTTGTCGTTCAGGTCACCCTTCGCGACCAGCTCGGTGACCCGGGCCACCTGCTGCGGAGTGATCGCCAGCTCGTCCAGCGCCTTGCCGGACTCGTTGGCGCTGCGCGCCAGTTCGCCCATCCACCACTTGCGGGCGGAGGCCGCGTCGGCACCGGCGTCGATCGTGGCGACGATCGGGTCCAGCGCACCGGCGTTGAGGATCGCCTGCATGTCGGTGGCGGAGATGCCCCACTCGGCGAGCAGCCGGGTGCGGCGGGCCAGCGGCATCTCCGGCAGCGCGGCGCGGATCTCCTCGACCCACGCGCGCGAGGGCGCCACCGGCACCAGGTCGGGCTCCGGGAAGTACCGGTAGTCCTCGGCCTCCTCCTTCACCCGGCCCGAGGTCGTGGACCCGGTGTCCTCGTGGAAGTGGCGGGTCTCCTGGACGATCGTGCCGCCGGACGAGAGCACCGCCGCGTGGCGCATGATCTCGTAGCGGGCCGCACGCTCCACCGAGCGCAGCGAGTTGACGTTCTTGGTCTCGCTGCGCGTGCCGAACTTGTCGGCGCCCTTGGGCATCAGCGACAGGTTCACGTCGCAGCGCATCTGCCCCATCTCCATGCGGGCCTCGGACACACCGAGGGCCCGGATGAGCTCGCGCAGCTCGCGGACGTACGCCTTCGCCACCTCGGGGGCGCGCTCGCCGGCGCCGACGATCGGCTTGGTGACGATCTCGATCAGCGGGATACCGGCGCGGTTGTAGTCCAGCAGGGAGTGGGACGCGCCGTGGATACGGCCGGTGGCGCCGCCGACGTGCGTCGACTTGCCGGTGTCCTCCTCCATGTGGGCGCGCTCGATCTCCACGCGGAAGGTCTCGCCGTCCTCCAGCTGTACGTCGAGGTAGCCGTTGAAGGCGATCGGCTCGTCGTACTGGGAGGTCTGGAAGTTCTTCGGCATGTCCGGATAGAAGTAGTTCTTCCGGGCGAAGCGGCACCACTCGGCGATCTCGCAGTTCAGCGCGAGACCGATCTTGATGGCGGACTCGACTCCGGTCGCGTTGACGACCGGGAGCGCGCCGGGCAGGCCGAGGCAGACGGGGCAGGTCTGGGTGTTCGGGCCGGCGCCGAGCGTCGTCGAACAGCCGCAGAACATCTTGGTCTTGGTGCCGAGTTCGACATGGACCTCAAGGCCCATGACGGGGTCGTACGACGCCAGCGCGTCCTCGTACGACACCAGGTCGGTCGTGGTGGTCACGGTGAAAACTTCCCTCTCAGCCCAGCAGGACGTCGTCGTCGCCCAGCCGCTTCAGCTCGCGGTAGAGGATCGCGAGGCCGGTCACGATCGCCACGGCGGAGACCGTGGCGTCGATCAGCCGCAGCGTGTCGTGCTCGGCGCGGGCCTTCTTGATCTGCTTGGCGACACCGAACGCGCCGAACGCGGTGGTGGCCATCGACAGGTACGTACCGGACTTGGACTTCTTGAAGTCCTTGGCCTTGGACAGCTTGCTCACAGCGACGGAGCCTCCTCCAGCAGCGGGTGTCCCCACTTTTCCACGAAGGCGGCCTCGACGGCGGCGCCCACCTTGTACAGGCGGTCGTCCTGCATCGCCGGGGCGATGATCTGCAGGCCCACCGGGAGGTTGTCCTCCGGGGCGAGACCGCAGGGCAGGGACATGGCCGCGTTGCCCGCCAGGTTGGTCGGGATGGTGCACAGGTCCGCGAGGTACATCGCCATCGGGTCGTCGGCGCGCTCGCCGATCGCGAAGGCGGTGGTGGGCGTCGTCGGCGAGACGATGACGTCGACCTGCTCGAAGGCCTTCTCGAAGTCGCGCGTGATGAGCGTGCGGACCTTCTGCGCGGAGCCGTAGTACGCGTCGTAGTAGCCGGAGCTCAGGGCGTACGTGCCGAGCATGATGCGCCGCTTGACCTCGGGGCCGAAGCCGGCCTCGCGGGTGAGGGAGGTGACCTCCTCGGCCGAGTGGCCGCCGTCGTCGCCGGTCCGCAGGCCGTAGCGCAGGCCGTCGAAGCGGGCCAGGTTGGAGGAGCACTCGGACGGCGCGATCAGGTAGTACGCCGACAGGGCGAGGTCGAAGGACGGGCAGTCCAGCTCGACGATCTCGGCGCCCAGCTCCCTCAGCAGCTCGACGGACTCGTCGAAGCGCTGGATGACGCCGGCCTGGTAGCCCTCGCCGCGGAACTGCTTGACCACGCCGACGCGCATGCCCTGGACGCTGCCGTTGCGGGCGGCCTCGACGACCGGCGGCACCGGGGCGTCGATGGAGGTGGAGTCCATCGGGTCGTGCCCGGCGATGACCTCGTGCAGGAGGGCCGCGTCCAGGACCGTACGGGCGCAGGGGCCGCCCTGGTCCAGGGAGGACGAGAACGCCACCATGCCGAAGCGGGAGACCCCGCCGTACGTCGGCTTCACGCCGACGGTGCCGGTGACGGCGGCCGGCTGGCGGATGGAACCGCCGGTGTCGGTGCCGATGGCGAGCGGCGCCTCGAAGGCGGCGAGCGCGGCGGACGAACCGCCGCCGGAGCCGCCGGGGATCTTGGTGAGGTCCCACGGGTTGCCGGTCGGGCCGTAGGCGCTGTTCTCGGTCGACGACCCCATGGCGAACTCGTCCATGTTGGTCTTGCCGAGGATGACGACGTCGGCGGCCTTCAGCTTCTTGGTGACCGTCGCGTCGTACGGCGGGATCCAGCCTTCGAGGATCTTCGAGCCGACGGTCGTGGGCACGCCCTCGGTGGTGAAGATGTCCTTGAGTGCGAGCGGGACGCCGGCGAGGGGACCGAGCTTCTCCCCCCGCGCCCGCTTCTCGTCCACGGCACGGGCCTGGGCGAGGGCGCCCTCGCGGTCGACGTGCAGGAAGGCGTGCACCTTCTCGTCGACGGCCTCGATGCGGGCGAGGTGGGCCTCGGTGACCTCGACGGCCGTCAGCTCGCCGGAGGCGATCTTCTCGGCGATCTGCGCGGCCGTGAGCCTGATGATGTTGCTGTCCGTCATGGTGGTCACTCCTCCCCCAGGATCTGCGGCACCTTGAAACGCTGCTGCTCCTGGGCGGGGGCGCCGGAGAGCGCCTGCTCGGGGGTGAGCGAGGGACGGACCTCGTCCGGCCGCATGACGTTCGTCAGCGGGAGCGGGTGCGAGGTCGGCGGTACGTCTTGGTCGGCGACCTCGCTGACGCGGGCGACCGCGCCGATGATGTCGTCAAGCTGTCCCGCGAAGTGGTCGAGTTCTTCGGGCTTCAGCTCCAGACGCGCCAGCCGGGCGAGGTGGGCGACCTCCTCGCGCGTGATGCCAGGCATGCAGCGATCCTCTGGGGTGAGTGTGTGTGGTTTGAGACCAATCCTATGGGGCGGGGACAGGTGGCCGTGAAACGGTTTCCGTGAGGCCCCGCGCGTCAGCCCCGGCGGCCGTCCCAGACCTCGCTCTTGAGGAAGTGGTTGTCGTACCGCTCCTGCACGTCGAGGATGCTCTCCGGGGTGGCCTCACCGAGGCGGATGCGCTGCAGGTGGCGGAAGTACTCGAAGCGCTCGATGCCCGGGGCGAAGACGATGAGGATGTCCGCCGGCGCGTCCGGGACGGCGGCGAAGGCGTGCGGCTTCTCCGGCGGGACGATGACGAGATCGCCGCGTTCGGCGGTGACGATGTCGTCGCCGGAGAGGATCTCGGCCGACCCGTCGAGCAGGTAGAACATCTCCGCCCCGCGGTGGTGGAGGTGGGGCCGCGCGCCGTCGGCGCCCTCCGCCAGGGTGACCCGCACCGTGGACAGCGCCCCTCCGGTCGCACTGTTGTCGGCCAGCAGCTGGACGCCGACGGGGGCACCCCCCAGCACCTCGGCCTCGGCGCCACGGACGATCACGGAGTCGTCGAACTCGGGCACGAACAGGGACATGGCTTCCCCCTTGGTGAGGTCGCGCGGTGTCGTCGGACCGCGAACAGCAGTCCGGCGCTGGTCAGGACCACGACCGCCGTGGCGGAGTGCATCCCGGGGCCACGGCCTCGGCGCCGCCGTGGCGCGGCACCATCACCGTGTCCGCCGGCGGTACGAGTGCCACGGCGAGCATGAACCACGCCTCGGCACGGGCACCGGCGGCCGGCAGGGCCAGGCCCTCACCCCGGAGGCGCCGTCCCAGCGAAGCCAGCCCCAAGGGCTACTCGCCGGCAGGCAACGCCGCGCGAGGCCGCTGCCATCCCCGGGAGCCGCGGGCCCGCAACCACGCCGTGGTCTCCTCGGGCGGCATCGCCGCGGCGACCAGCCAGCCCTGCACGGCGTCACACCCCAGGTCCCGCAGGCGCTCCCAGGTCTCGTCGTCCTCCACGCCCTCGGCGACGACGAGCAGACCGAGTGAATGGGCGAGATCCACCGTGCAGCGCACGATCTCCGCGTCCTCCGTGTCGACCGCGAGCCGCGCCACGAACGACCGGTCGATCTTCAGCTCGCTCACCGGCAGCCGCCGCAGATGCACCAGCGACGAATACCCCGTACCGAAGTCGTCCAGCGACATCTTCACGCCGTGCCCGGTCAGACCCGCGAGGGTGTCCGCGGCCCGCTGCGGATCCTCCAGCAGCACATGTTCGGTTATCTCCAGCTGCAGGGCCCCCGCGGGGACCCCGTGCCGGGCCAGCCGCGCGGCGACCGACCCCGCGAAACCGGGCGTGTGGACGTCCCGCGGGGAGACGTTGACGGCGACCGGCACCCGCAGCCCCTGCGCGCGCCACTTGGCGACCTGGCCGAGCGCGGTTTCCAGGACGTACTCCGTCAGATGGGGCATCAGCCCGGAGGACTCGGCGATCGCTATGAACTCGTCCGGCGGAACCTTGCCCCGCTCGGGATGCACCCAGCGCACCAGCGCCTCAAGGCCGGCGACCTGACCGTCGAAGCGGACCTTGGGCTGGTAGTGCAGCTGCACCTCGTGCGCGTCCAGGGCGCGGCGCAGATCGCCCAGCAGACCGAGCCGGTCCGGGGTGTTGGAGTCCCGCTTGGACTCGTACACCTCCACGCCCGTACGGTCCCTCTTGGCCTGGTACATCGCCACGTCCGCCCGTCGCAGCAGCCCTTCGGCGTCCAGGGCGTGGTCGGGGAAGACGGCGACGCCGGCGCTGGCCTCCAGGACGAGGGTGAGCCCGTCGAGGTCCAGCGGGGAGCTGAGCGCGGCGACCAGGCCGCGGGCCACGCGCGTGGCCGACGTGGTGGAGTCGGCGACGGGCAGTAACACGGCGAACTCGTCACCGCCGAGTCGCGCGGCCTCCGCTCCGCGTGGCAGGGCGAGCCGCAGCCGGTCGGCTATCTGCAGCAGCAGCCGGTCACCGGCGAGATGGCCCAGGGTGTCGTTCACCGACCGGAACCGGTCGAGGTCGATCAGCATGAGCGCGGAACGGGCGCCGATGCGTTCGGCGTCGTCGAGGGCGGTCCAGATCCGCTCCAGCAGCCACTGCCGGTTGGGCAGGCCGGTCAGCGGGTCGCGCAGCTGCTCCTCGGCCCGCGCGCGGGCCATCCACAGGCTGGAGTCGAGGGCGATGAGCGGGATGGCGAACAGCGGGAGCAGGATCGGCTGGGCTTCGGCGACGACGCACAGGAGCGGTGCGATGCCGAGCAGCGCCACGGCGACCAGGCCCTGTCTGACCAGGGCGGTACGGGCGACGGTGGGCACCTTGCCGTTGCGCGGGGCGTACAGGTACCACTGCAGGCCGCGGCTGACCGCGAGGTAGGCGACGGCGACGAGAACGACCTCGGGGGCGGTGGCGGCGCTCCAGCGGTCCGGCCGCCAGGGCGTCTCGACGCTCGGGACCCGGCCGAACGCGCCGAGCAGCAGTGCGCCTGCGGCGATGCCGAGGAGGTCCACGGCGCCGTGCAGCACGCCCTGCCGCCAGCGGTGGCGCCGGGCGATGCCGACCAGGACGACGACGGTGAGGCTGACCATGCCGGCGGGCACCCAGCCGTAGAGCAGCAGGACGGCGAGGGTGAGGGCGGCGCCGGAGCCGGTGCCGCCCCACCAGCGGGCGCGGCCGAGCATGACGAGGTGGCCGACGATGACGCCGGTGAGCAGGGCCAGCGACCAGCCGACCGTGCCGCACGGGAAGAGGGCGTGGTGGCCGCTGAAGGCGCGGTAGAAGCCGGCGCCCAGGACGAACGCGGCCGCGGCCACGACGGCCGCGGGCAGCGCGGGCCAGGACAGGTGCCGTTCGGTCTCGGTGCCTGTTCCCGTGCCTGTGCCGGTCAGGCCGGGGGCGGTCTCGATGACCAGGGGTATGGGCGGGGGGGCGTCGGTGGCGGTGGCCGGTCCGGCCGCGCGGGCCCGGCCGCCCGGACGCCCGTGGCCCCGCCCCGTCCACCGGGTCCCCCGCCAGGCGCCCGCGCGACGGCGCAGGCGCAGCCGTGAGTCGGGGGCGACGCTCTCGGTCGGTTCCATTCCCGTCCCTCTCACAGCCGGCGGTGCCCACGCCACGCGGCCCGATGTCCGGCACCCATCAGCAGCTCCGCGTCGAAGAAACCTTCCGCGCACACTCGGAGCGCACGGGGATGCCCCAACCGCAGCCGGGCACGGCAGGTGCACCTCTCAACAGTAGGCCGCGGAAGGCTTCCACGGGCACCGGTCGTCGACGGTTGCCCGAATGCGCCCGGGCCACCCGTATGCAACTGATATGCGCCGAACGGGTGGCCTTCAACCGCTACTCCCCGGTCGGAAGCGCGACTTCGGCCGCCGCGTCCGGACCCTGCTCCAAGAGGACACCGAAACCGTCCTCGTTCAGAACCGGAACCTTCAGTTGCATGGCCTTGTCGTACTTCGATCCCGGGTTGTCCCCCACGACGACGAACGAGGTCTTCTTCGACACCGATCCGGTCACCTTCGCGCCCCGGCTCTGCAGCGCCTCCTTGGCGCCGTCCCGGGTGAAGTGCTCCAGGGTGCCGGTGACGACGACCGTGAGCCCTTCCAGCGGGCGCGGGCCCTCCTCCTCGCCGGTCGACTCGTCCTCCAGCGGTACCCCGGCGGCCTTCCACTTGCGGACGATCTCGCGGTGCCAGTCCTCGGCGAACCACTCCTTGAGCGCGGCGGCGATGGTCGGGCCGACGCCGTCGGTGGTCGCCAGCTCCTCCTCGGTGGCCTGCTCGATGCGGTCGATGGAGCGGAACTCGCGGGCGAGTGCCTGCGCGGCGACCGGTCCGACGTGCCGGATGGACAGGCCGTTCAGGAAGCGGGCCAGGGGGCGGGACTTGGCCGCCTCGATGTTCTCCAGCAGTGCGAGGGTGTTCTTCTTCGGCTCGCCCTTCTGGTTGGCGAAGACCGTGACGACCTTCTCCTCGCCCGTCCTGGGGTCCCGCTTGGGCAGACCGCTGTCGGGGTCGAGGACATAGGCCTTGATGGGCAGCAGCTTCTCCACCGTCAGGTCGAACAGGTCGCCCTCGTCCACCAGCGGCGGGTCGGCCGGCTCCAGCGGCCGGGTGAGCGCGGCGGCGGCCACCCCGCCGAAGTGCTCGATGTCCAGGCACTCGCGGCCCGCGAGGTAGGACACGCGCTCGCGCAACTGCGCCGGGCAGGTACGGGCGTTGGGGCAGCGGAGGTCGACGTCGCCCTCCTTCATGGGCCTGAGCGGGGTGCCGCACTCGGGGCACTCGCCCGGCATCACGAACTCCCGCTCGCTGCCGTCCCTGAGGTCGACCACCGGGCCGAGGATCTCCGGGATGACGTCACCGGCCTTGCGCAGGACGACCGTGTCCCCGATGAGGACGCCCTTGGCCTTGACGACCTCCTGGTTGTGCAGGGTGGCGAACTCCACCTCGCTGCCGGCCACCGTGACCGGCTCGACCTGGGCGTACGGCGTGACACGGCCGGTGCGGCCGACGCCCACCTTGATGTCGACGAGCTTGGTGTTGACCTCTTCCGGCGCGTACTTGTAGGCGATCGCCCAGCGCGGCGCCCGCGCGGTGGAGCCGAGGCGGCCCTGCAGACGGATCTCGTCCAGCTTGACGACCACACCGTCGATCTCGTGCTCCACGGAGTGGCGGTTCTCGCCGTAGTGGGCGATGAACTCGCGTACGCCGTCGAGGTCGTCAACCACGCGGTTGTGCGGGGAGGTGGGCAGACCCCAGGTCTTCAGCAGGTCGTAGGCCTGGGAGAGACGGGTCATGCCCGTGAAGCCCTCCAGGGCGCCGATGCCGTGGACGACCATGTGCAGCGGGCGGGTGGCGGTGACCCGCGGGTCCTTCTGGCGCAGTGAACCGGCGGCGGCGTTGCGGGGGTTGGCGAACGGCTTGTCACCGGCGGCGACCAGGCGTTCGTTCAGTTCGAGGAACTTCTCCATCGGGAAGTAGACCTCGCCGCGGATCTCCACCAGGTCGGGCACCTCGTCGCCCCCCAGGCGGTCCGGGATCTCCGCGATCGTCCGGACGTTGGGGGTGATGTCCTCGCCGGTGCGGCCGTCGCCGCGGGTCGCCGCGCGCGTGAGCCGGCCCTTCTCGTACGTCAGGTTGACCGCGAGGCCGTCCACCTTGAGCTCGCACAGGAAGTGGTAGTCCTGGTCGCCGAGTTCGCGCGCGATGCGCTCGGCCCAGGCGGCCAGCTCGTCGTCGTTGAAGGTGTTGTCGAGCGACAGCATCCGCTGGCGGTGCTCGACCGCGGTGAACTCCGTCGCGTACGACCCCGCGACCTTCTGGGTCGGCGAGTCGGGGGTGCGCAGCTCCGGGAACTGCTCCTCCAGGGCCTCCAGAGTCTTCAGGAGCCTGTCGAACTCCGCGTCGCTGATGACGGGAGCGTCCTTCACGTAGTACCGGAAGCGGTGCTCCTCGATCTGCTCAGCGAGCTGCGCGTGCTTGTCACGTGCCTCGGCGGGCACTGCCGTCTCCGCCTGCTGCTTGTCGCCGGCCACCGTGTCGTCCTCCCGTTACTCTGGGTTGTCCGCGAGGGATCTCGCCGCCCGGACGCAGTGGGCGAGCGCCTGCCGTGCGTAGGCGGGGGAAGCTCCCGCCAGACCGCACGCGGGGGTGACCGTGACCGCCTCGGCGAGCAGCCCCGGCTGCAGACCCAGCCTGCGCCACAGCGTCCTGACACCCATGACGCTACCGGCAGGGTCTGACAATGGCCCTTGAGTCCCGCTCACGACACCGGTGAACAGCCGGGTGCCGCCCTCGACGGCTTCACCGATCGCGTCGTCGTCACGTTCGGTGAGCAGGGTGAAGTCGAAGGAGACCGCTGCTGCGCCGGCCCGCCGCAGCAGCGCGAACGGCACGTCGGGGGCGCAGGAGTGCACGACCACGGGTCCGCCGCCGTGCGCCCCGACGACATCGCGCAGGGTGGCCTCCACGACCTGCCGGTCCACGGCCCGGTGTGTGCGGTAGCCGCTGGCGGTGCGGACCTGTCCGCGCAGGACGGCGGTGAGGGAGGGTTCGTCGAGCTGGAGGACGAGGCGGGCGCCCGGTACGCGGCGTTGCACCTCGGCGAGGTGGAGGCGCAGCCCCTCGGCGAGGGAGGCGGCGAGGTCCCGGCAGGCACCGGCGTCGGAGAGGACGGCCTCGCCGTTCTTCAGTTCCAGCGCGGCGGCCAGCGTCCAGGGGCCGACCGCCTGCACCTTCAGGTCGCCCTGGTAGCCCTGGGTGAACTCCTCCAGGGCGTCCAGGTCCTCCCCCAGCCAGGAGCGCGCCCGCTTGGTGTCCCGCCCCGGCCGGTCCCCGATCCGCCAGCCGCTGGGCTCCACGCGCGCGTACAGCTCGACGAGCATCCCCGCGGTGCGGCCGATCATGTCGGCGCCGGGTCCGCGCGCGGGCAGCTCGGGCAGGAAGGGAAAGTCCTCGAAGCTGCCGGTGACGGTCTTGGCGGCCTCGCGGGCGTCGTCACCGGGCATGGACCCGACACCGGTGGCCCCGGCGAACCTGAACTGGCTGTTTTCGCTCACCAGGGAAGCCTACGGAACCCCTCGGCCGGGGTCAGCGTCCCGGTCGCACCGTCAGGTCGTTGACCTCCGCGTCCCTGGGCAGGTCCAGGGCCATGAGGATCGTCGTGGCGACCGACTCGGGGTCGATCCACCGCGCGGGGTCGTACTCCTTGCCCTCCTGCTGGTGGACCTTGGCCTGCATGGGGCTGGCCGTGCGGCCGGGGTAGACCGAGGTGACCCGGACGCCGTTCGCGTGCTCCTCCTGGCGCAGCGAGTCGGCGAGGGCCTTCAGGCCGTGCTTGGAGGCGGCGTACGCGGACCAGCCCGCGTGGGCGGTGAGGCCGGCGCCGGAGTTGACGAAGATCACATGGCCGCGGGCGGCGCGCAGCTGGGGCAGGAAGTGCCGGGTCAGCTCGGCGGGGGCGACCAGGTTGACGTTGAGCTGGTGGCGCCAGGACTTGGGGGTCAGGTCGCCGACCTCGCCCAGGTCGACGACGCCGGCGATGTGCAGCAGCGAGTCCACGCGGTCCGGGAGGGTCTGGTGGGAGAACGCCCAGGACAGCTTGTCGGGGTCCGCCAGGTCGCCGACCAGGGTGCGGGCGCCGGGGAACTCGGCCGCCAGTTCCTTCGCGCGGCCCGCGTCGCGCGCGTGCAGGACGAGTTCGTCCCCGCGCGCGTGCAGACGGCGGGCGACGGCCGCGCCGATGCCGGACCCGGCCCCGGTGATCACATGAGTAGCCATGCCCGCCATGCTCGCATCAGCGCTCGCCCGTCTGCTCCTCCAGGTAGGCCAGCGCGCCGACCGGCTCCTCGGCGAAGAAGACCAGCTCGGACAGCGGGCGGGGCAGGAAGCCCTCGGCCTCCATGCGGCGGAACTGCTGCTTGAGGCCGTCGTAGAAGCCCGCGGTGTTCAGCAGCACGACCGGCTTCTCGGTGCGGCCGTGCTTCTTCAGCTCCAGGATCTCGGTGGCCTCGTCCAGCGTGCCGGTACCGCCCACCATGATGACCACCGCGTCGGCCTTCTCCAGCAGCAGCTTCTTGCGTTCGGCGAGGTCGGCGGCGATGACCATCTCGTCGGTGCCGGGCCGCGCCTTGTTCGCGAGGAACTCCACGGACACCCCCAGCAGCCTGCCGCCCGCCTCGTGCACCCCGTCGGCGACGACCTTCATCAGACCGACGTCGGAGCCGCCCCACACCAGGGTGTGACCGGCCTTGCCGATCAGTTCGGCGAACTCGCGCGCGGGGCGCGTGTACCGCTCGTCGAGGTCGGCGGCGGACAGGAAGACGCAGATGTTCATGGCCCCCACCGTACGGCTCCGGTCCGGGGTCTTCGCCGTGCGCGGGAAGAAGCACGGGCCCGCCGGCGCTGTCCCCACTATGAGCCGAGGACACACGATCACCATCGAACAGGGCGAGCAGCACGTGCGCGTGGTGCACGGCGGGCAGGTGCTCGCGGAGACCGACCGGCCGCTGGTGCTGCGCGAGACGGGCTGTCCGGTGCGGTACTACATCCCCGCCGACGACGTACGCGTCGATCTGCTGACCCCCTCCGACACGCACACCGAGTGCCCCTTCAAGGGCACGGCGTCCTACTGGTCGCTGCCGGGCGCTCCCGATCTGGTCTGGGCGTACCCGGACCCGAAGCCGGACGTCGCCGCGATCAGGGATCACTTCTGCTTCTACGAAACCGACGTGTCGTGACCGGTGAGCCGTTGCCGGTGCGGCAGTCTGCAGGGGCATGGACAAGAAGACGACTTCCCGTGACGGCACGTCCCTCGCGTACGAAGTGATCGGCCAGGGGCCCACGGTGATCCTGGTGAGCGGCGCCATGTCCACCGGGGGCACGGTGGCGCCCCTGGCCCAGCGGCTCGCGGGCCGCTGCACCGCGGTCGTCTACGACCGCCGGGGCCGCGGCGAGAGCGGCGACACGAAGCCGTACGAGGTCGAGCGCGAGATCGAGGACCTGGCCGCGCTGACCGACGCCGTGGGCGGCGAGGCGGCGCTGTTCGGGGTCTCCTCGGGCGGCGCGCTGGTGCTGCGGGCGGTGGCGAGCGGGCTGCCCGTCGCCCGGGCCGCCGTCTACGAGGTGCCCTACGCCGACTTCCTGCAGGGCGGCGCCGAGCGGGAGGCCGTGTACAAGGAGCAGCTGAACAAGGCCCTCGCAGACGGCCGGCGCGGGGACGCGGTGGAGCTGTTCCTGCGGCTGACGGGCCTCGGCGAGGACGTCATCCGGGGTGCCCGGCAGTCGCCGATGTGGGCCGGGATGGAGGCCGTCGCGCCGAGTCTCGCGTACGACGACGCGGTCATGGGCGACGGCCTGCTGCCCCGGGACCGGATCGCCGCCATCTCCGTGCCGGTGCTGGCGGTCGCGGGCGGCGCGAGCCCGGAGTGGATGCACAGGGCGAACCAGGCCGTCGCGGAA
The DNA here is from genome assembly GCF_040297165.1 of Streptomyces sp. NPDC001851. NCBI lineage: Bacteria > Bacillati > Actinomycetota > Actinomycetes > Kitasatosporales > Streptomycetaceae > Streptomyces > Streptomyces sp. NPDC001851. Next base: position 75,085 of record NZ_JBEOYR010000003.1, on the reverse strand, counting down.
GCGGTGCCCCAGGGCACGTACCGGGTGCTTCCGGGGCAGACCCACATGGTGGAGCCGGATGTGCTGGGGCCGGTGCTGGCCGATTTCCTGACGGAGTAGCGACGGCTACAGCGCCGCGGCCGTCGCGCGCGTGGTCGACGCGATCGTCGCCGAGCCCACCACGCGTGTGCCGTCGTACAGGACGATCGCCTGGCCGGGGGCGACGCCGCGGACCGGCTCGGTGAAGGTCACGCGCAGTTCGCCGCCGGCCGGTTCCGCGGTGACCTCGGTCTCGCCGCCGTGCGCGCGGAGCTGGGCGGTGTAGGTGCCGGGGCCGGTGGGGGCGGTGCCGCACCAGCGGGGCTTGATCGCGGTGAGGGCGGTGACGTCCAGTGCGGCGGCGGGGCCGACGGTGACGGTGTTGGTGACCGGCGAGATGTCGAGGACGTAGCGGGGCTTGCCGTCGGGGGCCGGAGTGCCGATGCGCAGGCCCTTGCGCTGGCCGATGGTGAAGCCGTACGCCCCCTCGTGTGTGCCCAGCCTGGCGCCGGACTCGTCGACGATGTCGCCCTCCGCCTTGCCGAGCCGCTTGGCGAGGAAGCCCTGGGTGTCGCCGTCGGCGATGAAGCAGATGTCGTGCGAGTCGGGCTTCTTGGCCACGGCCAGGCCCCGGCGCTCGGCCTCGGCGCGGATCTCCTCCTTGGTGGTGACCGTGTCGCCGAGCGGGAACATCGCGTGGGCGAGCTGCTTCTCGTCCAGCACACCGAGGACGTACGACTGGTCCTTCGCCATGTCCGAGGCGCGGTGCAGCTCGCGGGAGCCGTCCTCGCGGACGACGACCTTGGCGTAGTGACCGGTGCAGACGGCGTCGAAGCCCAGCGCGAGCGCCTTGTCGAGCAGCGCGGCGAACTTGATCTTCTCGTTGCAGCGCAGGCAGGGGTTGGGGGTGCGGCCGGCCTCGTACTCGGCGATGAAGTCCTCGACCACGTCCTCGCGGAAGCGGTCGGCGAGGTCCCAGACGTAGAAGGGGATGCCGATGACGTCGGCCGCGCGGCGGGCGTCCCGCGAGTCCTCGATGGTGCAACAGCCCCGCGCGCCGGTCCGGAAGGACTGCGGGTTCGCGGAGAGCGCGAGGTGGACGCCGGTGACGTCGTGGCCGGCTTCCGCGGCACGCGCGGCGGCTACGGCGGAGTCGACTCCACCGGACATGGCGGCGAGGACGCGGAGGGGGCGCTGCGGGGTCTCAGTCATAGCCCTTCCAGGGTACGGGGCGGCGGGAACCGGGGCCGCCGGATATCCGTTGACGATCACAGGGGCGGAACGGGATGCGGAAACGGGCCGGAAGGGGAGGGCATGAGCGACGCGGATCGGCGGCTGGGGCGGCGGGCCCTGCTCGTCGGCGGTGCGGCGGCGGCCGTGGGCACGGCCGTGCTGGCCCGCGGGGAGCTGGCGCACCTGTGGTGGCGGCTGCCGGGTGTGGAGAAGCCCCGGGCGGCGGGGGCCGTGGACTTCCGGGGCGCGCGCTGGGTGCCGGCGTCCCCGGCCAACTACCGGCGGGCGGACCGGCCGGACGACTATGCCGTGGACCGGGTCGTCATCCATGTCACGCAGGGCGGCTACGCGAGCGCGGTGAAGGCCTTCCAGGACCCGGCGCACGGTGCGGCGGCGCACTACATCGTGCGCAAGGACGGCCGGATCACCCAGTTGATACGGGAGCTGGACGTGGCCTTCCACGCGGGCAACCGCGCGTACAACGAGCGCAGTGTCGGCATAGAGCACGAGGGCTTCGTGGACGACGCCTCCTCCTTCACGGACGCCATGTACGCGTCCTCGGCGCGGCTGACGGCGGCGATATGCGGGCGGTACGGCATACCGGTGGACCGCGAGCACCTCATCGGGCACGTGGAGGTGCCGGGGACGGACCACACGGATCCGGGGCCGCACTGGGACTGGGAGAGATACCTGAAAAAAATCAAGGCGTAGGGCCTTTTTTGTCCGGTAAGTGCGGTTCTATCCTGGATGTCAGACCTACGGGACGAGTGAGGGAGTTCAAGCGGAGTAGCCGACTTCAGCGAGAGATACATGATCTCTTCAACGAGAGGTACACCGTCTCCGCTGGTGCCGACATCGACGCTCGGGCTGAGAGGCCAGAAGGTCGCAAGGACTGGACCCGACGGCGACCCCCATCACCTGATCCGGACAATGCCGGCGAAGGGAACCCGCCTCGTAGGTCGCTTTCGTGTGCGCGTCAGCTGAGCCCCGCCGCCCGCGCCCGCTCCACCGCCGGGCCGATCGCCTTCGCCACCGCCTCGACGTCCGCCGCCGTGGAGGTGTGGCCGAGCGAGAAGCGCAGGGTGCCGCGGGCCAGATCCGGGTCGACGCCGGTGGCGAGCAGCACATGGCTGGGCTGGGCGACGCCCGCGGTGCAGGCGGAACCGGTCGAGCACTCGATGCCCTGGGCGTCCAGCAGGAGCAGCAGGGAGTCGCCCTCGCAGCCGGGGAAGGTGAAGTGCGCGTTGCCCGGCAGGCGGCCCCCGGGTGCCGGGTCGCCGCCGAGGATCGCGTCCGGTACGGCCGTACGGACGGCGTCGACCAGCCGGTCCCGCAGGGCGCCGATCTCGCGGGCGAACCACTCGCGGCGCTCGGTGGCGAGCCGGCCGGCGACGGCGAAGGAGGCGACGGCGGGGACGTCGAGGGTGCCGGAGCGGACGTGCCGTTCCTGGCCGCCGCCGTGCAGGACGGGTACGGGGGTGTGGTCACGACCGAGCAGCAGCGCGCCGATGCCGTAGGGGCCGCCGATCTTGTGGCCGGAAACGGTCATCGCGGCGAGGCCGGAGGCGGCGAAGTCGACCGGGACCTGGCCCACGGCCTGGACGGCGTCGGCGTGCACCGGGATGCCGAACTCGGCGGCGGCTTCGACGAGTTCACGGACCGGCTGAACGGTGCCGATCTCGTTGTTGGCCCACATCACGGTGACCAGGGCGACGTCGTGGGGGTTGCGGGCGACGGCCTCGCGCAGGGCCTCGGGGTGGACGCGGCCGTAGGAGTCGACGGGGAGGTACTCGACCGTCGCGCCCTCGTGTTCGCCGAGCCAGTGGACGGCGTCGAGCACGGCGTGGTGCTCGACGGGGCTGGCCAGGACGCGGGTGCGGGCCGGGTCGGCGTCGCGGCGGGACCAGAACAGGCCCTTGACGGCGAGGTTGTCGGCCTCGGTGCCGCCCGAGGTGAAGACGACCTCGCTGGGGCGGGCACCGAGCGCTTCCGCGAGGGTTTCGCGGGATTCCTCGACCGTGCGGCGTGCCTGGCGGCCGGATGCGTGGAGGGAGGAGGCGTTGCCCGTGATGCTCAACCGGGCGGTCAGGGCCTCTGCCGCCTCCGGGAGCATGGGGGTTGTCGCGGCGTGGTCGAGGTATGCCATGGTGCCCTGATTCTACGGCCCCCTTGCGGCGTGCCCTGGCTGCGAGGTCGACGTTCGGGCGGGACGCCTCGCGTCGGCTGCGCGGGGTTGCCCCTGGCAAGCGCGCCTCGCGCCGGCCGCACCCGGGCCTGGTGGCGGGGTGCCCGACGCTGTCGGCCGTGCCCATCCGTTCCGCCCCGCGGAACGACTGCCCACGGCGGGGCGTGGTGGCCGGCTGCGGACCATCGCGGGCGGCGGCGGGCCGGGTGCCGCGGCTGCCCTGCGGGCGGGGACGGCGGTGGCGGTCGGCCTCCGCGGGTGCCTCGCGGCCGGGAACGGCGGTGGTGGTGGGGGTGGGTCGGCCGGGTTGCCCCGTCGTCCTCGGGGCCGGGGCCGTCAGCTGGTCACATGCTCCAGGAGAGCGTGTGGGACAGCTGCATGGCGGTCACCAGGACGACCAGGTCGGCCACGCCCAGGGTGAGGCCCAGCCAGGCTCGGCCGCGGCGGGCCGTGCCGCGCCAGAGGGACACGGCAGCCAGGACGATGGCGATCGGGCCGAGGAAGATGTTGAGGACCAGCAGGCCGAGAAGGCCGAGGATGAAGGACGCCACGGCCATGCCGTCGGCGTCGCGGGCGGCCGGCCGGGTGTCGTCGCGGCTCGTGACCGGTGCGGTGAGTTGCATGGTGCTCAGCTCCTGGAAGTCGGGGCGGACGGTCAGTTGGCCGGCGTACGGCGTCGGCGGCCGTGGCGCTCGCGGAGCGCGAAGACGCCGAGCCACACGGCGATGACGGCGGCGGCGACGGCGGTGACCGTCAGCGGCGCGTGGGCGATGGTGCCCAGCACGACACCGAGCAGCATGAGTGCGGCGACGAGGAACAGCATGGGATGAGATCCCCCCTCCGAGATACCTCGTATAGGGCCGGTGTGAAGTTTCGGTGAACAGTTGTAGTAACAGTTGTTCACTGACTTCTACTCTAGCGCGTTCCACGGCTTTCCAATTCCGGAGAACAGTTGTTAACTGGATGACATGAGTCACACCCTCGGCATCCGGCAGGCCCAGAAGCAGAAGACCCGGCAGGCGTTCCTCGACGCGGCGCTCGCGCTGCTGGAGGAGCAGAGTCTGAGCAGCCTGGGCCTGCGCGAGGTCACCCGGGCCGTCGGCGTTGCCCCGACCGCCTTCTACCGGCACTTCCGCTCGACCGCCGACCTGGGTGTCGCACTGGTCGACGAGGCGCTGGGCAGCCTGCACCCGATGGTGCGGACGACGGTGTCCACGGCGGGCGACAGCGAGGAACGCATCACGCGTGCCATCGAGTTGATCGCCCGCCATGTGGACGCGTACCCCGCACATGTCCGGTTTATCGCCCGGGAGCGACATGGCGGGGTACAGCCGGTGCGGGACGCCATCCGGGCCCAACTGGTCCGGTTCGCCGAGGAGGTGAAGGCCGAGCTGGCCAAGGACACCGAGGCCGCGGGCTGGAACGACGACGACCTGCTGATGCTCGCGCATCTCTACGTCGACCAGATGCTCATCACCGCCTCCCTGTTCCTGGAAGCACTGGAATCCCCGGCGGAGGAGCGGGAGCGCGTCACCCAGCTCGCCACCCGGCAGCTGCGGCTCATCAGCATCGGCCGCAGCCACTGGACGGACTGAGCCTCGGGGGGACTTGCGCCCGGCGGGTCCGTCAGCCGCCCGTTCCGGGTCCGGTCCCCTCCTGGTACAGGGCCGTGACGGAACGGGCCGCGGCCAGCAGTTCCGCGCGGGCCTCGGGCGGGTCCAGCAGTTCCACCTGGTCGGAGAAGCCGAGGAGTTGGCGGACCGCGCGCAGCACCGGGTAGGTCAGCCGGGCGGTGACCCAGTCGCTGTCGCCGTCGTCGTCGGGCGGGGCGGTCAGTTCGGCGGCCGCGACCCGCTGGAACATGTCGAGCCGCTCGCGCCGGACCCGTACCGTGACCTCGATCCCGCCCGGCCGCTCCTCCACCTGACGTCGCAGCACCTCCCAGGCGTCGGCGAGTTCGATCCCGGGCCGGCGCCGCACCGGCTCGTCGAGCGGCCGGGCCGAGCGGATCCGGTCGGCCCGGAAGAGCCGCGGCGCCCCGCCCCGGTCGGCGACCAGGTACCACACCCCGGCCTTGGCGACCAGGCCGTACGGGTCCACGGTGTACGTCCGCGGCTCCCGCGCCCCGCTGTGCCGGTAGCGCAGCCTCAGGCGCCGGTCGGAGAACACCGCGTCCTGGAGCACCTCCAGGTCGACGGACTGCTGGGGGCCGCTCTTCCAGCGGGTGGCGTCGACCAGGATGCGGCGGCTGGTCACCTCGGCCGCGGGCCGGTACGGCGCCGGCAGCGCGGCCATCACCTTGCGCAGGGCCGAGCCGAGGGCGGCATCGAGGCCGAGCGCGGCGTGCGCGCCCTGCGCGGCCAGGATGAACAGGGCGCGGGACTCGTCGGCGGTCAGTCCGGTGACGTCGGTGCGGAAACCGGCGAGGAGTTCGATGCCGCCGTGCCGGCCGCGCTCGGCGTACACCGGGACACCGGAGGCCGACAGGGCCTCGATGTCCCGGTAGATGGTGCGGACCGACACCTCCAGCCGGTCGGCGAGTTCACGCGCGGGGACACGGCCCCGGGTCTGCAGGAGCAGCAGGATCGACAGCAGCCGGTCGGACTTCACGCGGACAGAATCCCGCCCGGACGGATTCTCGCGCAAATGTTGACGGTGGATGTCAGGTTATCGCGCCATCCTCGGGGCACCGACCTACCGAGAGGGACACCATGACCACCGGGACCACCAGCGAGTTCACCGACCCGCGCCCCTTCTACGTCCGCGCCACGGAGCAGGCCGCGGCCCTGATCAAGACCGTACGGCCGGACCAGCTCGAAGGCCCCACGCCCTGTGCGGAGTTCGACGTACGGGGCCTGTTGAGCCACATCGTCGGCGGCACCCGGCGGATCGCCGTGGTCGGCGAAGGCGGGGACGGACTCGCCGTACAGCCCGTCGCGGAGGGTGTCGAGGACGACGGCTGGGCGGCGGCCTACGACGAGGTGCGCGTGCGCGTGCTGAAGGCCTGGGAGAGCGACGAGCGGATGGCGGCCCCGGTCCGGGTGCCGTGGGGCGAGGTACCGGGCCATGCGGCGCTCTCGGGCTATGTGATGGAGATCGTGACCCACACGTGGGACCTCGCCGAGGCCCTCGGGCACCCGCACCGGCTCGACCCGGACCTGGCCCGGTTCGCGCTCGGCACCGCCCGCCAGGTACTGCCGGACTCCCGCCCCCGCGACGAGAACACCCCCTTCGACACCCGCCGCCAGGCACCGGAGGACGCCGGCGTCTACGAACAGCTGGCCGCCTGGCTCGGCCGCACGCCGCTCAGCCGGACGTGACGCCCCACCCCGGCGAGCCGGAGCCACAGCCGTCCCGGCCGGAGGCTGCCGCTCAGGTGAGTCTGGCCCGGGCCAGCTGGCGGGACTGGGCGACCAGGTGGTCCTCGCTGTCCCAGACCTCGGCGTCCTCCTCCAGGAAGCCGCCGGCCAGGTTGCGGGTGGTGATGGACACCCGCAACGGGCCGGGGGCCGGGCGGCGGCGGACGTGGACGGTGAGTTCCACCGTGGGCACCCAGCCCGTCAGGCCGAGCTCGAAGGCCGTGGGCGGCAGGGCGTCCACCGCCAGCAACAGCGACAGCGGGTCGGCGTCACGGCCGTCGGCCAGGCCGAACCACGCGCGCATCTCCCCCTTGCCGGAGGGCGCGCCCAGCGCCCAGCCGAGAGTGGACGGGTCCAGCTTGAGCATCAGGCGGTCGGCGATCGCCGAGCCGCCCTGGACCGGGGGCGGCCCGTCCTCGGGGCCGAAGCACTGGTCGAGGGGCGGGATCGCGGGAGGGGTGGCGGTCGTACGGACGTCGTCGGGGAGGGTGGCGAGGTCGCCGTAGGAGGCGAGGACGCGGATGCGTTCGACCTCGTTGCCCTCGTCGTCGTACTGGAGCAGGGAGGCCTGGCCCGTGGAGAGGGTGCGGCCCGTGCGGACCGTTTCCGTGCGGATGACCGCCGGGCCGGGCCGGGAGGCGGTCAGGTAGTGCGCGGAGACGGTGAAGGGGTCCGGGTGCGGAAGGCTGTCCGCGAGGGCCCGGCCGAGCACAGCCAGCAGGTAGCCGCCGTTCACGGCGTTGAAGATGGTCCAGCCGGCCGAGAGGCCGACGTCGTAGACACCGGGCTCGCGCCGGGTGACCGCCGTGTCGCGGTCGAACTCGCTGGCGCCGATCACGGCCCGCGCGGCGGGGGCGGAAGCTGCTTCTGGCATGGGTGGACGGTACAACAGGAAATTACTAAGCGGTAGCTTTATCGGTGAAAACAGGGTGGAGATGCCCCCTGGATCCCTCTGCCGGGTGAGGTTCCGGCAACTTTTCGGTAAGTGTGCCGACTCGTCCACAACCTTGGCGCCCTGATTCCCATCTATGGAGGCATGAGCCTCACCGGGACTCCGTTCCTCTACACGACCATCGTGCTGGCCGTGGTTGCACTGATACTGCCGCTCGTGCTGTGGTCACGAGTGCGCGGGCCCAAGCCCCTGCGTGCCGCGGCCCGTGTGCTGATGCTGCTGTTCGCCCAAGGCACCGCCGTCACACTGATCTTCGTTCTGGTCAACAACCAGAACAACCTGTACGACAACTGGGCCGACCTGCTCGGCACCGGCAACCACGTCCAGCAGGCCCGGGACCTGGGCCGGGACGGCACCGGCGGTATAGCGGTGAAACGGTTGCCCAAGGTCAAGCAGACCTTCACGGCGGCCTCCGGCCCCGGGATGGGCGCGGCCGGCGGCGTGCGCGTCACCCAGCTCAAGGGCCGGGTCTCGGGCGTGAACGCCGAGGTCTACGTCTGGCTGCCGCCGCAGTACAACGACCCGGCCTACCGCCACAAGAAGTTCCCGGTGGTGGAGGTGCTGCCGGGCTACCCCGGTTCGGCGAAGGCCTGGTTCGGTTCCATGCACGCGCACGAACAGCTGCTGCCGATGATGCAGAGCGGCCAGGTGGCCCCCTTCATCATGGTCGCCCCGCGCACCAACCTGCTGGCCGGCGTGGACACCGGCTGCGCGAACGTCCCCGGCCAGGTCAACGCCGACACCTGGCTCAGCATCGACGTGCCGAAGATGGTCATGGACAACTTCCGTGCCCTGCCGGCACCGCAGGGCTGGGCCGTGGCCGGGTACTCCGCGGGCGCCCACTGCGCGGTCAAGCTGGCCGTGGCGCACCCGGACCGGTACCGGGCCGCGGTGAGCCTGTCCGGCTACAACGACCCGATCGGCGAGCGCAACTCCCTGGCCGCGCAGAACCCCACCCTGCGCAACGAGAACAACCCCTACATGATCCTGAAGAAGGCGGCGGTGCCGCCGCGGATCGCGCTGTACGTCTCCGGCGAGTCCCGTGACGGCTACGAGGCGGGCGTGGCGCTGGAGTCCGTCGCCAAGGCGCCGACGACCGTGCACGTGGTGTTCCTGCCGCGCAGCGCGGGCGGCCACAACATGGCGCTGTGGCGGCCCCAGGTCGGCGCGGTGTTCCGCTGGCTGACCGTGCAGATGGGCCAGAGCCACGTCAAGGGCCAGGACCGGTCGCTCGGCGGCACCACGGGTTCCCTCGACGGGAACGCCGCCGGAACCACCGGCACTACTCCTCAGTCACCGTCGACCGGCGGTTCCACGCGCGCGGAGCTCGCCAGTGGAACCGCATCGCGAGCAGGCGCAGCACAAAAGCGGTGACGGCCGCGAGCCCACTGGTGAGGGGGGTCAGGGCGTCATAGCGGAGGCACAGCACCACCATGGTGGAGCCCACGATCGCTGGGACCGCGTACAGATCGCGGTCCCAGCGCAGCAGTGAGGGCACCTCGTTGGCGAGCACATCGCGCAGCACACCGCCGCCGACCGCGGTGGCGAGCCCCAGGGTCGCCGACGCGGTCAGGTTGAGGCCGTAGCTGTACGCCTTGGTCGTCCCGCTGACGCAGAACAGGCCGAGTCCGGCCGCGTCGAAGACCAGCACCGCCGCCTGGATGCGTTCCACGTGCGGGTGCAGGAAGAAGACGACCAGCGTGGCGAGCATCGGGGTGAGGAAGTACCCGAGGTCGGTGAAGGCGGCCGGGGGTACGGCTCCGATGACCAGGTCGCGGAACAGCCCTCCGCCCAGCGCGGTGACCTCGGCGAGCACGGCGATGCCGAACACGTCGAAGTTCTTCCGGACGGCCAGCAGGGCGCCGGAGATCGCGAACACGAAGATGCCGATGACATCGAGCGTGTGCTGGACGGAGGGAGTGAAGAGTTGCTGGAGCTGCACCCCGGTATTCTCACCTGCCGGACGGCGTGAACCTTACAAAGCCAGGCTTACAGCGCCGGCCTCCCTGTGGTGGACAGCCAGGTGCCGAACAGGTCGTCCAGTTTCTGCCCGCTGACGCGCTCGGCGAGACGGACGAAGCCGGCGGTGTCCGCGTTGCCGTACCGGTGGAGCCTGGTCCAGGCGGGCAGCAGCCGGAAGAAGGCCTTGTCGCCGATGCGTTCGCGCAGTGCCTGGAGCGTCATCGCGCCGCGCTGGTACACGGCGGAGGAGAACATCGTGTCGCGCTGCGGGTCGGCGACCTTGATCTGCCAGAAGCCCGAGTCGGCCGGGCGGGAGTTGTAGGCGGCGAGGAAGGAGTCGTGCGCCGAGCGGGTGCCCTGGTGCTCCGCCCACAGCCACTGGGCGTAGGTGGCGAAGCCCTCGTTGAGCCAGATGTCCTTCCACCGCGCCACGCTCACCGAGTCGCCGAACCACTGGTGGGCCAGCTCGTGCACGATGGTCGTCTCGCTGCGCACGGCCGAGTAGGCGGGCTTGCTCTGCACCTCCAGGGAGAACCCGGCCTCGGGCATGTCGTCCACGATGGCGCCGGTCTCCTCGAACGGGTACGGCCCGAAGACCTTCGACCAGTAGTCGGTCGCGGCGGCGGTGACGGCGTACACGTCGACCTTGTTGCTGTTCTTCAGGACGGGGTCGATCGCGACGTAGAGCGGGATGCCGCCCGGGGTGCGGCCGGTGCGCACGTCGAACCTGCCGATGGTGGCGGTGGCGAGGTAGGTCGCCATCGGCCTCGACTCGCGCCAGTGGGTGTACGTCGATCCGCCCTTGTCGTACGTCGACACCAGCCGGCCGTTGGAGACGCCGGTCAGGCCCTCCGGCGCCTTGATCCGGATGTCGTAGGTGGCCTTGTCGGAGGGGTGGTCGCTGGACGGGAACCAGGTGGAGGCGGCGTTGGGCTCGCAGGCGACGAAGACGCCGTCGGTGGTCTTCATCCAGCCGTACTTGGAGCCGAACACGATGGGCCCGCTGAGGGGCTGGGGTATGCCGCCGTAGGTGACGGTGACCCTGAAGGTGCGCCCGCGCGCCAGGCTTCGGCGTGGGGTGATGGTCACCTCGTCGCCGTCCCGCGTGAACCCGGCGCGTCTGCCGTTCACTTCGACCCCGGCGATCTGCAGTTGCTGCAGGTCCAGGTCGAAGGAGGAGAGGTTCTGGGTGGCGCGGGCGATGAGGGTGGTACGGCCGTCCAGGCGTCCGGTGCCGGGGGCGTAGGCGAGGTCCAGGTCGTAGTGCAGCGCGTCGAAGCCGCCGTTGCCGAGCTGGGGGAAGTAGGAGTCGCCGATGCCGGGGGCGCCCGGGGTGGGGGCGGGGGATGCGCCGATGACGAGGAGGGAGGCCGCCGCGGTCGCGACGGCCCCCAGGCGTGCCGAACGGGAGAGTGCCATGGTCGTCCCTTTCGAGCGTGTACCGATCAGTGGTCGGACACGGACGACTCTGCACTCTCCCGTTTAGGCATGTGCATGACTTTGCTGAGTTGTCATGCGCTACTTGTCGGTTGACTCCTGGGAGTCGCTCTCCTCGGCCTTCTCCGCGGTGCTCTCCGCGGCGTTCTCCTCGGAGGCACTTTCCTCGGACGCACTTTCCTCGGAGGCACTCTCCTCGGAGTCGTTCTCCGCCGGGGTCTCCTCGGCCAGTTCCGCCGCGACCGCCGCCGATGTCTCCGCCGACTCCGCGAGGACCTCGTCGGCGACCAGCTCCGCCGCCTCCTTCGCGGCGGTCAGCAGCACCGTGTCCTGCGGGGCCTGGTCCTCGAAGTTCTCGGGGTGGTGGCAGGCCACCCGCTGACCGGGCTTCAGCTCCTTGAGCGCCGGCTCGGTGGTCCGGCAGATCTCCGTCGCCTTCCAGCACCGGGTGTGGAAGCGGCAGCCGGAGGGCGGTGAGATCGGCGAGGGCACGTCGCCCTTGAGCAGGATGCGCTCGCTCTTCGCGTTCTTGCGCGCCGGGTCCGGAATCGGCACCGCCGACATCAGCGCCTTGGTGTACGGGTGCATCGGCGCCTTGTACAGCGAGTCCCGGTCGGCCAGTTCGACGATCTTGCCGAGGTACATCACCGCGATGCGGTCCGAGACGTGCCGGACGACCGAGAGGTCGTGCGCGATGATCACGTACGTCAGGCCCAGTTCCTCCTGGAGGTCGTCCATGAGGTTCACGACCTGCGCCTGGATCGACACGTCCAGCGCGGAGACCGGCTCGTCCGCGACGACCAGCTTCGGCTTCAGGGCGAGCGCGCGGGCGATGCCGATGCGCTGGCGCTGACCGCCGGAGAACTCGTGCGGATAGCGGTTGTAGTGCTCGGGGTTGAGACCGACCACCGACAGCAGCCGCTGCACTTCCTTCTTGATGCCGCCCTCCGGCTCGACGCCCTGGAGCCGGAAGGGGGCCCCGACGATCGTGCCGATGGTGTGGCGCGGGTTCAGCGACGAGTACGGATCCTGGAAGATCATCTGCACGTCGCGGCGCATGGGGCGCATGCCGCTCACGCCGAGGTGCGTGATGTCCTTGCCCTCGAACTCGATCGTGCCGGCGGTCGGTTCGAGCAGCCGGGTGATCAGCCGGCCCATCGTCGACTTGCCGCAGCCCGACTCGCCCACGACACCGAGGGTCTCACCGGAACGGACCTCGAAGTCGAGCCCGTCGACCGCGCGCACGGCGCCGACCTGCCGCTGGAACAGGCCCTTCTTGATGGGGAAGTGCTTCTGCAGCCCGGTCACCTTGAGCAGGGTCTCGCCGGGAGCGGCGTCCTTGCTGAGGGTGGCCGCACCAGAGGCCTTCACCGCTTTGTCCTCTGCGTTCTCACTCACAGCTTCGGCGCAATCTCTTCGGTCCAGATCCGTTCCCGCTGCTCCTGCGACATGTGGCAGGCGGCCCAGTGCTTGTCGCCGACCTCGGTCAGCTCCGGGCGGACCGTGCGGGTCAGGTTGTCCTTCGGGAGGTCCGCGTACGGGCAGCGCGGGTTGAAGGCGCAGCCGGACGGGATGTTGATCAGCGAGGGCGGCGAGCCCTTGACCGGGATCAGGCGCTCCTGCTGCTCGCGGTCCAGGCGCGGCATCGAGCCGAGCAGACCCCAGGTGTAGGGGTGGCGGGGCTCGTAGAACACCTTCTCCGCCGGGCCGCGTTCGACGCAGCGGCCGCCGTACATCACCAGGATGTCGTCGGCGAGTTCGGCGACGACGCCCAGGTCGTGGGTGATGACGATGACCGCCGAGCCGAACTCCTTCTGCAGGTCGCGGATCAGGTCCAGGATCTGCGCCTGGACCGTCACGTCGAGCGCGGTGGTCGGCTCGTCCGCGATGAGCAGCTCGGGGTTGTTCACCAGCGACATGGCGATCATGGCGCGCTGGCGCATACCGCCGGAGAACTCGTGCGGGTAGTTGTCCACCCGCTTGTCCGGCTGCGGGATGCCCACGCGGTCGAGCATCTCGACCGCACGCCGCTTGGCGGTCTTCTTGTCGACGTCGTGGTGGATCCGGTAGGCCTCCACGATCTGCGCGCCGATCGTGTAGTACGGGTGCAGCGCCGACAGCGGATCCTGGAAGATCATCGCCATCTCGCGGCCGCGCAGCTTGCGCACATGGTCGGGGTCGGCGGACAGCAGCTCGGTGCCGTTCAGCCAGATCTCGCCCGATATCTGCGCCTTGCGCTTGCCGTACTGGCCGGCGGTGTGCAGGCCCATGATGCCGAGCGAGGTCACGGACTTGCCGGAGCCCGACTCGCCCACGATGCCGAGGGTCTTGCCCTTCTCCAGCTTGAAGCTGAGCCCGTCGACGGACTTCACGAGGCCGTCGTCGGTCGGGAAGTGCACCTTCAGGTCGCGCACTTCCAGGAAGGAGGTCGGCGCGGGCGAGGCGTCCGTGGGCTCGCCCACGGCCGCTCCGGTCTTGCTGAGTTCGGTCATGCGAGCCTCACTCGGGGGTCGATCACGGCGTACAGGATGTCCACCGCGAGGTTGGCGATGAGCACCGCGAGGGAGGTGATCAGGGTCACGCCCAGGATGATGGGCAGGTCCTGGTTCTTGATGGCGGTCAGCACGGCCTGGCCGAGGCCGGGGATGCTGAACGTGGTCTCGGTGAGGATCGCGCCGCCGATCAGGGCGCCGAGGTCCATGCCGAGCATGGTCAGGATCGGGGTCATCGTGGAGCGCATGGCGTGCTTGCCGATGACGACCGGCTCCGTGAGGCCCTTGGCGCGGGCGGTGCGGATGTAGTCCTCGCCGAGGATCTCCAGCATGGTGGCCCGGGTGATGCGGGCGTACATCGCCGCGTAGAGGAAGGCGAGGGTGATCCAGGGCAGGATCATGCTTCCGAAGTAGCCGGAGAAGCTGTCGCTGATCGAGACGTACTTGCCGTCGAACCAGTTCAGTCCGAAGACGAAGATCGCCGAGGCGAGCAGACCGGTGAAGTAGATCGGCAGCGAGACACCGCTGAGGGCGACGACCATCGCGCCGCGGTCCCAGATGCTGCCCCGCTTGAGGGCGGAGAGCACACCCGCCGCGACACCGAGGACCAGCCACAGCACGGCGGCGCCGAGCGCGAGACCCAGGGTCACCGGGAAGCGGTCGGTCAGCACCGGCCAGACGGCCTGCTCGCTGCGGAAGGAGTAGCCGAAGCACGGCGCGGCGCAGTGGGTGACGTCACCGCCGGCCGCGTAGGTGCGGCCCGCGAAGATGCCCTTGAAGAAGTCCCAGACCTGGACGTAGATGGGGTCGCCCAGACCCAGCTTCTCGCGCACCGCCTCGACGGCGTGCGGGTCTGCCTGCTTGCCCACGAAGCTCGTGGCGATGTCCACGCCCGCCCACTTGGGGACGAGGAAGAAGATGCTGAAGACCACCAGGATGATGACCACCAGCATCACTGCGGCGGCGAACAGCCGCCTGATGAGGTAAGCGAGCACAGCTAACGGCCCGCCGCGGACCGCGGGCCCCCGGAGATCTTCCGGTGGGCCCGCGGCTCGCCGCGCCGGCCTTCACCTGCCTTTCGTGCCGTACGGCGGGTGTGCCGGGTTTACTTCGTGGACTTCAGGCCGAGGTTGACGAAGTCGTAGTAACCGCTGTACGCGTTCGTCGTGTACACGTTGGCCAGACGCGAGGAGCGGATGTTGAGCAGCCGCTCGAAGGTGAAGGGCAGGTAGTACGCGCCCTCCATGACCTTGTGGTTGATCTCCGTGGCGATCTGGGTCTTCTTCGAGGTGTCCATCGTGGTGGTGTACTGGTCGAAGAGACCGTCGATCGTCTTGTCCTTGATCAGGGCGTAGTTGTTGTTACCGCTCTGCAGGATGTACTTGCTGCTCCACAGCGGGATGCCGTAGCCCTGGACGGTCGGGAAGTCCGGGCCCCAGCCCATGATGATGATGCCGAGCTTCTTCTTCTCCACGTTCGACGGCGAGCCGATGATGCCCGGGCTCTGCGAGCCGTCGTACTGGTAGATGTCGGCGTTGACGCCGACCTTCTTCAGCGCGGCCTGCAGGGACTCGGCGGTGGCCACTTCCTGCGACTTGTTGTTGCGGACCGCGATGGTGGTGGAGAAGCCGTTCGGCTTGCCGCAGGCCTTCAGCTCCTGCTTGGCCAGGTCGACGCTGCCGTTCTTGTTCTTGGTCGCGATCTGGTACGGGTCGTACTTCTGGCCCTCGCCACCGGCGACCGACGGCGGGAGCATGTTGGTGCCGATGTCGCCACCGGCGATCGGGCCACCGCGGGCGGTCTGCAGGGACACGTGGTCGGCGGCGTAGATCACGGCCTTGCGGCAGTGCTCGTTGTCGAACGGCTTGACGCTCTGCGGGAAGACCGCGTAGCGGATGAAGCCGGAGACCGGGTTGTCCAGGTTGTCCTTGTGCTGCTTCAGGGCGATCTGACGGCCCTGCGGGCCCAGGCCGGTCTGGCTGGCGTCCACGTCGTAGTCGCCGTTGATCAGCTGCTGGTCCGAGTTGACCTGGTTCGTGGAGATGTCCAGCGTGATCTTGTCCGGGTACGCCTTGCGGACCGGGTCGGAGGACGCCTTCCACTGGTCGTTGCGGACCAGGACCAGGTTCTTGCCCGGGGCGTAGGACTCGAACTTGTACGGACCCGAGGAGAACGGGTGCAGGCCGTACTTGGACTTGGTGTCCTTGTCCTGGCGGACCGGGGAGCCCGCGGTCATGCCCAGCGCCTGGAGGAAGTCCGAGTTGGGCGCCGGCAGGTGGAAGACGATCGTCTTCGCGTCCGGCGTCTCGATCGCCTTCAGGCCCAGGTGGTCCTTCGCGGAGTCCTTGTACGGACCCTTGTAGGTGTTCTTCGGGTCCAGCATCTGCTGGAGGTAGATCGGACCGCCGGACAGGACGTCCTGCGCCCAGACGCGCTCGATGCCGTACTTGACGTCCTGGGAGGTGATCGGCTTGCCGTCCTCCCAGGTGGCGCCGTCGCGCAGCGTGAAGGTGTAGGTCTTGCCGCCGTCCGAGATCTTGCCCATGTCGGTGGCCAGGTCCGGGGTGAGCTGGGCGCCCTCGGCACCGGGCGCGGTCTTGTAGGTGACCAGCTGGCGGCTGTAGTAGCGGGAGAAGTCCCACATGAACCCGTAGTAGCCGCGCGTGGTGTCCCACGAGTCGGCGTCCTGCGTGCTCACGAACTTCAGCGTGCCGCCCTTCTTGACCTGGTCGGCCTGGGCGACTTTGTTGACCGCCGCGTTGAAGCCGGCCGCGCCGTCCTTCGAGCCGCCGTTGCCTCCGCCGCACGCCGCCGTGGTCAGCAGCCCGGCGACCACTGCGGCAGCGGCAAGGGCCTGCTTGCGCCGCCCTGAGGTGCGTTGGGTGTTCACGATCTCGGATCCTCCGGATTTGATGAGAGACCCCGTGGCAGAGCTCACGGGACGCTTGGGGTACGGCACTTCAGCGGGAGGCCTTCGGGTCCAGGGCGTCCCGCACGCCGTCGCCGAAGAGGTTGAAGGCCAGCACCGTGATGAAGATCGCCACGCCTGGGATCACCATGTACATGGGGTCCGAGTCGTAGTAGTCGATCGCGCTGGAGAGCATCTGTCCCCAGGAGGAGGTGGGCGGCTTGACGCCCACACCCAGGAAGCTGAGCGCCGCTTCGGTCAGGATGTTCGTGGGGATCATCATCGTCGTGTACACGATGATGGGCGCGACGAGGTTGGGCAGCAGCTCCTTGAAGAGGATGTAGAACCGCCCGGCGCCGAGCGAGCGGGCCGCCTCGACGTACTCGCGTTCACGCAGCGAGAGCGTCTGACCGCGCACCACGCGGCCGATGTACGGCCAGCCGAAGAAGCCGATGACCAGGATCATCACGAAGACACGCACGCCCGTGCCGGTGAGCCCCAGCATCTGGTTGGGCATCACGGAGACCAGCGCGATGATGAACAGCAGCTGCGGGAAGGCGAGGAGGCCGTCCATGACCCGGCTGATGACCGAGTCCACCCAGCCGCCGAAGAAGCCCGCCAGGATGCCGAGGATGGTCCCGAGGAGGACGGCGACCACGGCGGACAGGAAGCCGACGAGCAGCGAGATCCGGGCGCCGTAGAGGATGCGGGCGAAGATGTCGCGGCCGTTGACCGGTTCGACACCGAGCAGGTGGTCGCCGCTGATGCCGCCCATCGAGCCCTTGGGGGTGCTGAACAGCGGGTCGATCAGGCTCTGGTGGTAGTTGTCCGGGTCCTGGCCGACGAGGTTCGTGATCACCGGTGCGAGCAGGGCGATCACGATGAGGAGGAGGACGACCACGCCGCCCGTGAGGGCCAGCTTGTCCCGCTTGAGGCGTTCCCAGGCGATCCGGCCCAGGGAGCGGCCCTGAACGGCCTTCGCGTCGGTGGCCGCGACCGCCGCTTCCTCTGCCGCACCCGGGGCCGCTTCCGCGGTCGGCTCGTGCAATGGTGCCGTCATCAGGCTGGGACCCCTCTCAACCGGCGGTAGCCGGCCCGCACTTGCCGCTGGTAGCGGCATCAAACAGTCCGTCGTACACAGGGGCGAACCCCTTGAAGGGGGAGTCTTCAACGCTTGCGCGATCAGCCGCCAGCCTTGACGGGGAATGGATGCGCAACCGTGATGCAAGCAGGCGTTTCCTGTTATGCGGACAAGGAGTTACGGCGAACGGACGGGGCCGGGCGGAACGGCCGAGTGCGCAAAACGGGACGTACGGGCGATAATCCCAGGTCAGTAGCTGCCGTGCACCGGCGGATAGCCGTATCCGGCGGCGGGCGCCTGCTGCCCGGGGGAGGCCTGGAGCTGGGGCTGCGGCGCGGCGTGGGCCTCGCGGTCGTAGAACGGGCGGGCGTTGGCCCGCATCCACATCACGACCGGGTCGTACTCGTCCGTCATCGCGACCGTCGACACCGGCAGGCCCTCCGGCACCGCGCCGACGGACTGCTGCATCATCGCGCGCACCGAGTCGACCGCGGCCGGCGAGGTGTCGTACACGTCCAGGCCGATGGCGAGGTACGGGGCGCCGAGCGCCGGCTGCACCCAGGCGCGGCGCAGCGAGCGCAGGGCCGGGGTGCGGTGGGCGTTCTGCGCGAGCAGGGCGTAGAACTGCGGGATCTCGATGCCGGGTTCGGACAGCCGGAGAGGGCCGGCGGGCTGGCGGTCCAGGCCCGTGGCGATGCGGCGAAGGTCCAGCCAGGGGATGCCGACGCCGCCGCCCGGGGTGTGCGGGTTGAGCCAGAGGCCGTAGTGGTCCGGGTAGAGGGTGCGGGCCACGTCGAGCCCGTCGACGACCTCGTACGACCGGTTCCAGCCGCTGGCCGAGAGCTCCTGGGCGGAGGTGACGCAGGGGGCGTACTGGAACCCGTCGATCTCCATGTTTCCGTACTGGGCGTCCGGGGAGCCGGCCTGGCCGTGCCACAGGAGCATCCAGATCTGGCCGGAGGAGGGGGTGGCGAGGGCGCGGAGCAGGGCCTCGTAGGCGTCGTAGCGTCCGGGCGTGACCTGGCGCAGCATGTGCTCGACGCTGCCGCTGTGGCTCGCGCTCACCTGTCGTGCCCTTCTCTTTTTCGTGCCCCGCGTTTGGAGACAGCTTAAGCGCCCACGGGGGTGCCGCCTCGGGTGCGTACGCGGGTGCGGGTGCGTGGGGGGCTTGTCGCGCAGTTCCCCGCGCCCCTGAGGTCCGCTGCTCCCCTGCCTGCTGATCAGTGACCGTATTGGTAGAAGGGGCGGACGTTCGACTTGAGCCATGCGGCCACCGGGTCGTCCGTCACGTCCAGGAGGACCAGGCTCATCGGCCACTTGACCGGGACTTTGCCCAGGGCGCGGCCCAGGGCCTGCATGGGGAGCGCGCGGAGGTCGCCTTCCCACTGGGAGAGTTCCACGCCGACGAACATCACCGGGTCGTCCGTCTCTATGGCGGCCAGGCAGCGGCGGGCGGTGAGGACCACGCCGGTCTCGGCGAACTCGGCGGACGCGGCGGAGAGGAAGTCGACCGGGTCGTCCTGCCAGTCGGGTTCGAAGAGGCGGACCCGGCCGCCGGTGTTGGGCCCGTCCAGCGGGGTGCGGCCCACCCGGCACAGCTCGGCCACCGCCGCGGGCGGGAGCGGGATGCCGACCAGGGCGTCGGGGTTCACAGCGATGCCGACCTGCGGGGGCAGACCGCGGGCGAACTCCACGGCGGGGGCGATGGTGTACGACATGTGGGAGCCGGCCGCCTGGCGCAGCTGCTCCTCGGAGCTGAACACCGGGACGTACGTCTGGCCGCCGAGGTCCAGCGTGGGCAGGTCCAGCGGGCCGCTGTCGGGGCCGCCGCCGCTCGGCAGCGGGATCCACAGCAGGCTGCGGCCCAGGACCTCGATGATCCGGCCGGCCGCGGCGGGTATGCCGAGGGAGGCCGAGAGCACCTCCTCCAGCTCGTTGCCGGGCCAGCCGCCGTGGGGCTGGGGGTGCGCCTGTGCCGGGAAGTCCGCGGGAATGTCCGCCGGGAAGTCCATCTGCCTACCGCCTGCTGGAAATCTCTGCTGTGACCAAGAAGGCTAGCGGGTGGCGGTGACAGCCCCTCGCCGCGTGCACACCGTCCCCCTCATCCGGTGAACGCGATCCGCCGGAGCGCGTCGGCCGCCGTGCGGTCCAGCAGCACCGCGGCGCCGCAGCCCGCGGGCAGCCCGCCCCGCTCGACCGTGTCGAGCAGCCGGGCGGTCGTACGGCGGTGGCGGCGGAAGGCGTAGCGGGAGACGCCCCGGCCGCGGGTGCGCTGACCCTCGCGGGCGGTGTCGGGCGGGACGTCGAGCAGGAGCAGATGGAGGGTGCCGCCGCGGCGGCGTGCCGCGCGGGTGAGCCAGGCCCGCACCCAGGGCTGGGTGCCGCAGTCGTGCACGACGAGGCCCTCGCCGGTGCGCAGGGCGCGGCGCAGGCCGGTGTAGTGGGCGAGGCGGACCAGCGGGCGGTAGAGGGTGTACGGGAGCGCTCGGGGCAGGCGGGCCGCGAAGCGGTCGCGCGTGTCCTGGGAGTCGACGCGGCGGCCGGCGACCGCGCGCCGCATCAGGGTGGACTTGCCGCTGCCGGGCAGGCCGGTGATCACCACCAGGTCCTGGGGGCCGAAGAGCAGGACGTGCGGGCCGCTGCCGGCGCGGTCGCGCAGGTCGCGGACGACGGGGGCCGGCGCGGGGCGCTGACCCGGCACCGCGATGCCGGTGCCGGCGGTGGCGTACACCAGGGTCCTGTTCATCGTGATCTTCCTCCCCTGTCGGCCCGGTCATCCTCATGCCCGCGATGCGTAAAGAGAAGGTAATGAACGGGGGTGGTGGAGGGGTCCGCGTCCTGCCACAGGTCGGTTACAAAAGCAGGCTCGCCGTGCAATGATGTGGCCGCCAACTGCATACCGGCCGCTTGAATCCGCGCGGGAGAGTCCCTGGCAGCACTGATGCCGGGGCGCCGAAGGAGCAAGTCCCTCCCTTGAATCTCTCAGGCCCCGTTACCGCGCGGGCGAGGCACATCTGAAAAGCGGGCCGCTGCGACAGTGGCTCCACCCAAGGTGCAAGCCGTGATCGTCCCTGTGGCGGTCCTGGCGAACCTCTCAGGTTCCGATGACAGATGGGGAGGAACGTTCCTCGCCTGTCCTGCTTTCCTGGGAGACGACCGTCCGATGAGCAGTACCGAACCCCTTGAGCTGCGCCATACCGCGCTGGACGCGCTGCATCGCTCGCTCGGTGCGACGATGACCGACTTCGCCGGCTGGGACATGCCCCTGCGCTACGGCTCCGAGCGTGACGAGCACCTCGCCGTGCGTACGAAGGCCGGTCTCTTCGACCTCTCCCACATGGGCGAGATCACCGTCACCGGCGCCGGCGCGGCCGCCCTCCTCAACTACGCCCTGGTAGGCAACATCGCCTCCGTCGGCGTCGGCCGCGCCCGCTACACCATGATCTGCCAGGCCGACGGCGGCATCCTGGACGACCTGATCGTCTACCGGCTCGCCGAGACCGAGTACATGGTGGTCGCCAACGCCTCCAACGCCCAGGTGGTGCTGGACGCCCTCGTCGAGCGTTCCGCCGGCTTCGACGCCGAGGTGCGCGACGACCGGGACGCGTACGCGCTGATCGCCGTCCAGGGCCCCGAGTCCCCCGGCATCCTGAAGTCCCTCACCGACGCCGACCTGGACGGCCTGAAGTACTACGCCGGCCTGCCCGGCACGGTCGCCGGCGTCCCGGCCCTGATCGCCCGCACCGGCTACACCGGCGAGGACGGCTTCGAGCTGTTCGTGAAGCCGGAGCACGCCGTGGAGCTGTGGCAGGCGCTGACCAAGGCCGGCGAGGGCGTCGGCCTGGTCCCCTGCGGCCTGTCCTGCCGGGACACCCTGCGCCTGGAGGCGGGCATGCCGCTGTACGGGCACGAGCTGACCACGGCGCTCACCCCCTTCGACGCCGGGCTCGGCCGCGTGGTCAAGTTCGAGAAGGAGGGCGACTTCGTGGGGCGCGAGGCGCTCGCCGAGGCCGCCGCCAGGGCCCAGGAGAACCCGCCGCGGGTCCTCGTCGGGCTGGTCGCCGAGGGCCGGCGGGTGCCGCGCGCCGGGTACGCCGTCGTCGCGGGCGGCCAGGTGATCGGCGAGGTCACCTCCGGCGCCCCCTCCCCCACCCTGGGCAAGCCGATCGCCATGGCGTACGTCGACGCGGCGCACGCGGCCCCGGGCACCGCGGGCGTCGGCGTCGACATCCGGGGCAGCCACGAACCGTACGAGGTCGTGGCGCTGCCGTTCTACAAGCGCCAGAAGTAGACACTGGGCGCGGCCACTGTGTGACCCCGCGCACGTTTCCGCTGCTCATCAGCGGCTTCAGCAGTCCCCCCTTCATCAGCACTCCCGCGCGTACAGGAGAATTCAGGCCATGAGCAACCCCCAGCAGCTGCGCTACAGCAAGGAGCACGAGTGGCTGTCGGCCGCCGAGGACGGCGTCTCGACGGTCGGCATCACCGAGTTCGCGGCCAACGCGCTCGGCGATGTGGTCTACGCCCAGCTCCCCGAGGTCGGCTCCACGGTGACCGCGGGCGAGACCTGCGGCGAGCTGGAGTCCACCAAGTCGGTCTCCGACCTGTACTCGCCGGTCACCGGTGAGGTCACCGAGATCAACGAGGACGTCGTCAACGACCCGTCGCTGGTGAACTCGGCCCCCTTCGAGGGCGGCTGGCTGTTCAAGGTGCGCGTCTCGGAGGAGCCGGCCGACCTGCTCTCCGCCGACGAGTACACCGCCCAGAACGCCGGCTGAGGAGTCGTAGCCGTATGACCTCCCTGAACACGCCCCTGCACGAGCTGGACCCGGAGATCGCCGCCGCGGTCGACGCCGAGCTCGGCCGCCAGCAGTCCACGCTGGAGATGATCGCCTCCGAGAACTTCGCGCCGCTCGCGGTGATGGAGGCGCAGGGCTCCGTCCTCACCAACAAGTACGCCGAGGGCTACCCGGGCCGCCGCTACTACGGCGGCTGCGAGCACGTCGACGTCGCCGAGCAGATCGCCATCGACCGGGTCAAGGAGCTGTTCGGCGCCGAGTACGCCAACGTCCAGCCCCACTCCGGCGCCTCCGCCAACCAGGCGGCCCTGTTCGCGCTGGCCCAGCCCGGGGACACCATCCTCGGCCTGGACCTCGCCCACGGCGGCCACCTGACCCACGGCATGCGCCTGAACTTCTCCGGCAAGCAGTTCAACGTGGTCGCCTACCACGTGGACGCCGCCACCGGCCTGGTCGACATGGCCGAGGTCGAGCGGCTGGCCAAGGAGCACCGCCCGAAGGTGATCATCGCCGGCTGGTCGGCGTACCCGCGGGAGCTGGACTTCGCCGCGTTCCGCCGGATCGCCGACGAGGTCGAGGCCCACCTGTGGGTCGACATGGCGCACTTCGCGGGCCTGGTCGCGGCTGGTCTGCACGCCAACCCGGTGCCGTACGCCGACGTGGTGACCTCCACGACGCACAAGACCCTGGGCGGCCCGCGCGGCGGCATCATCCTCGCCCGCAGCAAGGACTTCGCGAAGAAGCTGAACTCCTCCGTCTTCCCGGGCTTCCAGGGCGGTCCCCTGGAGCACGTGATCGCGGCGAAGGCGGTGTCCTTCAAGGTCGCGGCTTCCGAGGAATTCAAGGAGCGCCAGCGCCGTACAGTGGAGGGCGCGAGGATCCTCGCCGAGCGGCTGACGGCGCCGGACGCGCGCGAGGCCGGCGTGAACGTGCTGTCGGGCGGCACGGACGTGCACCTGATCCTCGTCGACCTGCGCGAGTCCGAGCTGGACGGGCAGCAGGCCGAGGACCGCCTCCACGAGGTCGGCATCACGGTCAACCGCAACGCGGTCCCGAACGACCCGCGCCCGCCGATGGTCACGTCCGGTCTGCGGATCGGCACGCCCGCCCTCGCCACCCGCGGCTTCACGGCCGAGGACTTCGCCGAGGTCGCGGACGTGATCGCGGAGGCGCTGAAGCCGGCGTACGACGCCGAGGCGCTCAAGGCCCGGGTCAAGGCCCTGGCCGACAAGCACCCGCTGTACCCGGCTCTGAACAAGTAAGTCACCTTTCGCGAGGCACCGCGCACACTGGACACCGGAAGGTGCGCGCGGTGCCCGCACCCCGTACCGCCCCTGCTTCACCCGTCTTGAGGAGTTCCCGTGGCCATCTCGGTCTTCGACCTGTTCTCGATCGGCATCGGCCCGTCCAGCTCCCACACGGTCGGCCCGATGCGCGCGGCGCGCATGTTCGCCCGCCGCCTGCGCAACGAAGGCCTGCTGGACCCGGTGGCCTCCCTGAGGTGCGAGCTGTACGGCTCCCTCGGCGCCACCGGCCACGGTCACGGCACCCCGAAGGCGGTCCTGCTCGGCCTGGAGGGCGCCTCGCCCCGCACGGTGGACGTGGAAACGGCCGACGAGCGGGTGGAGGCGATCAAGTCGGCGGGCCGCATCTCGCTGCTCGGCGAACACGAGATCCCCTTCTCCTTCGACGACGACCTGGTCCTGCACCGCCGCAAGGCCCTGCCCTACCACGCCAACGGCATGACGATATGGGCGTACGACGCCTCGGGCGCGGAGCTGTTCTCCAAGACGTACTACTCGGTCGGCGGCGGCTTCGTCGTGGACGAGGACGCGGTCGGCGCGGACCGGATCAAGCTGGACGACACGGTCCTGAAGTATCCCTTCCGTACCGGCGACGAGCTCCTGCGCCTGACGAAGGAGACGGGCCTGTCGATCTCCTCCCTGATGCTGGAGAACGAGCGCGCCTGGCGCACCGAGGAGGAGATCCGGGCGGGCCTGCTGGAGATCTGGCGGGTGATGCGCGAGTGCGTCCAGCGCGGCATGTCCCGTGAGGGCATCCTGCCCGGCGGCCTGAAGGTCCGCCGCCGCGCGGCCGTCTCGGCCCGCCAGCTGCGCGCCGAGGGCGAGCCCTTGGCGCACGCGATGGAGTGGATCACGCTCTACGCGATGGCGGTGAACGAGGAGAACGCGGCGGGCGGCCGCGTGGTGACGGCCCCCACGAACGGCGCGGCCGGCATCATCCCGGCGGTCCTGCACTACTACATCAACTTCGTCCCCGGTGCCGACGAGGACGGCGTCGTCCGCTTCCTCCTGGCCGCCGGCGCGATCGGCATGCTCTTCAAGGAGAACGCCTCCATCTCCGGCGCCGAGGTCGGCTGCCAGGGCGAGGTCGGCTCCGCCTGCTCCATGGCCGCCGGCGCCCTCGCCGAGGTCCTCGGCGGCTCCCCCGAGCAGGTGGAGAACGCCGCCGAGATCGGCATGGAACACAACCTCGGCCTGACCTGCGACCCGGTCGGCGGCCTGGTCCAGATCCCGTGCATCGAGCGCAACGGCATGGCCGCGGTGAAGGCGGTCACCGCCGCCAAGATGGCCATGCGCGGCGACGGCTCCCACAAGGTGTCCCTGGACAAGGTCATCAAGACCATGAAGGACACCGGCGCGGACATGTCGGTGAAGTACAAGGAGACGGCGCGGGGCGGGCTCGCGGTGAACATCATCGAGTGCTGAGAGGACAGGCCCTGACCTGCGCGTTCGCTCCTTTCAGCGCTGTCGGGGCCTTCCCTGCTGCAGGGTCTCGCTCCACGAAGGCACCATCGCAGCCCTCGGAGCACGCACTGGCAAACGAGGCATGTCCGCCTGCGCGGCCACAAATACGCCCTGGACGCGATCGTGGCCGCCACCGCGCTGGCCTCCCCCGCCCCGGTCACCATTCTGACCTCGGATCCGGAGGAGCTTCAGGCCCTGTGCGGCTTCGCGCCGGCCCTGCGGATGAAGGCGAAGCAGGAGGGCTTCTGCTCCGACAAGGATCTGCCGGAGAAGGAGAACGAGGAGAAGGCCAAGGAGCGCAAGCGGTGCGTTCCTTTCGTCGATCACTGCACCGTCACGGTGACAAGGCCGGGATCTGGCAGTTCCGTCGGTGCGGTGTCCCCGTACCACGAGAACTCAAGGGCTGAGAGCCTTCCACCGCTCACCCACACGAGCAGTTCACCGAAGAGTTGGCCCGAGTCGTCTGTGACCGTTCCGGTGGCCGGGATGATGCCGTCCTCGATCGGTGCTGCAGGGATGTCGGCGGGCACTTCCAGGTCGACACTCGGAGACTCGGCCCCCCATGGGCCGGTGACACGGGTTTCTGGCAGTTGGTTCCTCAACTCCTGGACGCCCGGAAATTCGGGCGCGAGGAGCTGCGCGAGGGTGCGCCGTTCGAGGTGGGACAGAGGTCTGGTGGCGGGGTGGTCCGTCATGGTGTCTTTCCTGGGAACTTTTCCTGGATGAACGCGGTTCCGATTCGGGGTATCCCGTTGACCATCGCTCCGCGGATGGTGACCGTTTCCCCGTCGATTGTACGGTCGACGACGAAACCACCGGATTCCGGAAGGTCGTCGCCTTCTCCAAGACTGTTGAGGATGCGGCGAAACGCTTCGGAGCGCCCTCCCGAATTCTTCACTATCTCCTCGAAGCCATGCTTCGGGGGATCGATGACGTGTTCGAGCTTCCGCGGCGTATTGTCCATCTCGAAGGCCTTGTCAAGCGCCTCCTGAGTACACTTCACCAATCCGGTCGGGTCGATCCACCGGAACGGGTTGACGATGTAGGCATGGTGATTTGGCGCGGGATCGAGACCGAGCGGGTCGGGGGAGAGGTAGCCTGCGGTTTCCGGATCGTAGAAACGGAAGTAGTTGTAGTGCAGCCCGGTTTCGGCATCGTGGTACTGGCCGGGGAAGCGCAGCGGGCACTCGACCGGGTCGGCCTCTGTCCCGGAGGACAAGGGGGTACCCCACAGTGAGGTGCGTCGCTGCCAGGCCACGGCACCGCCTGCTGTGACAAGTTCGGTCGGTGTGCCCGCCGCGTCGGTGATGACCGCGTGGAAGCGAGGCACGCGATCGGTGGTTGTCTCTTCCGCCAGGCGGGCCAGGTAGGAGGTCTCCGAACTGCGGAGAGAGGGCCAGTGGTCGGTCTGGGCCAGCGGTCGGTGTGTGCCGGGGGCGTACTCCCAGGTGGTCGTCTTGCCGTCGGGGGTGCTCTGCTCGGCCAGACAGGTGTCGTCCCAGGTGAACTCCACGTGCTCGACCGGAGAACCGTCGTCCGACATGCGGGACTTGGCGATGCGTCGGCCCAAAGGGTCGTAGGAGTATCGCCAGCGACTGCCGTCCGGGGTGGAAACCGCTGTCAGGCGGTCCTCCGCGTTCCAGGTGTACCTCCATCTGTGTCGCTTTCCGTTCAGCAGCCTGCGGGTTTTGGTAACGAGCCGGCCCTGGCCGTCGTGCTCGTACGTGGTATTGCCCGCGCGACGGACGATCGTGCCCTCGAACTCCCGGTCCCCGGGAACCTCGTGCCCGGGAGCGGCGGCGTGCGTCAGATTTCCCACTGTGTCGTAGGCGTAGGTCTCGGTCCAGCCATGAGCACGTACGCCGGTGACGCGGCCTGTCTCATCGAGGTCGAAGTTCCGGGCGCCGGCGGTGAGCTCCCGGATGCCGGAGAGGTAGCCGTCAGCGCGGTAGGCGTATTCCCGGTACTGCAGAAGACGGTGGCCGGCCCCTCTCGCCACCGCCGACGTCAGCGACTGCACAGTGAGGCGGCCGGCCACGTCCCACCGCTGGGTGAGGGTCACGTCTTCGCCGAGACGGCGTTCCGTCTCCCGGCCGCCGGCATCGTAGGTGAAGGACAGGCTCCCGGCTTCGGAGCCCAACTCGGTGCAACGCCCCGTCGGGTCGTACGTCCAATGCGACGTCAGCCCGGATGGGGTTGTACGACGGGTCCGCCGCCCTCGGTCGTCATAGGCGTGTGCTGTCGTCCGGCCGTTCACGGTCTCCGAAAGGACCCTGCCGAGCTTGTCGCGCTCATAGACGATCTCGGCATCCGCGCCGACGGCGTGCACGAGTTGTCCGGTCGGGGAGTATGCGTACGTCGTGACGTCACCCGTACTGCTCCGCTGTTCCACGACCCGGCCGAGCGCGTCCCGGGTGAAGGTCAACGTCTCGCCCGCACCGTTGGTCCGCGACAGCAGGCCGCCCACGGGGTCATGCGCGTAGGTGAGGGTACGTCCGTTGAAGTCCGTCTCGGCCAAGAGGCGACCAGCCTCGTCATAGGTGTAAGACCAGGTTCGCCCCATCGAATTGAGGACGGACGTCAGGCGGCGTTCCGTGTCATAGGTGAACTCGAAATGCGCCCCGCCCGGATCGGTCCTGGTGGCGGGTACGTCGAAGTGGCCGGACGTGTGATGCGTGGTGTTGCCGCCGGTGTCCGTGTGGGAACGTAGATTGCCCTCTGCGTCCCATGTCCAGGACTCACGGGTGCTGTCCGGGTGTTCGCGCCAGGCGGGCTTGCCCTCCGTGGTCCAGCCCAGCCGGGTTCGATTCCCCAGTGGGTCTGTCACCTGGATCACCCGGCCGAAGGAGTCCCGGCGGATGATCGTCGTGTGGCCCAGTTCGTCAGTGAGAGCAAGAGGTAGGCCGGCATCGTCGTAGGCGA
The DNA here is from genome assembly GCF_040297165.1 of Streptomyces sp. NPDC001851. NCBI lineage: Bacteria > Bacillati > Actinomycetota > Actinomycetes > Kitasatosporales > Streptomycetaceae > Streptomyces > Streptomyces sp. NPDC001851. The sequence goes on along the minus strand of NZ_JBEOYR010000003.1, from coordinate 46,969 downwards.
CCGTACGAGTACGGCCAAGCGCGTCGGTGATGGCTGTCGGCCGCCCCGCCGCGTCGTACGCGTACCGTGTCTCTGCGCCGATCGGATCGAGCACCGTCTGCAGGTTGCCCCGCTCGTCGTACGTGTGCCGCCAGACCGCGCCCCCCCGGCTCGACCACTTCCGTCGGCAGGCCGAGGGTGTTGTAGGCAGCCCGGGCCACCGAGCCGTCTGGCAAGGTGAGTTCGGTGAGGTTGCCGATGGCGTCGTAAACGTATCGGGTGACATGCCCCAGGGCGTCGGTGACGGTCAGTGGCTTGTCGCCGTACTCGTCCCACTCTGTTCGGGTGACATGCCCGAGGGGATCCGTCTCCTCCACCACCCGGCCTTCGGCGTTGTACCGGTGGACCGAGACATGGCCCTGCGAGTCCGTGTACGTCGTTGTGTGGGTGGTGTCGTCGTAGGTCAGGGAGCCGGAGAGGATGCCGTCGACGCCCTCGGTGCGGACCACCCGGCCTCGATCGTCGTAGACGTAGCAGAACCAGGTGCCATTGCGGTCGGTCCAGCGGGTGACGCGGCCCTCGGTGTCGTACGTGAAGCGCAGGGGCTCGCCGCTGGAATTGATGACCTCGGTCAGGTTGCCGGCAGCGTCGTATCCGTAACGCATCACGAGCGTGCCCTTGCCGGGTGCCGTGCCCGGGCGGTAGCGGGACGGCGGTTCGTCCAGCAGGCGCAGGGCCGTGATGCGGGGGCCCTGGGTGTCGACGGCGACGTAGTAGCCGCCGGAGTGGCGGATGCCGAACGGGATGCCCTCGTCGTCGCGTTCGACGTCGATGCGGTTGCCGTTGCGGTCGCTCCAGGAATCAAGGGCCAGGTGGAACACACCGAAAGAGGGTGACGGGACCGGGGCCGCGAAGGTGCGGACCACGCCTGTCGACGGGTCCGTGATCGTCATCGCGCCGTCCGGTTTACCGTCCCACTCCAGCGGCCAGCGGGCGCCCTTGGCCGGCAGGGTGGGGACGCCGGGCTCCGGCACCGGGTAGACCAGGCGCATGCCGTCGGCCGCGGCGAAGACGACGCCCTCGCCGTCGATCTGGAGGCACTCGTCCAGGGTGGAGATCCAGGTCGGGCCGAAGCAGACGCCGCCCCGATAGGAGGAGAGGTGGGTGCGCGTGAACTGAAGCGGCAGGCTCCCGGGCAGGGCCAGGTCCGTCTGCGTCATCAGCATCGTGCCGGTCGCCACGTCGATCGGCTCCCCCACGCACGGGATGTCCTCGGCGTTGCGCGCCGCCGGACCCAGGTCGACCAGGTTGGGGCGCAGGGAGGGCGGGCGCAGCAGTAGCGGGGTGGTGTCGGCGAGGCCGCCTTCCATGCTCGCCTTCAGCAGACCGTCACCCGCTCCCCCTGCGGCGCCGAAGATCATGCCGTCCTTGGCGGACTGGTTGACCTCGTCCAGGCTGAAGCCGTGCTGCAGACCGGTCACCATCTTCAGCGGCTGGGCGAGGGCGGCGTCGACGGTGACCGACTCGACCCCGCCGAACGCGGCGCCGACAAAGGCACCTGCGAGGGCATTGGCCACCACGGTGGAGACCCCGACGCCTACCGTGGCGCCGAACTCGATGACCGCGTCCGCCGCCGCTGCCGCCGCACCGCTGGCGATGCCCGCGGTGAGCACGGCCAACGTGATGCCGCCCGCGATCACGACCGCATCGATGCCTATGCGCACCCAGAGCTTGGTGATCGCGTCATCGATGGTGTCGGCGAACATGTCGAGCAGGTCTGCCATCTTCCGCGAGGACTCGGCGAGGTCGCTCAGCCAGCCGCCGTCCTTGCCCTTGGCGTAGCGGTCCCAGAACTTGTGGAACGCCTCGATCGACTCACCGGTGTTGTTGTGGATGATCCCGGACGCGCTGCGGTGGACCGGGGAGCGGACGTCGTCCACCGAATCGGCGAAGGCACGCCAGGCTTTGGCCGCGTCCCGCAGCTTGTCGGGGTCGGCCTCGGGCCACCACAGGCCCATCTTCAGAAGGATGTGGCGGGCTTTGTCCTCAACGCTCACCGGCACCGTCGCTCTGCTTGTTTATCTTCACTTCGGTGAACATGCCGGCCACGAGCTTGTCGTTGTCCACGTGCCCGTCCGACATGTCGACCATGGCCGCATGAATGCTCGTCAGCCCGAGCACGAGGATGCCCGCCGCGCTCTCGATCGACTTCTGGTGCGGCTTGTAGATGCCGCCGAACTGGTTGCCCTGCTCGTCGTGCCCCCAAGGTTCCCCGAGGCCGTCCAGGGTCTTGATGAGAGTCGTCAGCGCCTTGCTCAGATCCATGGCCCCCTGGTGGAAGGTGGGTGCTGCCGCCTTGATGTCAGCGGTCTTGATGTCCAGCACCTTGCCGGGGACCTTGCCGTCACCCATCTATGAACCCCGTTTCAGTCGCGGCTTCCGACCCTAGGATGACCAGGTCAAGCACACCCCATGCCCAGGTAACGCAACTGCCATGTTCGGTGGACACGACTGGGGTCGCGCGCACGCAGAACGGATACCGGCTTGGCGCATTCCGGCCCGCCTGCGGGCCTGCCGAGCGCGAGGCCGTCCCGGCAAGGCAACCGCCCGTGACGCCAGGGGGGTACTGCAGCGCCTGGAGCCGTCTGCCGAGCAGAGGTTGCAATGCGGTGGAGACGCCCACAGCCGGGCAGCGAGGCGCCGTTCGATGTACGTCTGCAGGCACTCGACCGGGTTGAGTACAAGGACATACCCGTACAGCAGGAACACGGTCAGCCGTTCCCGCTCGGCCATGAGTGCCTTGATCGCCTTCCAGATATGAGTTGTTGGTCAGTGCACGAGCAGGTCGATCACGCCTGTCAGGTCCTCCTCGCCGCTGCCCTCGGCCAGGCGGCGGCGCATCAGCTCGAAGTAGGGGCTGAGCAGTTCCGGGCTGACACCCTGCTGCTCGGCGGTGCTCAGGAAGGTCGGCGTGCCGGCCACCTGCATGGCGAGGTTGGAGACGACGCCCTTGGTGTAGTCGCCGCTGCGCAGCTGGTCGGCGGTCTGGTGAACGGCCGGGGCCATCGCGACGAGCCAGTCGGCGAGCAGCGGGGCGAGTGCCGCGGGGTCGATGTCCTCCTTGCGGATCAGGGCGAAGGCGTGCGCGGCACCGGCGAACATCCCGTACATGGCGCTGAGCAGGGCCATGTCGTGCAGGGCTGCGAAGCCCGCGTCCTCGCCGACGTAGGTGGTGCCGGCCGGGACGCCCAGGGTCCCCTGGTGCCGCTCGAACAGCTCTGGCGAGCCGCTGTAGAAGACGTAGCCGCCGGCTTCCGGGACACCGATCATCGGAGGGACGGCCATGATCCCGCCGTCCAGGTAGCGGGCGCCCCGCTCGCGGGCCCACTCGGCGCGTGCGCGGGCCTGGGCGGGGGTGCTGGTGGTCAGGTTGACCAGGTCCCGGCCGGCCAGGTCGGTGCCGGCCAGCACCTCGTCGACCGAGGTGTCGTCCAACAGGCAAATGACGATCAGGGTGTTCGCCGTGACCGCCTCAGCGGCGCTGTCCGCGACCCGTGCCCCCTCGGCGGCGAGCGCCGCGGCGCGGGCCGGGGTGCGGTTCCAGACGGTGAGCGGGTGGCCGGCGGAAAGCCAGGTGCGGGCCAGCGCGGTGCCCATCGCGCCCAGGCCCAGCAGCGTGACGGGAGTCTTCTCAACAGTGTTCTGTGCCATGCCGATTAGGCTGGTCGCAGGCCCGAGGATGATCAAGTACGCACTTGGTGGTGGGTGGTTACCCCGGGGTGAGCGAGCACGTCGGAAGGGTGGGGCATGACGACGCTGAACCGGCCGGGCGGACCAGACAGACACGTCTGCGGGATCGACACCGCGATGGAGGTGATCGGCGGCAAGTGGAAGGTGCTGATCCTCTGGGCGCTCCACGAGCACCCCTGCCGTCGCTTCGGCGAGCTGCGTCGACTGCTTCCGGGGATCACCGAGAAGGTGCTGGCCTCTCACCTGCGTGAGCTGGAGGCGGACGGCGTTGTGCACCGCGTCTCCTACGACGAGGTGCCGCCCCGCGTCGAGTACTCGCTGACCGAGGACGGCATGCGCCTCAACGACGCGCTCCAGCCGCTGGCCGCCTGGGGACGCGAGCGGCCGACCACTCAAGGGCTGGAGGAGAAGTCGGGCTAGGATCTTTGGTGAACGTGCTGGTCACAGCCACTCTAGGGCCGTTTGTGCCGTCATGCGTCGTCGAGGTAGGCGCGCAGTGCGTCTGCGACCAGGGCCGACAAGGACATGCCCGACTCGATGGCGCGGTACTTGACCTGCTTGATCAGCCTCAGACTCCGACTCGCGGCCCGCGGGGCGCGTGACTGGTGTTCCTCCAGGGGCTACCGTGCAGTAACCGTCTGCTCTTACGCTTCACCCAACTCGATGGACACACAGGGGAGTTGGGTACATGGGCGCAGTGGGACGGGTCGCGGCACTGGCGGGGGCGGCCGCGCTGCTGATGGCGGGACCGGGCAACGCCCACGCGGCGGCGCCGAAGTTCTCCGAGACGACGGCCATCGGCACGCACAACGCCTACGACAAGGCCAAGTACACCTACTTCGCCCAGGCACTGGACTCCGGCGCCTCGCTGCTGGAGCTGGACGTGTACGTGGACAGCCTCAGTCACCGCTGGCGGGTCAGCCACAGCAACCCGCTGGGCGACGACAACAACTGCGAGGCCGCGAAGACCCCCGGCGAGCTCTACGGCAAGAGCCGCAACCAGGACCTCGGCAGCTGCCTGGACAACATGGCCGCCTGGAACCAGCTCCACCCCGACCACCCGCCGATCGTCATCAAGGTCGAGATGAAGGTCGGCTTCAACAACAACGCCGGTATGGGACCGGACGCGTTCGACGCACTCGTCTCGCGCAAGCTCGGCAGCAGCGTCTACAAGCCGGCCGATCTGCTCGGCGGCACGTACCCCTCCCTGGACGCCGCCGCCAAGGCGAACGCCTGGCCCTCCCGCGACTCGCTCAGGGGCAAGTTCCTCTTCGAGCTGATCCCGGGCACGGTGGAGCAGTCCAACCCCTTCGACCACTACTGGACGGACCGGGAGTACGGCGACCATCTGCACGACCTGTACGCGGCCGGGCGGATCGGCCAGGCCCAGGCGTTCCCCGCCGTACTGGGCGCCGAGAACGGAGACCCGCGCGTCAGCCGCTACGACGCCTCGATCCGGCCCTGGTTCGTGTTCTTCGACGGTGACGCGGCGACGTACGTCAACGGCGGCTACGACACCTCGTTCTACGCCACGAACCACTACTTCTCGATCATGACCGACGCCCACAGCGTCTCGCCGGCCATCTCCTCCACCAACCCGACGGACGCCGAAGTCGCCGCCCGGCTGGCCCTGCTGGCCAAGGACCACGCGAGCCTCATCACCTCCGACTGGTCGGCGAAACCGGCGTCGGTGCTGAGTTCGGTGACCACCCGAGGCTGAGGTTCCGGACTCGGCGCCACGGGGCACAACTCCTGCATGCTGCATGGCATCGACGTAAGCGCCTACCAGTCCTCCACGTACGACACGGACGGTCTCTCCTTCGTCTTCATCAAGGCGACGGAGGGCCGTTCGTACGTCAATCCCCGGCTCGCCGCCCAGGCCAAGAGGGGGCGCGACGCCGGACTGGTCGTCGGCTTCTACCACTTTCTGTGGCCCGGCAATCTCACCGCCCAGGCCGAGTACTTCGTCCAGCACGCCCCCGACCGCGCCGGTGACATCCTCGCGGTCGACTGGGAGGCCACGGGCGACGGGACGCATGCGAGCAACGCGGAGAAGGACCACTTCATCCGCACCCTGAAAGGATTACGGCCGCACAACCGGGTCGTGCTGTACACGAACAGGGACTACTGGCTGACGGTCGACACGACCTCCTACGCGGGCGACGGCCTCTGGATCGCCGACTACGTCACCGCCGGCCATCCCCGCATCAAGGCCAACTGGCGGTTCCACCAGTACACCAGCGAGCCGCACGACAAGGACGTGGCCAACTTCCCCAGCAAGGCCGCACTGAAGGCGTGGGCCACGCCCTAGGCGCGGAAGGACTCAGCCGCGGAAGTCCGCCGGCCGTTCCGGGGAGGCTTCCGCCAGGGCCTTCCTCACTCCCTCCGCGCCCGCCCGGAGGCCGTAGACCGGGGTGCCCGGCTGCTGGCGCCAGGAGTCGTCGATGCCGCCCGCGTCCACCGTGTCGAAGCCGAGGGCGTCGATCAGGGCGCGGACCTTCGCCTTGGCCGCCTCGTCGTCACCGGCGACCGGGAGGGCGATGCGCTCGGGGTCGCCCGCGGGGCGGGGGCGGTCCAGGATGTCCTGGGCGTAGGTGCCGTTGAAGGCCTTGATCACCGGGTGGCCGAGGTGGCGTTCGGTCCAGCGGCTCTCGGTCAGGCCCTCGTCCTCGATGGCCGCGATACGGCCGTCGCGCTGCTGCGGGTAGTAGTTGCCGGTGTCGATCACTGCCACACCCTCGGCGGCGCCGTCCAGCAGGCCCGCGGGCAGGTCCGGGACCGCCTTGAGGGGGACGGTGACGACGACGACCTCGGCGCCCTCGGCGGCCTCCTCGGCCCGCACCGGGGTGGCTCCCGTCTCCTCGGCCAGTTCCTTGAGCGTCTCGGGGCCGCGGGAGTTGGCCACGGAGACCTCGTGACCGAGGGCCGTGAGCCGCCGGGTCAGGTTGCCGCCGATGTTCCCCGCGCCGATGATGCCGATCTTCATGACAGGCCCTCCAGAGATGATTCATGCATGCGCATGCGTCTGTCATCGGGCGACAACCGTGCCGGCGCGGGCCCTATTCCGGGGACCGGTCTGGATCCGCCCGGCCGGGAGCGGCTGAGCGAGGCGCTGGAGGAGCTGCGGCGGGCCCGTCCGGCGCCGGCGGGCATGACGAAGGGGGCCCTCGGCTGCGAGGGCCCCCTTGGCGCACGTCACTTGTTCAGGTAGGCCCAGAACTCGTCGAAGGACAGGACCTTGTCGCCGTTGAGGTCCCGCTGCCTGATGATGGCCTCGGCGACCGTCTCCGTGACGTTCCAGTCACCCTCCTGGGCCAGGGCGGACTTGAACTCGGCGGCGGTGATGAATCCGTCACCGTCCGCGTCGATCCGCTGGAACTGCTTGCGTGCTTCCTCGATGTCCGCCACCGATCCGCCCCTTTTGGTCGTGTTTCTCATGCCGTGCTGGCGTACTGACGCTGGTCAGATTAACGGCCCGGCCAGGCCTTCAGCGCCGCGGCCACCCAGCCGCACTCCTCCTGGAACCCCGGGGGCTCCTGCTCGCCCTTGATCACGGCCGCCAACTCCCGGTAACGGGCGACCCCGTTGCCGAGGTCGATACGGCGGAGCACGGCACGGCGTCGGCCTCGGGTGACTGCGGGGTCACGCCGCGTTCCCGGGCGGCGCCGAGCCCCAGCCGGCGCAGGGTGCGGATCAGCTCCAGGCGGGCCACGGCGGCGCTGTCGTAGAGCCGGTAGCCGCCGGAGGACCGGGCCACCGGGGTGAGGACGCCCTCGTCGGACCAGTAGCGGATGGTGCGCACGGTCCGCGAGTCTGGGCCTTCCAGCGGGTGGAGACTAAAGGAGCGGGCCCGCGGACCCGCTCCCCGGGCTCAGCGGAAGATGCCCGTGTGACCGAGCGAGTAGCGGCCAGGCTGCGGGTAGACGGCGAGGCCGTGCGGGCCGCGGCCGACCCTGATGCGGGCCAGTTCCCTTCCGGTGCGGGTGTCGATGGCGTACACCTCGGAGTTGTAGCGGCCGGAGAGCCACAGGATCGTGCCGTCGGCGGAGACGCCGCCCATGTCGGGGCTGCCGCCGCCGGGCAGGTGCCACTTCTTGGTGAGCCGGTTCTCGGTGAAGTCGAAGACGGAGATGGTGCCCTCGCCGCGGTTGGAGACGTACATCTCGCGGGAGTCGCGGCTGACGTAGAGACCGTGGGCGCCCTTGCCGGTGTAGAGGAAGCGGGGCTTCGTGAACTTGTCGCCGTCGAGGATCCACAGGCCGTTGGCCATCATGTCGGCGATGTAGAACAGCTTGCCGTCCGGGGAGATCTTGACGTCCTGCGGCATCGCTCCGTGGAACGGGAGCTTCTCCTGCTCGATGACCGCCATCCGCGCGGTGTCGACCTTGAGGACCTCGCCGCTGAACTCGCAGGAGACGATGAAGTAGCGCCCGTCCGGGGAGAAGTCGGCGTGGTTGACGCCGTAGCAGCTGACCGGCACGGCCTTGACGGTCTTCATGGTGTGCGCGTCGCGGAAGACGAGCTGGCGGTCCATGGAGGCCATGACGACGGCGTACTTGCCGTCGGGTGTGAAGTACAGGTTGTACGGGTCGTGCACGGCGACCGGCTTGCCGGCCCTGCCCGTGCTCGGGTCGATCGGGGTGAGGCTGTTGCCGAGGTCGTTGTTGACCCACAGGGTCTTCAGGTCCCAGGACGGTACGACGTGCTGGGGCTGGTGGCCGACCGGGATCGTGTCGATGACCTTGTACGTCTTCGGGTCGATGACGGTGACGGTGTCGGACTGGGTGTTGGGGACGTACACCCGGGACGGGAAGTCCCGGACGACCGGCGAGAGTCGGCCCGGCCGGTCGGCGGAGTAGAGGTCCCTGGGGTCCTCGACCGGCGGCATCCCGGGGAGCACGTTCACCTGCGGCTGGTCCACCCGGGGCTGGACGGGACCCTTGCTGCCGATGGCCTCGTTCTCGTGGTGTGAGGAGCCGGAATCGCACGCGGACAGCAGCGTCAGGGCGGTGAGGGCGGCACCGGCGGCCAGCAGGCGGGCGGCTTTCATGGTTCGCATCAGCTCAGCAGCTCCGTGGTGGTGACCGCGCGCAGGTTGCGGCGGCCGAGTTCGTGGAGGAGGTCGGGCAGGGCGGCGACCGTGTCCGGGTACCCGAAGTGCAGGCTCACCACCGACCCGCTGCGCACCGCGGCGAGGACGTTCCGCGTGACGGCGGCGGCACCGGGGCGGGTGTAGTCGAGCGAGTCGACGTCGTACGACAGCACGTGCGGGTAGCCGACGGCGCGGGCGAGCCGGGCGACCAGCGGGGAGGCGGTCGGCGAGCGGGACGGGCGGAACCAGGTGCCGATGGAACCGGTGAGCCGCTTCAGCCGGTCCGCGCAGTCGGTGATCTCCCTGCGGGCGTCCGCCTCGGCCAGGGCGTTGACGTCGATGTGCCGCTGGGTGTGGTTGCCGAGGTCGTGGCCGCCGTCGAGGATCCGGCGGGCGACGTCGGGGTGTTCGTCCAGCCAGGTGCCGACGGCGAGGACGGTGAGCCGGGCGCCGTACCGCTCGGCCGTGGTGAGCAGGGAGTGGGCGATGCCGGGGTCGCCCTGGCCGTGGAAGGTGAGCGCGACCTGGGGGCGGGCACGGGGGCCGTGGGTGATCTGGGCGGGCTGGCCGGGGTAGGCGCGCGGGGCGGGGGCCGCCTTGGCGCTGGCCGCGGGCCGGCCGGCGGAGGACGGGGGCGGGGACGCGGCGGTCGGGGTGGGGGACGGGGCCGTCTGGCCCGAACCGCAACCGGCGGCGAGCGCGCCGCCGGCGACGATCCCGGCGCCCGCGCGCAGCACCTCGCGTCGGTTGGTGGTGGTCACCCGCACCATTTAAGGGGCGGCGGGTAAGAAAAGCACCGATTGACCCGGAAGAGGGACGATTTCGGGTCGCCGTCGCCTCATCGGTGCCCTCGGCCGGTGCTCCGCGCCGGTGCTACCGGTCGGCGACCCTCATCTCGAACCACGTCGTCTTGCCGCGCGGCAGCAGATCCACGCCCCACCGGTCGGAGAGCTTGTCCACGAGGAAGAGTCCGCGGCCGCTGACGTCCAGTTCCCGGACCGGCATCAGACAGGGCAGGCCGCGCGAGGGATCGCGGACCTCGACGCGGATCCAGCCGGTACGGCGTCGCATCCGCAGGCCGAACACCCGGGCCCCGGTGTGCCGTACGGCGTTGCCGACCAGTTCCGACACGAGTAAGACGGCGTCCTCCGCCAGCCTGGGGGTCAGCCGCCAGCTGCGCAGGATGACGACCTGGGCGAGCCGGCGGGCGGTGGCCGCGGACTCCGGGCGGGACGGCAGCGGTACCTCCGCCTCCGTCGGGTCGCCGAACAGTTCGAGCGCCTTGAGCGCCTGTTCGTCCTCGACCGCGGGCGACCAGCGTGCCGCGGCCGCACGGCTGTGTCCCCGCGGCTGTTCGATGCCCTCCAGCCCCGCCATGCCCCCATCATGGCGGCCCGGAGCCGTCCTGGGGGCCGTTCCAGAGGAATACGCCCCCTGTGCGCCCCCGCTCTCCACCCATCGAGCGGCATATGCCGACGGCATGTTTCTCGCCAGTAGGGCCCGATTGACCTGCGAAGACGGCTCACATTCGGGCAATCGACAGGCTCCCTCGACCGAGCAGGCTTAAGGCTGCCTTAAGGCTCCCATAAACCGCCCCATCGAGGGACCCGGACGAGACGAGGCGTCAACTGCAAGGGGACGCACAGGACTTCAGGGGAAGTTCACACCGCTGACGATCGGGTGGATCTCAGAGGAACTTCGCCTTGCCCGGCCCCTCCTCCACGAAACTGCGCATGCCGCGCTCGCGGTCCTCGGTGGCGAACAGGCCCGCGAACCAGTTCCGTTCGACGGCGAGGCCGGTGTCGATGTCGGTCTCCAGGCCGGTGTCCACCGACTCCTTCGCCGCGCGCAGGGCGATCGCCGGGCCCTGGGCGAGCTTCGCGGCCCAGGCGTGCGCCTGTTCGTACACCTCGGCGGCCGGGACGACCCGGTCCACCAGGCCGATCGCCAGGGCCTCGTCGGCCCTGACCTGGCGGCCCGTGAAGATGAGGTCCTTGGCCTTGGACGGGCCGACCAGCCGGGGCAGCCGCTGGGTGCCGCCGGCGCCCGGGATCAGGCCGAGCAGGATCTCGGGCTGGCCGAGCTTGGCGTTGTCGGCGGCGATGCGGTAGTCGGCGCACAGGGCCAGTTCGCAGCCGCCGCCGAGGGCGTAGCCGGTGATGGCGGCGACGACGGGCTTGGGGATGCGGGCCACGGCGGTGAAGGAGTCCTGCAGGGCGCGGGCGCGCAGGACCATCGCGGTGTGGTCCATGTCCTGCATCTCCTTGATGTCCGCGCCCGCCGCGAACACCCGCTCGCCGCCGTAGATCACCACGGCGCGCACGTCGTCGCGGCGCGTGGCCTCCTCGGCGAGCTCCTTCAGCCGGTCCTGGGTGGCGACGTCCAGCGCGTTCATCGGCGGCCGGTCCAGGCGCAGGGTACCGACGCCTTCGGCGACTTCGAGAGTGACGGTCATGGAGGCAGGTTAACGGGGATTAACGGCAGCGGGCCCGGTGCCGTAGGTCACAGCACCGGGCCCCGCTCAGTGAGCCGTCACTTCTTCCAGTCCGCCCACGACATGTTCCACCCGTTGAGCCCGTTGTCGGGCGCCACCGTGCGGTCGTGGGAGTTCTTCACGACCACCACGTCGCCGATGAGCGAGTGGGTGAACATCCAGGCGGCCGGGACGGAGCCGTCGTAGCCGCCGCGCACGTCGCGCAGGCCGACGCAGCCGTGGCTGGCGTTGTAGTTGCCGAAGGCGTCGCCGCCCCAGTAGTTGCCGTGCAGGAAGGTGCCGGAGGTGGTCAGGCGCATGGCGTGCGGGACGTCCTTGATGTCGTACTCACCGCCGTAGCCGACCGTCTCGCCGTTCATACGGGTCACGGTCAGCTTCTCGCTGATGACCATCTGGCCGTTCCAGGTCTCGTAGCCGGGCTTGCCGGTGGTGACCGGGATGGTCTTGACGACCTTGCCGTCCTGGGTGACCTTCATGGTGTGCTTCTCGGCGTCCACCACGGAGACCTGGTTGCGGCCGATGGTGAACTTCACGGTCTTGTGCTGCTTGCCGTAGACGCCGTCGCGGCCCTCGACCCCGTCCAGATCGAGGTCGACGGTGACCTTCGTGCCTTCCTTCCAGTACTTCTCGGGCCGGAAGTCCAGGCGGTCGTTGCCGAACCAGTGGCCCTCGACGTCGACGGGCGGCTCGGTCCTGATCCTGATGGCCTTCTCGACGGCGTCGGGGTGCGTGATGCCCCGGGTGAAGTCGACGGAGAACGGCATGCCGACGCCGACGGTGGAGCCGTCCTCGGGGGTGAAGGTGCCGAGGAAGGTGTTCTTCGGGGTCAGGGTGGTGAAGGAGGAGTCCTCGGCGGCCTGGCGGCCCTCGGAGTCCTTGGCGACCGCGTGCACGGTGTACTTGGTGGAGGCGGCCAGGTGGGCCGACGGCGTCCAGGACGCGCCCCCGCCGGTGAGGGTGCCGTCGACCGGGCGCCCCTTGGCGTCCTTGACGGTGACCTCGGTCAGCTTGCCCTTGGCGACGTCCACCTTGAGCGCGCCGCTCGTATCGACGCCGGTGGCACCGGACTTGGGCGATATGGTGACGGCGGCGGCGGACTGCCGCCCCGCCTGCCGGGTGCCGTTGCCGTCCTTGCCCGAGCCCTTGTCCCCGCCCCCGCCGCACGCGGCGAGGGAGAGCACCAGGGCGCCGGCTATGAGAGCCAGCCCCTTGCGGCCCCGCCCGCCTTCTCCGGTCGTTCGCCTCGGCCCCGCCACCGACGCCCCCCATACAGGCCGCACGTTCAACGCGTTCTCCCCTCGCCGGGCCTGGTCAGCCCGCTCCCCACCACACTTGTGCGCGCATATTAACCGTCCGGTTTTGGGTGGGGTGTCAGGCGAATGTCACCGTTCCGTCGCAACTTCCGCCTGTCACCGTCACCCGAACCCCGGCCCCTCACCCGGCTACTTCACCGCGCTGCCCGCCTTCCACTCCTTCCAGGGCATGTTCCAGCCGCCGAGGCCGTTGTCGGGAGCGACCGTCTTCTCCTTGCTGTTGACGACTTCGACGACATCGCCGATGAGGCTGCGGTCGAAGAACCAGCCCGCGGGGGTGTCCGAACTGCCGCCCTTGACGTCCCTCAGGCCCACGCAGCCGTGGCTGATGTTGGCGACGCCGGGGGCGTCCGGGTTCCAGTAGTTGCCGTGCAGGAAGGTGCCGGAGTTGGTGAGCCGCATGGCGTGCGGGACGTCGGGGATGTCGTACTCGGCGCCGAGGCCGATCGTGTGGCTGTTCATGCGGGTGACCTCCAGCATGTCCATCACCACCATCTTGCCGTTGTAGGTGGGGTGTTTCGGGGCACCGGCGGTGATCGGCACGGTGGCGAGCAGCCGGCCGTCCCGGCGTACCTCCATGGTGTGCTCCTCGGCGTCCACCCGGGAGACCTGGCTGCGGCCGACGGTGAAGGAGAAGGTCTTGTCCTGCAGGCCGTAGACACCGGGCGCGCCCTGGACGTCCCGCAGGTTCAGGTCGACGGTGACCTCGGTGCCGGGTTTCCAGTACTGCTCGGGGCGGAAGTCCAGGCGGCTCCTGCCGAACCAGTGCGGGCGGATCTCCACGGCCGGGCGGGCGCTGACCCGGACGGCGCGTTCGACGGCGGCGCGGTCGGTGATCTCCCGGCTGAAGGTGAGCGAGACGATCATGCCGGTGCCGACGGTGGCGCGGTTCTCGGGGGTGACGTAGCCGATGAACCGTTCATCCGGGACGAGTGTGGTGAAGGTGGTGTGCCGGGCCGAGCGGCGGCCGCCCGCGTCCCGCGCGACCACGTCGACGGTGTACTTGGCGGCGAGCGCCAGCCGGTCCTGGTCCGGCCGCCAGGTCATGCCGTCCTCGCTCAGGTGCCCGGGGACCGGGAAGTCCTGCGCGTCCTGCGACCGCACGACGGTCACCTTCTCCAGGCGCCCGGCGGGCACCCGCACCCGCAGCCGCTGGTCGGGGCGGACGGCCCTGCTGTCGTCGTCGGGGGTGACGTGGATGATGTCCTCGGGTGCCGGGGGTTTGCCGAGCGCTCCACCCGTCCCGAGCGGGCCGGAGCCCCCGAAAGAGCAGCCTGCCAGCAGTGCCGCCGATGTCACCACGGCGGCCAGCGCGACCCACGCGCGCCGCGCGCGTCCTTGTACGTGCCTCACGCGGGACTCAACGACCGGGCATGCTCCGGGGAAACGTGAGTGCGACCCACGCACTGGGCAGAACAGAGGGAAGGACGACACGCCCGCCGGGGAGCCGCCGCACCCCCGACCGTCGGGGCGCAGCCGTACCGGGCGGCCGAGGGTGCTGCGGGGCAGCCTCGGCTCTTCCGCGCGGCCGGTTGCACCGCCCCGGGCCGAGCCACTGAAAGAGGGGCCGACAGGTGACGAGCGCAGCCGAGCAGCGGGCACCGGCCGGGGAGCCGGCCGCCGGGACCGGGCAGCAGCCGGCCGTGGTGAACGGCGCCCGGCGCGCCGCGGTGCCGGCCCCGGTGGTGTGGCCGGGCGCCCCGACGCCGCTGGGCGCCCGGTTCCGGGTCGGCCCGGACGGGGTCGCGGGCACCAACTTCGCGCTGTGGGCGGGCGGGGCCGAGGCGGTCCGGGTCTGCCTGTTCGACGAGCGGGGGCGGGAGACGCAGATCCCGCTGACCGAGCTGACGCACGAGATCTGGCACGGCTTCGTCCCGGGCGTGATGCCGGGCCAGCGCTACGGCTACCGGGTGGACGGCCGGTGGGACCCGTGGACCGGCGCCCGCTGGAACCCGGCCAAGCTGCTGCTGGACCCGTACGCGCGGGCGGTGGACGGGGAGTTCGGGCGGCTGCCGCCGGAGGTGTACGGGCATGTGCGGGACTGGCCCGAACAGCATGTCGCCGACACCGTGCGCGACGACCGGGACTCGGCGCCGTACGTCCCGAAGGGGGTCGTCGTCGACGATGACGACGACTGGGAGGACGACCGCCGGCCGAAGACCCCGTGGGCCGACTCCGTCATCTACGAGCTGCACGTGCGCGGCTTCACCAAGCTGCACCCCGGGATTCCGGAACAGCTGCGCGGCACGTACGCGGGGCTCGCCCACCCGGCGGCGATCGAGCACCTGGTGAGGCTGGGCGTCACGGCGGTGGAACTGCTGCCGGTCCACCAGTTCGCCCACGAGGACCACCTGCTGCGCCGGGGCCTGCGCAACTACTGGGGCTACAACTCCATCGGCTACTTCGCCCCGCACGCCGCCTACGCCGCCTCCGGTACGACGGGAGGGCAGGTCGGCGAGTTCAAGCGGATGGTGCGCGCCCTGCACGCGGCCGGCATCGAGGTCATCCTCGACGTGGTCTACAACCACACCGCGGAGGCCGGCGAACTCGGCCCGACCCTGTCCCTGAAGGGCATCGACAACCGCGGCTACTACCGCCTCCAGGGCGACGCCCGCCGGTACGCCGACTACACCGGCTGCGGCAACACCCTGCACGTGGTCCAGCCGCAGGTGCTGCGCCTGATCACCGACTCGCTGCGGTACTGGGTGACCGAGATGGGCGTGGACGGGTTCCGCTTCGACCTCGCGGCGGCGCTGGCCCGCTCGATGCACGACGTCGACATGCTCTCGCCGTTCCTGGCCGTCATCGCCCAGGACCCGGTACTGCGCCGGGTGAAGCTGATCGCCGAACCGTGGGACATCGGGTCGGGCGGCTACCAGGTGGGCGCCTTCCCCCCGCTGTGGACCGAGTGGAACGACCGCTACCGCAACGCCGTCCGGGACTTCTGGCGGCACGCCCTGCCCGACGTCCGGGAGATGGGCTACCGCCTGTCCGGCTCCAGCGACCTGTACGCCTGGGGCGGCCGCCGCCCGTACGCCTCGGTCAACTTCGTCACCGCGCACGACGGGTTCACGCTGCGCGACCTGGTGTCGTACGAGCGCAAGCACAACGAGGCCAACGGCGAGGGCAACCGCGACGGCACCGACGACAACCGGGCCTGGAACTGCGGGGCGGAGGGCGAGACGGGCGACGAGCGGGTCCGCGCGCTGCGCCGCCGTCAGCTGCGCAACCTGCTCACCACTCTCCTGCTGTCCACCGGCGTGCCCATGCTGGTGGCCGGGGACGAGCTCGGCCGCACCCAGCGCGGCAACAACAACGCCTACTGCCAGGACAACGAGATCAGCTGGCTGGACTGGTCGCTGCTGGAGGAACCCGGCTGGCGTGCGCTGTCCGACCTGACCTCCCGGCTGATCGCGCTGCGCCACCGGCACCCGGTGCTGCGCCGCCGCGCCTTCTTCTCGGGCCGCGCCCACTCGGCGGACGGGCTGCGCGACCTGGCCTGGTTCACCCCGCGGGGCGCGGAGATGACCGAGGGCGACTGGTACGCCCCCGCGGCCACGCTCGGCATGTACCTCTCCGGCCGGGACATCCCCGGCCGGGACGAGCGGGGCGCACCGGTCCTGGACGACAGCTTCCTCGCGGTCCTGCACGCGGGCGACGGCCCGACGGGCTTCGTGCTGCCGGGGCCGCCGTGGGCCGAGCGGTACGAGGTGGTCGTGGACACCTCCGGGGAGGAGCAGGCGGAGCCGCCGGGTACGGTCCATCCGGCGGGTACGGAGATCACCGTGCCGGAGCGGGCGGTGCTGCTGCTGAGGGTGGTCCGGGCCGCGTGAGAGCGGTACGTGACGTGGATCACGTGTCGCGAGTGCAGCGTCCCCCAAGGGCCAGGGCCTTTCTCCTGGTGTAGACAGCCGGCGAGAACGGGGACCGTGAGGATGGAGCAGACCAGGGCCGGTGAGTACGACGCGTTCGTGGCGGCCCGCTGGTCGGTGTTGTTCCATCTGGCCCGTCTGCTCACCGGAGGGGACCGGCACCGGGCCGAGGACCTGTTGCAGGAGTCCTTGGTCAAGCTGTGGTTCGTCTGGCCGAAGGTGGCCGACGAGGCGCCGGAGGCGTATGTCCGCAAGGTGCTCGCACGGGCCGCGGCCCGCTCGGCCCGGCGGCGTTGGTGGGGCGAGCGGCCCGTGGACGAGCTGCCCGAGGTGGCGGCGGCCGGCGACGTGTCGGCGACCGTGGCCGAGCGGTCCCGCCTGGAGGCGGCGCTCGCACAGCTGAGCGCGCAGCAGCGGGCCGCCGTGGTCCTGCGCTACTACCAGGACCTGCCCGACCGGCAGGTCGCGGAGACTCTGGGCTGCCCGGTGGGCACCGCCCGGTCCCATGCCGCGCGCGGGGTGGCCCGGCTGCGCCGGCTGCTGGCCGACGTCATCGAGCCGGTGGGGTGAGGGGGACCCATGGAGCACTTGGACGACACCGAGCAGATGGATCACTTCGAGCGGCAGCTGACGCGGCTCATGCACAGCGCCCATGAGCCGGCGCCCTTCGGCACCGCGCACCGCAACCGGCTGCACGCGGGCGTGCGGGCCCGGCGCCGGGTGCGTGCGGCGCGCCGGGCGGCCGGTTCGGTGCTGGCGGTGGCGGGGCTCGGCCTCGGCCTGTTCCTGTGGCCGCACGGCCACACCGACGACCGGCCCAGCGCGCCGCACCCCCGGCCCGCGACCAGCCCGACGCCCGTCCCGAGCGCCTCGCCGACCACCTCGCCCAGCACGTCACCGAGCACGTCGGAGCCGCCGAGCGGCCCGCCCTCCTCGCCCGCGACGGCCCCCCCTCCCCCGGAGTCGACCTCGTCGGCCTCCCACGCACCTGCCACCGGCGGGAGTCCGCCCACCGCCACGCACCAGCCGCCGCCTCCCACGGCCACCTCGCAGAGCAGCACCACACCGCCCGCCTCCGCGACGGTGACCGCACCGGCCGGGCCGTCGGACGGCCCCTCCTCGGTGATCAGTCCGTCCGGCTGACCCACGCCTCCCACCCGACCCGCGTGCCTTCGGCATGCCCGAACAACAGGAACAAACGGGGAAAAACGTGATGAAACTCCGAGCGGGTCGGCTGTCGGCCATGGCACCCGTACCCCGGCGCAGGCCCCTGCCGGCCGGGGCCGGGGAGCCGGTCCTGGACCTGGCGGTACCGGTGTTCAACGAGGAGAAGGACCTGGGGCCCAACGTCCGGCGGCTGCACACGCATCTGCGGGACACCTTCCCCTATCCGTTCCGGATCACCATCGCCGACAACGCCAGCACCGACGGCACCGCGCGCATCGCCGCCCGGCTCGCCGACGAGCTGCCCGAGGTGGTCTCGCTGCGACTGCCGGTCAAGGGCCGCGGCCGGGCGCTCAGGGCGGCCTGGTCGGGCTCGCGGGCGCCCGTGCTGGCGTACCTCGACGTGGACCTGTCCACCGAGCTCGCGGCACTGCTGCCGCTGGTCGCGCCGTTGATATCCGGCCACTCCGACCTGGCCATCGGTACCAGGCTGGCGCCCGGCGCGCGGGTGGTCCGCGGGCCCAGGCGCGAGGTCATCTCCCGCTGTTACAACGTCCTGCTGCGCTGCACGCTCGCCGTCGGCTTCTCCGACGCGCAGTGCGGCTTCAAGGCGGTGCGCCGCGAGGTCGCCGACCGGCTGCTGCCGCTGGTGCGCGACGGGGAGTGGTTCTTCGACACCGAGCTGCTGGTGCTGGCCGAGCGGGCGGGCCTGCGGATCCACGAGGTGCCGGTGGACTGGGTCGACGATCCCGACAGCAGCGTGGACATCGTCGCCACCGCGCTGGCCGACCTGCGCGGGATCGTACGGATGCGGCGCACGCTGGCCGGCCGCCGCACCCGTACCGGACCGGTCGCCTCATGACCGCGGCCCTGCCGCACGCACCCGCCCCGGTGACGGCATCGGCGCCCGTCTCCCGGCTGCGGACCGCCGCCCGCCGGCACGGCCCCGTGCTGGCCCTGTTCGGCGCGCTGAAGCTGACCGGTTTCTGCTCCTTCATGTACCTGCTGTCCTCCGCCGGGGACTTCCGCTCCAGGGACCCCCGGTTCGGCGGCGGGGCGCACGCATGGGACGTGCTGGCCACCTGGGACGGCTGGTGGTACCAGCAGATCGCCCTGCACGGCTACGACCCGAAGCTCGTCCATGTCCCCGGCGCCACCGGACTGATCACGCTGGAGGGCAACTCGGCGGCGTTCTTCCCGCTGTATCCGGCGCTGATGCGGCTGGTCATGGCCGTCACCGGCCTCGGCTCGTACGGCGCGGGCCTGCTGGTGTCGGTCCTCGCCTCGTTCGCCGCCGCCCTCGGCATCCACGCCGTCGCCGAGCGGTTCGGCGGGCGGCGGGCCGGGCTGGCCGCGGCCGGGCTGTGGGCGGTGTGGCCGGGATCGGGTGTGGAGTGGGCCGTCTACTCCGATTCCCTCTACGTGGCCCTGGCCGCCTGGACCTGTCACGCCGTCATGACCCGCCGCTGGCTGACCGCCGGTGTCCTCTGCTTCGCGGCGGGCCTGAACCGGCCCACGGCCGCGGCGCTGGTCGCCGGGCTCGGCGTCGCCGCGCTGCTCGCGCTGCGCCGCGAGGAGGAAGGCCCGCGCCCGCTGCTCGCGGCGGCCCTGGCCCCGCTCGGGCTGTTCGGCTACCTCCTCTGGGCCGGCAACCGCATGGGCGATCTGACCGGCTACTTCAAGCTCCAGTCGGGCGCCTGGGCGCACAGCTTCGACTACGGCGAGCAGACCCTGGACGTGCTGACGTCCGTACCGGTCGGCAGGTTCGACTATCTCTTCGCGTATCCGTTCGCGGACGTCATCGCGGTCGGCGTCATCCTGCTCGCCTGCGCGCTGCTGCCGCTGCTGGTGCGGCTGCGCCCGCCGGCGGTGCTGGTCGTGTACACCGTCCTCACGCTCGCCCTGGTCCTCGGCAGCCAGCAGATCGTCGCCAACATCTCCCGCTATCTGCTGCCCTGCTTCCCGCTGTTCCTGCCGCTGGCGGTCGCGATGCGCCGGCTGAGCCTGCCCGTGCAGTGCACCCTGCTCGGCATCGCGGCACTCGCCTCCGGGTCGTACGCGGGCTATGCGCTCTTCGAGCTGGGGGTGCCGTGATCCGGACCGCCCGTCATCGCGGGTACGGCGGGGTGCCGGTTCCTCCGCGGGAGGGCACCGGCACCCGCGCCGGCCGGCGGCTCAGCTCAGCCCGAGGCTGGAGAGCGCGGTCGTCCAGTCGGTCATGACGGCGTTCTGGGCGTCGGTGAGGCTGACGTCACCGGCGCAGACGGCCTTCTTGAGCTTGTTCTCGACGGTGTCCTTGTCCGAGGAGGCCTCGTCGCCGTAGTGGGGCTCGGGCCAGAGGTTCTCCTCGCTCCTCGGCGAGCCGCCGAGTTCGAGCGGGACGAAGTGGTCCTCCTCGTAGTCCGAGAGGCTGGTGTCGGCGTAGCCGTACTCGACGATCTGCTTCTTCTTCAGCGCGGTGGTGTAGGAGCTGGGCGGCCGTACGGTCGCGGTCCAGCCGGAGACGCAGATGGTGGAGCCGATGGTGTCCTGGGTGACGTCGGGGTTGAGGGCCCCGGGCGTGCAGGAGGGGTCGGGCAGGGGGAGGTAGCCCTGGCTGCAGCTCGCGGCGTGGGCGGTGCCGGTGGTGACGGTGAGCCCCGCGGCGGCGAGGGCGAGGGCGGAGAGGGTGGTCACCAGGGGGCGCGGTATTCGGGACATGTGGGGTCTTCCCGTGCGGTGCCCGGCAGGGATTCCGGGCGGTCGTGAGCATGACAGCACCGGAATCGTCTATGCGAGTAGACCCCTTTGCCCGACCGAGGACTCCTTTGGTTGAACGTTTATCCGCACGAGAGCAGTGGCAGGCGAGGCCTTAACACGGCCTTGGCCGGATCACGCCAGGCTGTCCCGCCACGCCTTGTGGAGATCCGCGAACCGGCCCGTCCCGGCGATGAGTTCAGCGGGCCGGCCGTCCTCGACGATCCGGCCGTGCTCCATCACCAGGACCCGGTCCGCGATCTCCACCGTGGACAGCCGGTGCGCGATCACCACCGCCGTACGGCCCCGCAGCACCGTCGACATGGCCCGCTGCACGGCCCGCTCGCCCGGGATGTCCAGCGAGCTGGTCGCCTCGTCCAGGATCAGCACCGCCGGGTCGGCGAGCAACGCGCGGGCGAAGGCGACCAGTTGGCGCTGCCCGGCGGAGATGCGCCCGCCCCGCTTGCGCACGTCCGTGTCGTAGCCGTCGGGCAGTGCGCTGATGAACTCGTGCGCGCCGATCGCCTTCGCCGCCCGCTCGATCTCCTCGCGGGCGGCGTCGGGCCGGCCGATGGCGATGTTGTCCGCGACCGTGCCGGAGAACAGGAACGCCTCCTGGGTCACCATGACCACCCCGCGCCGCAGCTCCGGCACCGGCAGCTCGCGCAGATCCACCCCGTCCAGCAGTACCCGGCCGTCGGAGGGGTCGTAGAAGCGGGCCAGCAGCTTGGCGAGCGTGGACTTGCCCGCGCCGGTGGAGCCGACCACGGCGACCGTCTGCCCGGCCGGCAGGGTGAGATCGAAGCGGGGCAGCACCTCGCCCCCCGTGCGGTAGGCGAAGCGGACGCCGTCGAAGACCACCTCGCGGCCCGGGAAGCCGCCCTCCTTCGCGGGGAGTTCACGCGGCTCGGCCGGCTCCGGCACGGACGGGGTCTGGGCCAGCAGCCCGGCGATCTTCTCCAGGGAGGCCGCCGCCGACTGGTAGGAGTTCAGGAACATCCCGAGCCGGTCGATCGGGTCGTAGAGCCGGCGCAGATAGAGGACGGAGGCCGCCAGCACGCCCAGTTCCAGCGAGCCGGACGCCACCCGGTAGGCGCCCCACAGCACGATCCCCGCGACCGCCGTGTTGGCCACCAGCCGCGAGCCGACCACATAGCGGGCCATCTCCAGCAGGGCGTCCCCGTTCGTCCGCTCGTGCCGCCGGTTCAGCCCGGCGAACTCGGCGTCGTTGGCCGCCTCCCGGCGGAACGCGCGCACCGGGCGGATGCCGTTCATCGTCTCCACGAACTTCACGATCACCGCCGCGATGGCCGTGGACCGCGCCCGGTACACCCGTCCCGCCCGCCGCTGGTAGAGCCGTACGAGCAGGTACAGCGGCACGAAGGAGGCCACCGCGACCGCGCCCAGGCCCAGGTCCAGCCACAGCAGCATCGCCGAGATGTAGACGAAGGACAGCAGGACGGTCACCAGCTCCTGCAGCCCTTCGTCGAGCAGCTCGCGCAGCGACTCGACGTCCGTCGTGGAGCGGGAGATCAGCCGGCCCGAGGTGTAGCGCTCGTGGAAGTCGATGCTCAGTGCCTGCGCGTGCCGGAAGATCCGGCCCCGCAGATCGAGCAGCACGTCCTGGCTGACCTTGGCGGAGGCCTCGATGAACGCGAACTGCAGCGCGCCCGAGAGCAGCGCGCACAGCAGATAGCCGACGGCCACCGCGACCAGCGGGCCGTGGCGGTGTTCCCGGAACGCCGGTACGGCGTTGTCGATGGCGTACGCCACCAGCAGCGGGCCCGCCTGCACCACCGCCTGCTGCACCAGCAGGAGGAGGGTGGTGAGGGCGGCCCTGCCCTTCATGGGCGTGAGCAGGGAGCGCAGCAGGGCGGCCGTGGCACCGGGCGGGGCGGGCAGCACGTCCCGGTCGAAGACGTCGCCGTCGCCGCCGCTGTTCTCCCGCCGCGGGCCGGGGAGTTCGTCGTCCTCGGCGGGGGGCGTGGAGGCGGTCGTGGTCGTCAACGGGAGTCCTCCTCGTCCCCGGCATGGTCACCGGACATCAGATGCGCGTACTCGGCGTTGGTGCGCAGCAGTTCCTGGTGGGTGCCGACGGCGGCGATCCGGCCGTCCGAGAGCAGGGCGACCCGGTCGGCGAGCAGCACCGTGGACGGGCGGTGGGCCACGATCAGGGCGGTGGTGCCGGCGAGTACCTGCCGCAGCGCGGCCTCCACGGCCGCCTCCGTGTGCACGTCCAGGGCGGACAGCGGGTCGTCCAGCACCAGGAACTCCGGTCTGCCGACCACCGCGCGGGCCAGCGCCAGGCGTTGGCGCTGACCGCCGGAGAGGCTGAGGCCCTGCTCGCCGACGCGGGTGTCGGTGCCCTGCGGGAGGGCGTGCGCGAAGTCGGCCTGGGCGACGGCGAGCGCGCGGTCGAGGTCCGCGCTTCCGGCGCCGTCCGGGGCTCCCATCAGGACGTTCTCGCCGACGCTGGTGGAGAACAGCGTGGGTTCCTCGAAGGCGACGGCGACCTTCGCGCGCAGTTCCTCGCGGGGTATCGCGGTGATGTCGACGCCGTTCAGGGTGATGCGGCCGGAGGTGACCTCGTGCAGCCGGGGGACGAGGGCGGTGAGGGTGGTCTTCCCGCTGCCGGTGGCCCCTACCAGGGCCATGGACTCGCCGGGACGGATGTGCAGGTCGACGCCGGTGAGGAGGGGCGGGGAGCCGGGGGGCGCGTCGGGGTAGCGGAACCGGACGTTCTCGAACCGGAGTCCGGTGTCGTGACCGGCCGGGCGGGGAGCACGACCGCCCGCGGCCACGGCGGATTCCCGCACCTCGTCCAGCACCTCGAAGTACCGTTCCGTCGCCGTCGCCGCCTCCTGGCTCATCGCCAGCAGGAACCCGATCGAGTCGACCGGCCACCGCAGGGCCAGCGCCGTGCTCAGAAAGGCCACCAGCGTGCCCGCCGACAGGTCGCCGTCGGCCACCCGGACCGCGCCCAGCACCAGTGCCGCCCCGATCGCCAGCTCCGGCAGCGTCACGATGACACCCCAGATGGCCGCCAGCAGCCGCGCCTTGCGCAGCTCCGTGCCGCGCAGGGCGACCGACAGCTCGCGGAACGCCCGCGCCTGGCTGCGGTGCCGGCCGAAGCCCTTGATGACGCGGATGCCGAGGACGCTCTCCTCGACCACCGTGGTCAGGTCGCCGACCTGGTCCTGCGCCCGCCGCGCCACCTGGGCGTACCGCCGTTCGAAGACCGCGCAGGTCCACATCACGGGGATCGCGGGACCGAGGATGACCAGGCCCAGCAGCCAGTCCTGCATCAGCATGATCACCACGCCGACGAGGATCGTGACACCGTTGACCAGCAGGAACGTCAGCGGGAAGGCGAGGAACTGACGCAGCAGCATCAGGTCCGTGGTGGCCCGCGACAGCAGCTGGCCGGAGGCCCAGCGGTCGTGGAAGGCGACGGGCAGCCGCTGCAGATGCCGGTACAGCCCCGCCCGCATCTCCGCCTCGACGTGCGACAGCGGACGGGCCACCAGCCAGCGCCGTATGCCGAACAGGCCCGCCTCGGCGATGCCGAGGAGGAGCAGCCACAGCGCACCGAGCCAGACGCCCGCCGGATCCCGGCCGGCGACCGGTCCGTCCACCATCCACTTCAGGACGAGCGGGATCACCAGCCCGGTGCAGGAGGCGACGACCGCGACGAACGCGGCCGTGAACAGCCGCGCCCGCACGGGGCGGACAAACGGCCACAGACGCAGCAGCGTGCGTACCGCGGAGCGGTCGGTGTCGGTGGTGGCACGTGTCGTGGACATCACCGCGAGCGTACGGACCGGCGCTGACATCGCCCACTGGGTTTCGGCCGGACCCCGGTCCGCCCTTGGTCCTACGACCCGCGTGTCCGAGGGGTCGTAGGACCGCATCAACCGATCGGACGATGCCGCTTCGAGCGGGCCGGCCGATGTGCCGGCCCCCGTCCGCCCGGGATTCTCAAGACATGCCAACCGTCATCGAAGTCACCGATCTGCGCAAGTCGTACGGCGGCCGGGCCGTCGTCGACGGCGTCTCCTTCGCCGTCGAGGAGGGCGAGGTCTTCGGCATCCTCGGCCCGAACGGCGCCGGCAAGACCACCACCGTGGAGTGCGTCGAGGGGCTGCGGGTACCGGACACCGGGCGGGTCCGGGTCACCGGATACGACCCCGTCGCCGACCGTGACAAGGTCGCCGAGGTCCTCGGCGCACAGCTCCAGCAGAGCGAGCTCCAGCCCAAGTTGACCGTGCGCGAGGCGCTGGAGCTGTACGCCTCCTTCTACCCGAACGCGGCCGACTGGCGGCCGCTCGCCGAACGCCTCGGTCTCGCCCCGAAGCTCGGCACCCGGTTCGCGAAGCTGTCCGGCGGAC
The DNA here is from genome assembly GCF_040297165.1 of Streptomyces sp. NPDC001851. Taxonomy (NCBI): domain Bacteria; kingdom Bacillati; phylum Actinomycetota; class Actinomycetes; order Kitasatosporales; family Streptomycetaceae; genus Streptomyces; species Streptomyces sp. NPDC001851. Next base: position 22,181 of record NZ_JBEOYR010000003.1, on the reverse strand, counting down.
AGCGGCAGCGGCTGTTCATCGCGCTGGCGCTGATCGGCCGTCCGCGGGTCGTCGTACTGGACGAGCTGACCACCGGTCTCGACCCGCGCGCCCGCCGCGACACCTGGCAGCTCATCGAGGACGTCCGCGCGAGCGGGGTCACCGTGCTGCTCGTCACCCACTTCATGGAGGAGGCGCAGCGGCTCTGCGACCGCATCGCGGTCATCGACAAGGGCCGGGTCGCCGCCCTGGACACCCCGGCCGGGCTCATCCGCCGCTCGGCGGGCGCCACCGTCATCAGCTTCACCCCGTCGGCCCCGCTGGACGACCACGACCTCGCCGCTCTCCCGGCCATGGCCTCGATCGAGCGCAAGGACGGCCGGATCACGCTCTCCGGCACCGACGAGACCGTGAACGCGGTCATCACCCTGCTCGCCCGCCACCACATCACCGCCCACCAGCTGCGCGTCATCGACGCCACCCTCGACGACGCGTTCCTCGACCTGACCGACGCCGAGACCAAGGAGGCCACGGCATGAACACCGCCGTCCTGCGCACCGAGTTCCGGCTGTTCCGCCGGGAACCCGGCGCCGTCTTCTGGATCTTCCTGTTCCCGACGCTGCTGCTGGTGATCCTCGGCTCGATCCCGTCGTTCCGGGAGGCGGACAAGTCGCTCGGCGGACTGCGGCCGGTCGACGCCTACGTCCCCATCGCCGTGCTGGTCGCGCTGATCATGGCCGGGGTGCAGGCGCTGCCCCAGGTCCTGACCGGCCACCGGGAGCGGGGCATCCTGCGCCGGATGCGGCTCACCCCCGTACGGCCCTCCGCGCTGCTGTCGGCGCAGATGGTGGTGCAGGGCACGGTGGCGCTGGCCTCGGCGCTGCTCGCGCTCCTCGTCGGCCGGCTCGCCTTCCACGTGACACTGCCGAAGCAGCCGGCCGGCTATCTGCTGGCGCTGCTGCTCGCGACCGCGTCGGGCCTCGCCCTCGGCTCCGTCGTCTCGGCGCTGTCCCGGACCACGAAGACCGCGCAGGCGATCGGTTCGGCGGTGTTCTTCCCGATGATGTTCTGCGCGGGCGTATGGCTGCCAGTGCAGCAGATGCCGCACACGCTGGCCCGTGTGGTGCAGCTGACCCCGTTCGGCGCGGCGGCCCGCGCCCTGGGGGAGGCGGCCGCCGGTGACTGGCCGGGCTGGGGGCACCTGGGTGTGCTCGCGGGCTGGACGGTGCTGCTGACGGCGGGGGCGGCGCGCTGGTTCCGCTGGGAGTAGGTGACCGGCCGTGCAGACTGGGGACATGAGCGCGAGCGACAGGCAGATCGACCGGCGCTGGGAGCAGCTGCACGCCTGGGGGCCGTACGGGCTGCTCGGCATCGGCGCCGTCCTCGCGATCGCCTCGGCCGACCCGCACACCGAGCCGGCCAAGTGGTACGCCGCCGGGACCCTGACCGTCGCGGCGGCCGCGCTCCAGGTGTGGTGGCACGGCACCCGCCGCCGTCGGCCCGACTGCGGCCGGACGCCGTCCCCGGCCGGGACGGCGTACTACGTCGTCCGCTGGGCCGTCGCCTTCGCCCTCACCTGGATCAACCCGTTCTTCGCGTTCTACGCCGCCAGCGGCTACATGGACGCCGACGAGCTGCTCCCGCCCAGGTGGCTGCGGGCCGGACTGTTCGCGAGCGCGGTCACCGTGGCCGGCGCGCAGGCCGGCGGGCTGCCGTTCGGGAGCACAGCGCAGTGGATCGTCTTCGCCGCGCTCCTGATCGCCAACTCCGGCCTGCAGATGGTGATCGCCCATCTCACCCTGGCGGAGACGCAGCGGTCCCGTGAGCGCACCGCGACCATCACCGAGCTGGAGCGCACCAACACGGCGTTGCAGCAGGCTTTGGACGAGAACGCCGCCCTGCACGCCCAACTCCTCGTCCAGGCGCGGGAGGCGGGCGTCGCCGACGAGCGGCGCCGCCTGGCCGCCGAGATCCACGACACCATCGCCCAGGGCCTGACCGGGATCATCGCCCAGCTCCAGGTCGTGGCGAACGCCCCCGACCTGACCACCGCCCGCACCCACCTGGAGCGCGCCGCCACGCTCGCCCGGCACAGCCTCGGCGAGGCCCGCCGCTCGGTGCACAACCTCACCCCCGTCGCCCTCGCCGCCGACGGCCTTCCGGAGGCCCTGAAGAAGACGGTCGTCGAATGGGGCGAACGCACCGGCGTCCGGGCGGAGTTCACCGTCACCGGCACCACCGAGCAGCTGCACGACGAGGTCTCGGCGACGCTGCTGCGCATCGCCCAGGAAGCCCTGTCCAACGCGGCCCGGCACGCCCGCGCCACCCGCGTCGGGGTCACCCTCTCCTTCATGGACGACGAGGTCACCCTCGACATCCGCGACGACGGCACCGGCTTCGATCCGGCCGCCGTACCGGAGCGCACCCGCAGCGGCGGCTTCGGCCTGGACGGCATGCGGGCCCGCGCCGAACGCATCGCGGGCTCCCTGACGGTGGAGTCGGAGCCGGGGCACGGCACGGCGGTCTCGGCTCGCGTACCGTTGGTACGCGATGACCGCTGATCCTCCTGTCTCCCTGCTGATCGTCGACGACCACCCGGTCGTCCGCGACGGGCTGCGCGGCATGTTCGAGTCCGCCCCCGGCTTCACCGTGCTCGGCGAGGCCGCGAACGGCGTGGAGGCGGTCGACCGGGCCGCGGCCCTCGACCCGGACGTGATCCTGATGGACCTGCGGATGCCCGGCGGCTCCGGCGTGGACGCCATCCGCGAGCTGGCCCGGCGCGGCACCCGGGCCAGGGTTCTCGTACTCACCACGTACGACACCGACTCCGACACCCTGCCCGCGATCGAGGCGGGCGCCACCGGCTACCTCCTCAAGGACGCCCCGCGCGACGAGTTGTTCACCGCCGTCCGGGCCGCCGCCGAGGGCCGTACGGTCCTCTCCCCGGCGGTCGCCTCCCGTCTGGTCCACGCGGTGCGCAGCCCTCGCCGGCCCGGCGCCGAGCCCCTCTCGGCGCGCGAGCGCGAGGTGCTGACCCTGGTCGCCAAGGGCACGTCCAACCGCGAGATCGCCCGCGAGCTGTTCATCAGCGAGGCCACGGTCAAGACCCACCTCACCCACCTGTACGCCAAGCTCGGCGTCAACGACCGCGCGGCCGCGGTGGCGGTGGGGTACGACCGGGGGATCCTGGGCTAGGGCGTGTCGTTCGGGACACCCCGGCGCCGCGGGGCCTGGTACGTACATCTGCCGCGATGACGGCCGCCCGGTGACCGATCCGCATAGCGAACATGAACATCCGGTCAACGAACCATTTCCGGCCAAATTTGTGACGCGGTCCTGACAGCTGCGCTGATCCCCTGTCACTCTTCCCTGGCCGACTCACAGCAACCCCACAGCTCTTCTGCTCCGCGTGAGCCGGCCTGCACGTGGTTCCGCGTAACGCCCTGTTCTGCCCGGACGTCCCAACCCACCGTCCGGTCTCCCCTGGCCGCGCGACCCGCGGTCACGCAGAAGGAGTCAGTGTGAGCAGCAGTTCCTCTCGCAGACGCACCCCCCGCACAGCATCGCGCCCCACAGCGCACCCCCGTACCGCCGCCGTCGCCCTCGCCGGTGTCGCCGCCCTGATCGCCGTCGCCGTCCAGTCCGGCGCGGCCACCGCCGCACCGGCGAAGCCGCAGGCGGGCAAGGTGAATCCGGCCCATGTCGCGGTCGGGCTCACCCCCTCGCAGCGCGTCGAGCTGATCCGCGACGCCGACGCGACGAAGGCCGCCACCGCCCGGTCCCTCGGCCTCGGCGCCCAGGAGAAGCTGGTCGTCAAGGACGTCGTCAAGGACGCCGACGGCACCCTGCACACCCGCTACGAGCGCACCTACGCCGGCCTGCCGGTGCTCGGCGGCGACCTCGTCGTGACGTCGAGGTCGGGCAAGACCATGGACGTCGTCAAGGCCACCGGCGCCACGCTGAAGGTCGCCGGCCTCACCCCGGCGGTTCCGCGGGCCGCGGCGGAGAAGCAGGCCGTGCAGCGGGCCAAGGCCCTCGGCAGCAGCAGGACGGCGGCGGACTCCGTCCGCAAGGTGATCTGGGCGGCGAGCGGAAAGCCCGCCCTGGCCTACGAGACGGTGGTCGGCGGCCTCCAGGACGACGGCACCCCGAACCGGCTGCACGTCATCACCGACGCCGCCACCGGCAAGAAGCTGTACGAGTACCAGGGCATCGAGACCGGCGTCGGCAACACCCAGTACAGCGGCCAGGTGAACCTGACCACGACCCACTCGGGGTCGTCGTACACGCTGACCGACGGTACGCGCGGCGGTCACAAGACGTACAACCTGAACCACGGCACCTCGGGCACCGGCACCCTCTTCTCCCAGAGCAACGACACCTGGGGCAACGGCACCACGTCGAACGCCGCGACCGCGGGCGCGGACGCCCACTACGGCGCGCAGGAGACCTGGGACTTCTACAAGAACACCTTCGGCCGCAGCGGCATCAAGAACGACGGCGTCGGCGCCTACTCCCGCGTCCACTACGGCAACTCGTACGTGAACGCGTTCTGGGACGACGGCTGCTTCTGCATGACGTACGGCGACGGCTCCGGCAACAACGACCCGCTGACCGCGCTCGACGTCGCCGGGCACGAGATGAGCCACGGCGTCACCTCCAACACCGCGGGCCTCGACTACAGCGACGAGTCGGGCGGCCTGAACGAGGCCACCAGCGACATCATGGGCACCGGCGTGGAGTTCTACGCCAACAACTCGTCCGACCCGGGTGACTACCTCATCGGCGAGAAGATCAACATCAACGGCGACGGCACCCCGCTGCGCTACATGGACAAGCCCAGCAAGGACGGCGGCTCGGCGGACTCCTGGTACTCGGGTGTCGGCAACCTCGACGTGCACTACTCCTCGGGCGTCGCCAACCACTTCTTCTACCTGCTCAGCGAGGGCAGCGGCGCCAAGGTGATCAACGGCGTCAGCTACAACTCGCCGACCGCGGACGGGCTTCCGGTCACCGGCATCGGCCGGGACAAGGCGCTGCAGATCTGGTACCGGGCACTGACCACCAAGTGGACGTCCACCACCGACTACGCGGGCGCCCGCACCGGCACCCTCGCGGCGGCGGGCGAGCTGTACGGCACCTCCAGCGCCGAGTACAAGGCGGTGCAGGACGCCTGGGCGGGCGTCGCGGTCGGCGCGCGCTCCGGCGGCGGAGACGGCGGCGGCACGTCGTACGAGAGCACCACACCGGTCGCCATCCCGGACAACGGGCCGGCCGTCACCTCCAGCATCACGGTCTCCGGCAGGACCGGAAACGCGCCGGGCAACCTCCAGGTGGGCGTCGACATCACCCACACCTGGCGGGGTGACCTGGTGATCGACCTCGTCGGTCCGTCGGGCACCGCCTACCGTCTGAAGAACTTCAGCTCCTCGGACTCGGCGGACAACGTGAAGCAGACCTACACGGTGAACGCCTCCGCCGAACCGGCCAACGGGACCTGGAAACTGAGGGTGCAGGATCAGGCCACCTACGACACCGGAACGATCAACGGCTGGAAGCTGACGTTCCCGTAAACGGAGCGCCACAAGCCCGGGAAATGGGGGTTGTCCGAAGGTCCGGCACCTTCGGACGGCCTCGGTTAACACCCTTGAAACGTTTCCCAAACAGTCGTTTTCCAGCCAACATCACTTCGGGGCGCTGACATGTACGCGCCCCTAATGCCACTCTTCCCTCACCCGCCGCAGAGCTTCACCACACCGTTCCGGCCAGTAACCCCACGCTGACCGGACTCCCCACATGAAGGAGCTTGCGTGACCCCCCGCTACGCGCGTCACCAGCGCACCACTCTGGTCATCGCCACCGCCGTCGCCGCCGGAGCCCTCGTCACCACCGGTCTGGCCACCGGCGCCTCCGCCCAGACCCCGGCCGGCACCACGGCCGCCAAGCCGTCGGCCGCGGCACCGGTTGCGCTCACCGCCGCCGCCCGCACCTCCCTGATCCAGCAGGCGCAGGCCGGCGCGGCCGAGACCGCGCAGAAGATAGGCCTCGGCGCCAAGGAGAAGCTGGTCGTCAAGGACGTCGTCAAGGACGTCGACGGCACCGTCCACACCCGCTACGAGCGCACCTACGCGGGCCTGCCCGTGCTGGGCGGCGACCTCGTCGTGCACACCGCCAAGTCGGGCCGGACCGAAGGCGTCACCAGAGCCACCAAGGCCGCCATCAAGGTGGCCTCGCTCAAACCGCAGATCAGCGCCGCCAAGGCCGAGAAGCAGGCGGTGTCCGCCGCCCGTACCCTCGGCTCGGCCAAGTCCGCCGCGAGCGGCGCCCGCAAGGTGATCTGGGCCGGCTCCGGCAAGCCGGTCCTCGCCTACGAGACGATCGTCGGCGGCCTGCAGGACGACGGCACCCCGAACCAGCTGCACGTCATCTCCGACGCCGCCACGGGCAAGAAGCTCTTCCAGTACCAGGGCATCGAGAACGCGACCGGTACCGGCAAGACGCTGTACTCCGGCACGGTCAGCCTCAACACCACGCAGTCGGGCTCGACGTACAACCTGACCGACGGCACCCGGGGCGGTCACAAGACCTACAACCTGGCCCGCAAGACGTCCGGCAAGGGCACCCTGGTGGCCAGCTCCACCAACACCTTCGGCACCGGCACCGCCTCCAGCTCCTCCTCCGACCAGACCGCGGCCGCCGACGCCGCCTACGGCGCGCAGGAGACCTGGGACTTCTACAAGGCCACCTTCGGCCGCAGCGGCATCAAGAACGACGGCGTCGGCGCCTACTCCCGCGTCCACTACGGCAGCAACTACGTCAACGCCTTCTGGGACGACAGCTGCTTCTGCATGACCTACGGCGACGGCGAGGGCAACACCGACCCGCTGACGTCCCTGGACGTGGCCGGCCACGAGATGAGCCACGGCGTCACCGCCAACACCGCGGGCCTGGACTACTCGGGCGAGTCGGGCGGCCTGAACGAGGCCACCAGCGACATCATGGGCACCGGCGTGGAGTTCTACGCCAACAACGCGTCCGACAAGGGCGACTACCTCATCGGCGAGAAGATCAACATCAACGGCGACGGCACCCCGCTGCGCTACATGGACAAGCCCAGCAAGGACGGCGGCTCGGCGGACTACTGGTCCTCCTCCGTCGGCGACCTGGACGTCCACTACTCGTCCGGTGTCGCGAACCACTTCTTCTACCTCCTCTCGGAGGGCAGCGGCTCGAAGACGATCAACGGGGTGACCTACAACTCCCCGACGAAGAACGGCTCGACCATCACCGGCATCGGCCGCGCCAAGGCGCTGCAGATCTGGTACAAGGCGCTGACCGAGTACATGACCTCGACGACCGACTACTCGGGCGCCCGCGCGGCGACCCTGAGCGCGGCGTCGGACCTGTACGGCGCGAGCAGCACCGAGTACAAGACGGTGGCGGCGACCTGGAGCGCGGTCAACGTCACCAGCTGACCGGGCGACTGAGGGGCGGGCCCGGGAGGAAGGCACTCCCGGGCCCGCCCTACCCTTGTGACCCATGTCCTCGGCGCCCTTCACCTACGAGCCGGTCGGCGCGACCCGCGACGACCTGACGTACTGCCCGCCCGGCTTCCACCCCCTGCACGTGCGCACCCGCCTCGGCGAGGGCGAAAAGCTCTTCCAGCGGGCCGCCGAGGCGGTCCTCGGCTGGGAGATGCACCGCGCCCTGGGCGTGGGCATCGACGCCACCGCCGACCGCGCGGCCCCCGGCGTCGACGTCACGGTCACCCTGGCCGCCCTGATCAAGGCTCCCTGCCGCATCATCTGGACGACCGAGGAACCCCGCCGCGCGGGCTGGGCCTACGGCACCCTGGAGGGCCACCCCGAATGCGGTGAGGAAGTCTTCCTGATCGACCGCACGGGTGACGGCACGGTCTGGCTCACGGTCGCGGCCTTCAGCAAACCGGCCAAGTGGTACGCAAAGGCGGGCGGCCCGGCGACACGGGGCTTGCAGCACGCGTACGCCCGCCGGTGCGGGGCGGTGCTGCGGAAGCTGTGCGAGGGCCTGTCCGAGGCATGAGGATCACGCTCCGAAGGGCACCCCTCGTCCCCCTGACGACAGCCCTCGCCGCCGCACTGCTCGCCGCCCGCTTCACCTGGGACACCGACACCTTCCGGAACTGCCGCTACCTGGGCCCCTCCGCCCGCATGTACGCCACCTCGTGGGCCGGCCTCGCCTGCGCCGTCGCCGCCGTCCTCCTGTTCGCGACCCTGCCCCGCAGCGAACGCCGGGGCCTGGCGGCGGTGTCCGCGGTGGCCGGCGTCCTGCTCATGCCGCTGCTGCTCGCCGGCACCTACTGGCTGTACACCCCGGACCCGTCGGGCGGGTACGACTGCTCGGGGCTGCACTCGCCCACGCCGTAGCGCCACCCTTCGCGCACGTGCGTGCCGGGGTCGGAATCCGGCCGACCTGTTCACCGTCCCTCCTTTCCACATGGTGATGCGCAATGCGCCGATGCGATGATCGGACGCATGACCGAACAGGCGGACGGCGCCGGCTCGGGGGCGCGATTGCCGAGGTCACGGCTGTACGACTACGTGGGCCCGGCCCGAACCGACCAACGGGACACGACCGGACCGGAGACACCCGAGGGCACGGGTTTGCCCGAGCACGCAGCAACCGTCACCGATGCTCCGTACGAAGCCAGGCGCAGGCGCCGGGAGTTCGCGGTGCTGCTGGGCACGTTCCGCCGCACGGCGGTGCTGGTGCCGGTGGACGAGGACGGGGCGCCCCTGACGGGCGACTACGGCGGCATCCGCTGGATCTACGCGTTCTCCGACGAAACGGCCCTGGCACGCTTCGCGCTCGCGCGCGGCGAGGGCGACCGGGAGTGGGCGTACCAGAGGTGGCTGGGAGCCCGGTTGCTGGACACCGGGGTGCCGGCCGTAGGGGTGCCCTGCGGAGTGGCCCTGGATGTGGGGTCCGAGGGTGAGGGCGCGCTGTTCCCGCCGGTGCGCGGGATCGTGCCGGACAAGGCGGCGGTCGACGTCGCCGCGAGGACGGGGGATGTGAAGTGACCGGCGGTGGTGGCGGCCCGGACCTGAAGGCGGAAGGGCTGGCGTTGATCGCCAAGGGCCTGACCGATGCCTTGAATGAGCTGAAGGACCTCGGCTCGATCGGCGACGCCGGGGTCGGGCGCGGGTTCGATGACGTCGCTCTGTCCGGGCTGGAGCTGGGACACGAGGGACTGACCGACGAGTTCAAGTCGTTCTGTGACCGCTGGAAGTGGGGTGTACGAGCCCTGATCATCGAGGGCAACGCCTTCGCGCACGACACGGGTCTGGCGGCCGGCACGTACTACGAGACCGATCAGTACGTCGGCGGCGCGTTGAGGGTCGGTGCGAACTCGCTGGTGGGCAACCCGCACGCGTCCGAGGAGGACGTGGAGAAGATGAGCTGGGACCAGTGGGCCGACCACACGGCTGACGCCTACTCCCACCCGGACTACAGCGAGAAGTCCTTCGACAAGGCGTGGGACAACAGCAAGCAGAGCTGGACGAACACCGGGCGGGACTTCATGCACTCGCAGGCCGCCGAGAACTTGGGCGTCAGGCCCAGCGGTGTCCCGGACGCCGAGTGGAACAAGTTGACCGACACCGCGTTCCCCGCACCGCCGCAGGGCGGTGAGGGCTGATGGAATTCGGCAAGATCGCCAACGCGGTTGTGGGCGGTGTCGAGGACGTCTACGACCAGGGCAAGAAGAAGCTCGGTGAGGGCGTCGACTACGTCACCGACGAGGTCGGCAAGGGCCTGGACCACGTCGGACTGCACAACTGGGCGACCACGGTCGAGGACTGGGGCGACGGACTGGCCTCCGACCTGGGCGCCACCCCGGGCGAGAAGCAACTCGGCCAGAGCGACGACGCGAGCCAACTCATCCACGGCAGCCCCGGCAGTATCCGCGACAGCGCCAAGCACCTGCGGGCCTTCCACGGCGCCTTCGACAAGGTCGGCCAGGGCCTGAAGAAGGTCGACTCCTCCGGCTGGCAGGGCGAGGGCGGCGACGCCTTCCGCAAGAAGTTCGGCGTCCATCCGGCCAAGTGGGCCCAAGCAGCCGAGGCCTGCCACACGGCGTCGGCCGCCCTGGAGTCGTACGCCGACACCGTCCAGTGGGCCCAGGGCCAGGCCAAGGAAGCCATCGCCCTCTACGACAAGGGCGTGAAGGCGTCCAAGGACGGGGCCGCCGCCTACAACAAGAAGGTCGACGCCTACAACGCCAAGCTGAAAGCAGGTCAGGACCCGGGCTCCGCACCGGAACCGTTCCACGACCCCGGCAAAGCCGACATCACCGAGGCCGTACACAAACTCGCCGCGGCCCGCAAGCAGCGCAACACCGCCGCCACCGAAGCCCAGGGCAAGGTGAAGGCGGCCCTCGCCCACGCGCCCGCCGAGCCCCCGCCGCTCGCGCGCCTGAACACCGACTTCATGGACCGCATGTTCTCCGCGGGCACCGAGCTCACCCACATCGGCGGGGGCCTGATCAAGGGCACGGCCGGCGTGATCGGCTTCGTCCGCAGCATCGATCCCACCGACCCGTACAACGTCACACATCCCGCCGAGTACCTCCAGGGCCTCAGCATGACCCTGTCCGGCCTGGTCTCCACGGGCTTGAACCCCGACCGTGCCCTGAACGACATGTGGAACCAGGCCCGCAAGGACCCCGCCGAGTTCGGAGGCCGCCTGTCCTCCCAGTTCCTCGTCGGTGACGGCACCGGACTGGAGCTCGGCCTGGCACGGGACGCGGCCGGGGCGGGCCTGGTGCGCCGGGCGGCGGAGGGGGCCGGTGAGCAGGGGCTGCGCAAGACCGCCCGGGACGCGGTGGAGGAGGGCGCCGAGGACGTCTCGCGCCGGCCGGTCGAGAAGGTCTGTGAGAAGGACCCCGTCGACGTCGCGACCGGCCGGATGGTGCTGCCGCAAACCGATGTCTCCCTCCCGGGCCTGCTGCCCCTGATCGTCAAGCGCCAGTTCGAGTCGTCGTACCGGCTCGGAGGCTGGTTCGGCCCGACCTGGTCCTCCACCCTCGACCAGCGCCTGGAGATCGACGCGGAGGGCGTCGTCTTCGTAGGCGAGGACGGCCTGACGCTCGCCTATCCGCACCCGGCACCGGGCGTCCCGACCCTGCCCTCCCACGGTCCGCGCTGGCCGCTGGACCGAGTGGCCGACGGCTACACGCTGACCAGCCCGGAGTCCGGTCAAGTACGGCACTTCGCAGCCCGCTCCGATGACCTGGCGGTGCTGGAACAGGTCGACGACCGCAACGGCAACTGGATCACGTTCGAGTACGACACTCACGGCACACCCGTTGCCCTCACCCACGGCGGCGGCTACCGCCTGCTGCTGTCGACCGCCGGCGGCCGGGTCACCGCACTGCACCTGGCGGGTGCCGCAGCGGACGGCCGCGACCAGGAGTTGATCCGCTACGGCTACACCGACGGCCACCTCACCGAGGTCTTCAACTCCTCCGGCCGCCCGACCGTCTTCGGCTACGACGCCCAAGGCCGCATCACCTCCTGGACGGACACCAACGACAGCCACTTCACTTACGCCTACGACGACGAGGACCGCTGCACCCACCAGTCCGGCGCCGCCGGCCACCTGCGCTCGGCCTTCACCTACGGGCCGGTGGATCCGGACACCGGCGAGCACACCACGACCATCACCGACTCACACGGCCACACCACCCGCTACCTGATCAACCGCCGCTGCCAGGTGATCGCCGAGACGGACGCCGTGGGCGCGACCACGCACTACGTCCGCGACCGCCGCAACCGCCTGCTCTCCACGACGGACCCGCTGGGCCACACGACGACGTTCCACTACGACACCGCAGGCAACCTCACCTCGGTCGTCCGCCCGGACGGCCGCGAGTCGAGGGCGGAGTACAACGACCTGGCCCTGCCGGTGAAGGTGGTGAACCCGGACGGCACGGTGCTCCGCCAGACGTACGACGAACGGGGCAACCGCACCTCGCTGACGGACCCGGCGGGCCGGACCACCCGGTTCGCGTACAACGAGGCCGGCCACCTGACGTCGGTGACGGACCCGCTGGGCAACACGACCACGGTCGTCTGCGACCGCGCCGGCCTCCCGATCGAGGTGACCGATCCACTGGGCGCACGCACCCGGTACGAGCGGGACGCCCTGGGCCGCCCCCTCGCGGTCACGGACCCCACGGGCGCCACGACACGCCTGGAATGGTCGACCGAGGGCCACCTGACCCGCCGCACGACCCCCGACGGCACCACGGAGACCTGGACGTACGACGGCGAGGGCAACTGCACGAGACACACCGACCCGCTCGGCGGTGTCTCCCGCTTCGAATACACCCACTTCGACCTGCTGGCGGCACGCACCGGCCCGGACGGCGTCCGCTACGAGTTCACCCACGACACGGAACTCCGCCTGACCAGGGTCACCAACCCGCAAGGCCTGACGTGGACGTACGAGTACGATCCGGCAGGCCGCCTGGTGACGGAGAAGGACTTCGACGACCGCACCCTGACATACACCTACGACCCCGCCGGCCGCCTTGCCACACGGCGGAACGCACTGGGCCACGTCACATCCTTCGAACGCAACGAACTGGGCCAGGTTCTCCGCAAAGACGCGGCAGGCCAGGTCACGACCTACGCCTACGACTTCACGGACCAACTGGCCCAGGCGACGGGCCCCGACGGTACAACCCTGAGCCTGCTGCGCGACCGCCACGGCCGCCTCCACTCGGAAACGGTCAACGGCCGCACGCTCACGTACACGTACGACACCCTGGGCCGCCGCACCGGCCGCACCACCCCCACAGGCGCCAAGACCACGTGGTCGTACGACGCCGCAGGCCGCCGCACAGGCATGGTGGCCTCAGGCCGATCCATCGACTTCACGTACGACGAAGCAGGCCGCGAACTGACCCGCCGTATAGCCGAAACGATCACCCTGGAGCACACCTTCGACCCCCTGGGCCGCCTGACCACCCAGTCGGTGACCGGCGCACAGGGCCGCACGGTCCAGCACAGGACATACACCTACCGAGCCGACGGCAACGTCATCGGCATCGACGACCAACTCTCCGGCATCCGCCGCTTCGACCTCGACGCGACAGGAAGGGTGACAGCGGTCCACGCGACGAACTGGACGGAGCGCTACGCCTACGACGAGGCGGGCAACCAGACCCAGGCGTCCTGGCCGTCGGACCACCCGGGCACGGAGGCGACCGGAACCCGCGAGTACACAGGCACCCGCATCATCCGCGCCGGAAACGTCCGCTACGAACACGACGCCCTGGGCCGCATCACCCTGCGCCAGAAGAGCCGCCTGTCCCGCAAGCCGGACACCTGGCGCTACGAATGGGACGCTGAGGACCGCCTGACCTCGGTCGTCACGCCGGACGGCACCCGCTGGCGCTACACCTACGACCCCCTGGGCCGCCGCACGGCGAAACTCCGCCTGGCCGAGGACGGCGAAACGGTCCTGGAGAGGGTGGACTTCACCTGGGACGGCACGACCCTCTGCGAACAGACCACGACCTCCCCCGACCTCCCCCACCCGGTCACCCTCACCTGGGACCACCAGGGCCTCCGCCCCCTCGCACAAACAGAACGCATCACCGCAGCGGATGCGCCACAGGACGAGATCGACTCCCGCTTCTTCGCGATAGTCACCGACCTGGTCGGCACCCCCAGCGAACTGATAGACGAACAAGGCGACATCGCCTGGCGCACCAGAAGCACCCTGTGGGGCACCACGGCCTGGGCGGCCAACAGCACCACCTACACACCCCTACGCTTCCCAGGCCAGTACTACGACCCCGAGACCGGCCTCCACTACAACTACTTCCGCCACTACGATACAGAAACGGCTCGCTTCCTCACCCAGGACCCACTGGGCCTTGAGCCAGCTCCAAACCCGTCGGCTTATGTAACAAATCCTCACACCTGGACCGATCCTCTAGGATTGACTCCTTGCACCCTGTATCACTACACCAACGAGGAAGGACTCAAGGGAATCCTCAATTCCAGGGAGATCTGGAATTCCACGGGGTCGACGCATGCGCGATTCGGCGACGGGCAATATTTCACCGATATAGCACCAGAAAACATCAGCGGCCTAAAGAAAGCAGATCTCACACCGGCAGATATCGCAGCAGGAAAGATATCCGGATACCAGTTGGTGCAGAGACTGTTTGGGCGCCCCACGAGATGGGGCCTTGGGAAGTCTACGCATTTCGTTGAGATCGACGTTCGAGACCTATCAATCGGAATGGGGAGGGAGAATGTATTCTTCCACCTAAACAATGGGGCGCTGGACGTATCAAATCGCATAGTTCGATCCGGGAAGACGCCTTTCTGATGATTGATTACTTCCGCCTAGAGACCGAAGCAATGGACTACCGCGACGCAGTCGTTTATTATGAATTCATCAACTGCGTACCGAGTAGGCAGGTGACGAATGTCGACGATCTCTGGCTGAGCTCACGCCGCAACTCTCACCCGACGGTGGGACCATTGCTAACAGATCAACTTCTACAGCCTGGAGAGTTCCCCGCGGAGGCAAGAATCAGCCCGGAGGAATTTAATATGGTTTGGCAGCGAGCCATTGAACAGGAAGACCGATCGTGACCCTTGTTCACCGCGAAGGGGACCTTTTTTCAGCACAGGACGCCGAGGCGCTGGCACATGGATGCAACTGCGCCGGCGCCATGGGGCGAGGGATTGCAGTTGAATTCAAGAATCGATGGCCGGACATGTACGCCACATATCGACGTAAGTGCCAAGATGGAGAGTTCCCGGTAGGGGCATGCTTTCCATGGAAGACTCCACAGGGCCTCGTCATCTATAACCTTGGAACGCAGAGGCATTGGCGCGCGCCAGCACGACTACCCGATGTTGTCAATGCGGTAGAAGCTATGTGCACCCACGCAGTATCGCATGGCATTAGCCGAATTGCGATGCCCCGCATCGCTTCTGGGCTCGGCCGCCTGACCTGGGCCGAGGTGGAAAAAGCTATTACCCCTGCGGTTGAATCGAAGGAACTGACGGTGATTGTTTATCGATTCCAATCCGATGAGACTTAATGCCGTACTGATGCCCGAGCCCTAAGTCCCTGGCTCACCGTCCCATTGCGGTGACCGTCTGGGCGCGCTCACCGGGGAGCAAGCCGATTGGCAGGAATGTTCCATCCTGTTCAGGTAGTGCGAGTTTCTGGACCTGACGGGCACCTCGTGCCTCAGACCTGCCTGGAAGGCACCTGCGAACGGCCCAACGGTCACTTACGGGATACTGCGCCATTCCAGGACACGGAGGATCATCTCGGCCTTGGCCTCGGCCCGGCCCTGTTCCCGGCCCTCCTCGCGTACCTGTTCCGCCAGCGGGTGTCGCCAGAAGTACTGGATCGCCGTCATCAAATCCGTCCGCTGCGGCAGATTGGCGGTTTTGGGCCACACCGCCAGGCTCATCCCCGCCTCCACACCCGGACTGACTCCGCCGAGTAGCCCAAATCTGCCAATCGTCCACTGCAGCGGGCCTTGAGCCGAGGCGCGCACCCCACCCGCGCGCTCATCACCCCAGCCTCCACCAAGCCACCAGAGCGCACGTACCACCGCACCCATTCACCGACCTCTCAGCCGCCGAACTCACCCGGCGTCCCTGCGAGGCGCGACCGCGCACCCTCGCCGACGCCGCGCACGCAGCCGACCCCAGGGACCGGTACCGGTCAGGGCCACCGCTCTTCCGGGCCGCTCGCTCGCTTCTTCCCCGGGCTGGAGCGAGGTGGGTCAAGGGTGGCCCGCAGGGCCATCGCCGAAGGCGACGCGGGAGTGGAGCGCAGCGGAACGGGAGCGCCCTTGACGCACCTCGCGGAAGCCCGACACTGACCCAGAAGCGAGCGGCCCAACGGCCACGTGCTCACTCCGTGGCGAACAACTCCGCCACCTCCGCCGCATGTACCGCCCGCCGGGCCCACACCTCCAGCTGATCCAGGTCCGTGCAGGCCATCACGCGCTCCCGGACAGCATCGGGCACCGGGATGCCGCGCCATTCCAGGACACGGAGGATCATCTCAGCCTTGGCTTCAGCCCGGCCTTGCTCCCGGCCCTCCTCCCGCACCTGTTCCGCCAGCGGGTGTCGCCAGAAGTACTGGATCGCCGTCATCAGATCCCTCCACATCTGCTTCGCCTGGGGATCGGCCAGGCAGGAGTCGACGAACTGCACGAAGACTGCGGCACTATCCGGGTCGATGGTCCGCAGGGCGGCGGCCAGGGATTCCAGTATGGCCGGAGCCTGCGGTCCACGCCCGTGTGTCATGGCCGAGAGCACCGCAAGGGGGACATCCCGTTCGGCCTGCCGCTCGTCCGCGATCACCGGCACGTTGTCCGGGCCCAGCACCAGCGGACGCACCGTCAGCGAGTGCCAGTCCCTGAAGCCGAAGCGGATCGGGCGGGACGCCCACCTGGCCGTCGTACTGCTCTGCGTGATGACGATGAGCACCGGCTCGCAGCGGTACTTCTCGTACAGGTAGCTCAGGTAGTACGGCCAGCTGCCCCGCTTGCGCTCGTCCACCTTCCCCTGCGACTCCACCACCAGGAGGTACGTGCCCTCGTCCGTCTCCGCCCGCAGCAGGGTGTCCACGCGGCGCTCGACCGGTTCGATCTCGGTGAGGTCCACGTTCAGCGCCGCGATCTCCCTGGGCTCGGGGAACGGCACGTGCAGCACCTTCTGTAACGCCTTCGTCAGCAGCGTCGGATCCTTCTGGAAGATCCGGTGCAACGCCTCATGCGACTGGCCCACCATCACGCGGCCCCCAGCTCACACCACACGTACTTCCCGTGATCCCCGAACCGCGCCGTCGGCTGCCAGCCCCAGTACTCCGAGCAGGCCCTCACCAACCCCAGCCCCCGCCCGTCCTCCAGCTCCAGGCCGGCCATCTGCTCCGGCGGGCGCGGCGGATCCGGTGGGGCGGGGTCCGTGTCCCACGCCCCGATCCACACCATCCCCTCCGGCGTACGGCGGACCCTCAGCGCCGCCGGCCCCTTGGTGTGCCGTACGGCGTTCGAGACCAGCTCCGTCGCCAGCAGTTCCGCCGTGTCCACGATCCCGATCAGACCGTGCAGGGTGAGGATCAGGCGCAGGGTGCGGCGGCACACCGTCACCGCTCTCAGGTCGTTGGGGATGTAGAGCGTGTAGTCCCAGGTGTCGTCGTCTTCGGACATGCGTCATCAACTCCAGTCGTTGAGGGGAAGGTGGCGCGCGGTGGCATTGCCGCAGCCGTCATGGCAGGGCGGAGCGGTGCGCTTCCGCTGCGTGTGCGATGCGTCACTGACGGTAAATCTAAATCTAGGGACGCAGCAAGTCGATCGCGTAATCTGACGCCGAACGAGTTGCGCCAACGGGCCGGTGAGGAGAGCCAGTCGATGGTGAAGAGGCGCGAGCCAACGGCACGCCAGATGCGCCTGGCAACTGAACTGCGCAGACTCCGTGAGGCGGCGGGTCTCAACTCCCGCCAGGCGGCCGCGCTGCTCGGCGTGGCTCCCGCCCAGATCACCCACATCGAGTCGGCGCTCGCGGGCGTGAGCGAGCAGCGGGTCCGTCGCCTCGCCTCTCACTACGCCTGCACCGACGAAGAGTTCATCGACGCCCTGGTGGCGATGGCCACCGACCGGACGCACGGCTGGTGGGAGGAGTTCCGGGGTGCGCTGCCCAACTCATTCCTGGACTTGGCCGAACTGGACCACCACGCCACGTTCCTCCGTGAGGTGGCCATCCTGTATGTGCCGGGCCTGCTACAGACGGAGGGCTATGCCCGCGCGGTCTTCTCCGCCCGCGTACCGGAACTCACCGACGAAGAGCTTGAGTTGCGTGTCCAGCACCGCATGAGGCGCCAGCAGCTCACCATCCCGTACGAACTGGTTGTCCACGAGGCGGCCCTGCGCATCAGAGTCAGTGACCGTGCCGCCTCCCGAGCCCAACTGGGCAAGCTGCTGGAACGCTCCGAATCGGACGACGTCACCGTACGGGTGATCCCCTTCGACCTGGACGGCTTCGCAAGAGCCGCCAGCTCCATGACGTACGTCGGCGGCTCTGTTCCCAAGCTGGACACGGTCGTGCGTGACGTACCCCACGGCTCGGCCTTCATCGACTCCGAAGCACAGCTCAGCGCCTTTCGAACGCGCTTCCGTAAGGTGGAGGCTGCATCGCTCGACCCCGACCGGTCGCGCGACTTCATCCACAAGCTGGCGCAAGAGCTGTGAGGCATCCCATGGACACCCCCGAAAACTGGCGGAAGTCGTCCTACTCGGGCCCCGACGACGGCAACAACTGCGTGGAAATAGCCACCACCCCCACCCACACCACCCTCCGCGACTCCAAGGATCCGGCCGCCGGCACCCTCACCGTCCCGGCCGGATCCTTCGCCCTCTTCATCGAGGCCCTGAAGAAGACGCCCTGAAGAAGACGCCGTAGCGCGCAGACCGCCGCGGTCCCTACCGCAGCAACACCCCCGCCCCCTCCGCCACATCCTCCGAAGGCACCGCCACCAGCCCCAGCTCCGCCGCGGAGGCGAGCAGGCGGTGGCTCGGGAGGATGCGGACCGTGTAGCCGTAGGGGCCGGTGCGGTCCAGGGCCAGGGGGCCCTCGTACAGCAGGCGGCCCTCCAGGTCGGGGGCCCCCGTCGGCTTCAGGGGGACCACCGTCGCGTCCGTGATGCGGTCCTCCGCGTCCACGCGGCCGGACACCGCCTGCACCTCGACGTCGTCGGGGGACAGATCGCCCAGGGCCACCCGCACCCGCAGGCCCACCGTCGTGCCCAGCTCTGCCGTGGCCGTCGTCGCCGTCGTCTCCACGTGGTCCACGCTCACCCCGGGCCAGGCCGCCCGGACCCGGGACTTCCAGGCGGCCAGCTCGCTCGCCGTGTCCGGGGTCAGCGCGCGGTGCGCCTGCGCGGCGGGGACGTAGAGGCGGTCGACGTACTCGCGGACCATGCGGCCGGCCAGCACCTTCGGGCCCAGCAGGCTCAACGTCTGGCGGACCATCGTGATCCAGCGGTCGGGCAGTCCACCCCGGCCCCGCTCGTAGAAGCGCGGAGTCACCCGCTGCTCCAGGAGGTCGTACAGCGCCGCCGCCTCGATGTCGTCGCGGCGGTCCGGGTCCGTGCCCGCGCCGTCCGCCGTCGGGATGGCCCAGCCGAAGTCCGGCTGGAACCATTCGTCCCACCAGCCGTCCAGGACGGAGAGGTTCAGGCAGCCGTTCAGCGCGGCTTTCATTCCGCTCGTCCCACACGCTTCCAAGGGGCGGAGGGGGTTGTTCAGCCAGATGTCGCAGCCGGGGTAGAGCTTCTGCGCCATCGCCATGCCGTAGTCGGGCAGGAAGACGATGCGGTGGCGGACCCGTGGGTCGTCGGCGAACCGGACCAGCTCCTGGACCAGGCGTTTGCCGCTGTCGTCCGCCGGGTGGGCCTTGCCCGCGACCACGATCTGCAGCGGTCGGTCCGTGTGCAGGAGCAGCTCCATGAGGCGGTCGCGGTCCCGGAGCATCAGGGTCAGGCGTTTGTACGACGGGACGCGCCGCGCGAAGCCGATCGTCAGGACGTCCGGGTCCAGCACCCCGTCGATCCAGCCCAGCTCCGCATCGGCCGCGCCCCGTTGACGCCATGACGCCCGCAGCCGCTCGCGCACCTCCAGCACCAGCTGCTCGCGGAGCGTCCGGCGCAGCTCCCAGATCTCCTGGTCCGGGATGTCGGCGAGGGAGTCCCAGCGGTCGGTGCCGCCGACGGTCAGCGCGTCCTCGGCCCGCTCGGAACCGACCTGCCGGGCGCCGAGCCGCAGGACCTCCGGGGCGACCCAGGTCGGCGCGTGCACGCCGTTGGTCACGGAGGTGATCGGCACCTCGTCGGGGTCGAATCCCGGCCACAGGCCCGCGAACATCTCCCGGCTGACCTGTCCGTGCAGCAGGGACACCCCGTTGGCCCGCTGGGCCAGCCTGAGGCCCATCACGGCCATGTTGAAGAGGTTGGGCTCGCCGCCGGGGTACGTCTCCATGCCCAGGCGCAGCACGCGGTCCACCTCGATGCCGGGGAGCTCGGCGTCCGGCCCGAAGTGCCGGGCGACCAGCTCGCGGTCGAAGCGGTCGATGCCGGCCGGGACGGGGGTGTGGGTGGTGAAGACCGTGCCGCCGCGCACCGCCTCCAGGGAGGAGTCGAAGTCCAGGCCCTGCTCGCACAGTTCGGCGATGCGTTCCAGGCCGAGGAAGCCGGCGTGGCCCTCGTTGGTGTGGAACACCTCCGGCTCGGGGTGTCCGGTGAGGCGGCAGTACGTCCGTACCGCCCGGACCCCTCCTATGCCGAGCAGCATCTCCTGCAGCAGCCGGTGCTCGCTGCCGCCGCCGTAGAGCCGGTCGGTCACCCCGCGTTCGCCGAGGTCGTTGTCCTCCACGTCCGAGTCGAGCAGCAACAGGGGCACCCTGCCCACCTGGGCCAGCCAGATCCGGGCGTGCAGCGCCTTGCCGCCGGGCAGTGCCAGCGAGACCCGCGCCGGGGCGCCGTCGGCCTCCTTCAGCTGGGTGAGGGGCAGCTCGTTGGGATCGAGCACCGGGTAGTGCTCCTGCTGCCAGCCGTCCCGGGACAGGGTCTGCCGGAAGTACCCGTGGCGGTACAGCAATCCGACCCCGATCAGGGGTACGCCGAGATCGCTGGCCGCCTTCAGATGGTCCCCCGCCAGGATGCCGAGGCCGCCGGAGTACTGGGGCAGGGCGGCCGTGATGCCGAACTCGGGGGAGAAGTAGGCCACCGCGGCGGGCAGGCCGGCGGCCTGTGTCTGATACCAGCGGTCACCGGTCAGATAGTCGTCCAGGTCGTCGGCGGCCGCGCCGAGGCGGCGCAGGAAGCGGCGGTCGCCCGCCAGTTCGGCCAGCCGCGCCGGCCGCACCCGGCCCAGGGTCCGCACCGGGTCGCCCCCGGCCGCGGCCCAGGCCTCGGGATCGACGGACTGGAACAGATCGCGCGTTTCCGCATGCCAGGACCAGCGCAGATTGCGCGCCAGGTCGCTCAGCGGCCGGAGGGGTTCGGGGAGAACGGGACGGACGGTGAACCGACGGATCGCCTTCACATGCCACCTCGGGCGCGTCACGGGGTGAGACGCACCGCGCTGTACGTCTCGTCGTCACTCTCGACGGTAGTGGTTACCCGGGCGTCGGTGGGGACGCCCGGTGGGGGTGTCGGGGCGTGCGGAAGCGGTCTCCGGGCACCTGGAAGAAGGAGGCCGGTCTTGTGGGTGGACATACGCGTGAGTAGTTAACAAAGTATCCGGATTGCCCACCCGAACAGGATGGGAAGGCTCCTCCGGTACACACCCCACAGGCGTCACCCGTACACCTCCGCAGGACCCACCTCCCCACATCCATCCGCCACACCCACGTTGACGCGGACAGGAGCGGTCATGCCCGCCATGCACCATTCGTCAGCACCCTTGAACAGCAGCAAGGCCACGGCAGCGGCAAAGACAACGGCACAGACAACGGCACAGCAGGCCTCGAAGAAGACAACGCGCAAGAAGGCGGTGAAGCCAGTCAGGGAGACCACCCTCGGCCGTATCCCCGTCCTCGACGTACGCCCCGTGGTGCAGCAGGGGCGCAGGCCGGCCAAAGCGGTGACCGGTGAGTCGTTCGAGGTGTCCGCCACCGTTTTCCGGGAGGGGCACGACGCCGTCTCCGCGAACGTGGTGCTGCGCGACCCGGCAGGCCGGGCGGGCCCCTGGACACCGATGCGCGAGCTCGCCCCGGGCACCGACCGCTGGGGCGCCACCGTCACCGCGGGTGAACCCGGCCGCTGGACCTACACGGTGGAGGCCTGGTCCGACCCGCTCTCGACCTGGCGGCACACCGCCCGGATCAAGATCCCGGCCGGCATCGACACCGAACTGGTCCTGGAGGAGGGCGCCCGGTTGTACGAGCGGGCGGCCGCCGGAGTCCCCAAGGAGGCACGGCCGGTCGTCCTGGACGTGGTAGCGGCCCTGCGGGACGAGGACCGCCTCGCCGCCTGGCGTCTCGCGGCGGCGCTGGCCCCGGAGGTGGACGCGCTGCTGGCCCGCCATCCGTTGCGGGAGCTGGTCACCGCCTCCGATCCGATGCCGCTGCTGGTGGAGCGTGAACGCGCCCTGTACGGCTCCTGGTACGAGTTCT